>JAUIGO010000031.1 GCA_030429955.1 Bacteroidia bacterium
CATCAATCATTCCAGCGGTCATAATCATTTCCATAGCACGACCTTTACCTACCAATTGTGGTAAACGTTGTGTGCCACCATACCCTGGAATAACACCCAATGAGACTTCAGGAAGTCCCATTTTGGCATTATCGCTTGCTACTCTAAAATGACAAGCCATAGCAAGTTCTAAACCTCCACCAAGCGCAAAACCGTTTACAGCAGCGATAACTGGAGTTGAGAGGTTTTCAATGAAGTTAAACAATATATCTTGACCATTAGCTGCAAGTTCCTTACCTTCTTCAACATCAAAATCTGCAAACTCACTTATATCTGCTCCAGCAACAAAAGCTTTGTCACCACTTCCTGTAATGACAATGACTTTAATGTCTTTATCATTGTCTGAAATGTTTAAAGCATGGTGAAGCTCATTAATAGTTTCAATATTTAAAGCATTGAGTTTATTGGGTCTGTTAATGGTTATTGTTGCAATGCCATTATTGGCTTCTGAAATAATATTTTTGTATTGCATGTTATTATGTTTAGATTATCCTTTTGGAAGTATTACTTTAAAAGTTGAGCCCTCTCCTTGTGTTGATGTAAAAGTAATATTTCCATTATAAGTTTCAATAATGTTTTTAATCATTGCCAAGCCTAATCCCATTCCGCTTGTTTTAGTGGTGAACTTAGGTTCAAAAACTTTGAGTTTGTTTTCTTCTGAAATGCCATGTCCATTATCACTAACTGTAATTATCACATTCTCATCATCATCTTTAAGTTCTATGTCAACTTTAGGATCATCAACATGAGAAATAGCTTGAATAGCGTTTTTTACCAAATTGGTAATCACTCTAATTAATTGCGTACGATCAAGTTTGGCTATAATTTCTTCTTTAACACATTTAAATGTCAAATAATCTTCTGTAAAAATATCCAAAGCCAAATCGACCACCTCAACCACATTAAGGGTTTCGTTTTTCTGAGCTGGCATTTTTGCAAAATTTGAAAATGCCGAAGCAATAGAACTCATGGTATCAATTTGCTGGATGAGTGTTTTGCTGTATTCATCTACTTTTTGACGAGCATCTGGATCGTTTGGATCGAATTTTCGCTGAAAACTCTGTACGCTCAAACGCATTGGAGTTAATGGGTTTTTAATTTCATGAGCTACCTGTTTTGCCATTTCGCGCCATGCTTGTTCACGCTCGCTTCTTGCTAGTTTAACAGCAGATTCTTCCAGTTCGTCAATCATACTATTATACGATTCTACCAACACTGAAACTTCTTCGCTTGCTCCTTTTAGTTCGATTTTTTGGTTGCGTTTTTCTAAACGCGTTTCATTCATTTTATCACTAATGGTTTTTAGCGATCTGGTTATATATCTAGACACAAAATAAGCAAAGGCTATAGCAACCAATAGCATTACAAAATAAGCATACCCTAAACGAACCAAAAACTCTTTTAGTTCATCATCATTGAAGGAGTCATCTTCAAAATAAGGTACATTTAATATGCCTAAGGGCTTTGATTTAAAATCTGTGAAAATGGTATATGATGATCTGAAATCACCTCCTAATGTTTCATTCGTTTCAACATGACGTTTTTCTATACTATTCATCAAGTTGTTAAGAATTTCTGCTGGCATACATGTAACAAGACTGTCATTTTCAAAACTAGGTTTTGAGCTTTTCACTAATGTTCCGCCAAGATCATAAATATTGAATTCTACACTAAGATTATCAGCTATTTCATAAATTTTGTCTTTGAAGATAAGCGGCAAATACTCTGTCTCTCTTGGCCAAGTCGTACTTCTTATAACATAATCTATGCTTGAAAGTAGTTGTGCTTCTTTACGCTCTAGACGCTGTTTGTGGTAATCTTTGGATTGTTCGTTATACTGATATAAAGTTACAGCAGCAATAAGTACTGAAGCCACTAAAACCAGTAAAATCATATATACAAAAATACGCGACCGTAAAGACAGTTTGTTTGAAGCCATTCATAAAATTTATCACATAAATATAACAATTATCAAGCCATATCTATGCATTGGGATTCTTTTCTCTGATTCTTTTATATAAACGGATTGCTAACATTAGCATGACAGCTAAAAGAACAATGCCAAGGACTCCAAAAATCCAATTAATGCTATTTTTTAAGATGGCTAAAAATACGATAGCAAACAAGAAAAGTGTTGCACCTTCGTTCCATATTCTCATAAAATTAGATGAATAGCGAATGTAGTCCTTTTGTAGTTGAAGAAAAAAATGATGCGTTTTTAAGTGATAGAAAATAAGTAAAACAACAAATAAAAGTTTAATGTGCATCCAACCTTGGTTTAACCATGAAGGTTGTAAAATAAGTAACCAAACTGCAAAAATAATTGCTAATATTGCTGAAGGCCAAGTTATTATAAACCATAAGCGTTTTGCCATTAATTTAAGCTGCTCTCCCAAAATTTCTTTTTCGGGAGAGCGCTTGTTATAGGCTTCAATTTGATATATAAACAATCTAGGAATATAAAACAATCCAGCAAACCACGTAATTACAAAAATGAGATGTAGTGATTTTATATAGTTGTAAAACTCCATTAATCTTCAACAATCAAAAAGTTTAAGTTTTTAGCGTTAAACGAGGTATTAAATGCTTTAATTTCTTTATCTACCAAATTATTAAACTTTCCTAATTGTTCATTGATTTTTTGCGTTAATTCGTTTTTAACTGCAATATCTTGATCTGTTGGTGCAAAATCTCCTCTAGCAACTATTGAATTTAAGTGTGCTAGTTTGTTGTTAAGTCTTATTGGAAAATTCAAAGGGTCTTGTCTGCTCCTGTTTTTAGTTTGATAAAGAGTTTTCTCAATTTCAGAGAATTGCTCTTTTAGTGTTTTTGCTTTTTCTACCAAATCTTTAACATTATCATTGCCTTTGTATTGCGCCATAAAAGCATCTAATTTGCCATTTATGCTTCTAATTTTCTTAATAGATTTATGAGTATTATCTAGTGTTTGGTTTACTTCTTTAATAAAGGTAAATTGTTCTTTCATGTCTTCTAAAGTACTCTCAGCTCTAGGATCTGCTAAAATGGTAAATGGTTGATTTAATACTTGACCATTGACATTTAAGCTTACTTTATAATTTCCTGGAATAGCTCTTGGCCCTCTTAAGCTTCCAGCCCACAATATCATTCCTGGAAAACTTTCTGCACCATCATATATCATGTTCCACACAAACTGATTGGTTCCTTTTTCAACTGATAACTTATTCTCTTTAGATTTTGTGCTAAACGTCTTGATGGTATCTCCTTTAGTGTCAAAATAGGTGAGAGAGACTTCGTCCTTTTCATCATATTGATTTAGGTTAAAATAAGTAATTACACCACTTGGAAGATTTGTTCCTTCTGTTTTACTTCCTTTAAAACTTCCGCCTCCCATTCTGTAAGTGTCTTTTGGTTTAAACAGAATATTTGTTGATTTGTCAGCGTTATATAATTGGTGAATTACAGTTAAGTCGTCAATCATCCATAAACTTCTACCTTGTGTTGCAACTATTAAGCTATTATCTTTAATAGTAAGATCTGTAATAGGAACAATTGGTAAATTTAACTGGAATGGCTTCCAGTTTTTTCCATCATTAAATGAAATGTACATTCCTGTTTCTGTTCCTGCATATAATAAGCCTTTTTGTTTAGGATCTTCACGAACTACTCTTGTGAAATGCTCTTCAGCAATGCCATTTGTAATTTTAGTCCACGTTTTTCCATAATCTGTAGTTTTATACAAGTAAGGTGCAAAATCTCCAGTTTTGTATTTTGTTCCAGCGATATAACAAGTTCCTGCATCATAAACACTTGGTTCAATACTATTAATCATCATCCATTCTGGCATTCCTTTTGGTGTCACATTCTCCCAAGATTCGCCACCATTTCTAGTAACATGAACTAAACCATCGTCACTACCAACCCAAAGTAAACCTTCTTGTAAAGGTGATTCATTGGCTGCAAAAATGGTACAATAATATTCTACTGAAGTGTTGTCTTGGGTAATTGGTCCTCCAGAAGTTTTTAACTTTTCAGGATCGTTGCGTGTTAAATCTGGGCTAATAATTTTCCATGATTGCCCTTCGTTTTCTGTTACATGAACATTTTGAGAAAAGGTATATAATTTATTCGGGTTATGTTTTGAAAAAATTATAGGAAAGTTCCACTGAAAACGGTATTTCATACCTTCAGCTCCATGACCCATAGGATTATCTGGCCAAACATTAATGGATCTAGATGTGCCTCGTTCGTGATTAACGCGAGTTAAGTATCCTCCATAGCTTCCTCCATATACAATATCATCATTTTCAGGATCTACAGCAATATGAGCCGATTCTCCTCCAGCAGTTTCTTCCCAATCATCTTCAGTAATAGATCGGCCATCTGTTCTATGTTGAATTCTTACTGTTGAATTATCTTGTTGTGCCACATAAATTCTATATGGAAAGTGATTATCTGTTGTAACGCGGTAAAATTGTGCAGTTGGTTGGTTGTGATAGGTGCTCCAAGTTTCACCTCCATCATAAGTCACTTGCGCGCCACCATCATCTCCAATAATCATTCTATTTGAATCTTCTGGAGCTATCCATAAATCATGATGGTCACCATGAGGAGCTCCATGTGTGCTGAATGTTTTGCCTCCATCTGTACTTTTATGGTAGCTAACATTCAATACGTAGACTTGATCTACGTCTTTTGTATCTGCATAAACTCTTGTATAATACCAAGCGCGTTGGCGTAAGTTTCTGTCGTCATTTACATGCATCCAGGTTTCGCCTCCATCATCACTTCTATATAAACCTCCATTATCTTTGTTTTCAACAATAGCCCAAACACGTTGATTGTTAACGGGAGAAACTGTTACGCCTATAATTCCTAAAGTATCTTTTGCAAAACCTTTGTTTTTAGAAATTTCCGTCCATGTTTCTCCGCTATCTGTGCTTTTCCATAAAGCAGAACCTTCTCCTCCTGAATTTAAGCTGTATGGTGTTCTGTTGATTCGCCATGTTGAAGCGTATAAAATTCTTGGATTTGTTGGATCCATCTGCAAATCAACAACACCTGCATGTTCGTTAGCAAATAATGTTTTTTTCCAGGTTTTTCCTCCATCAGTACTTTTATAAACACCACGTTCTTGTGTTGGTTTATATAAGTTGCCCATTACACCAGCATAAACAGTGTTATGGTCTGTTGGATGTACAGCGATTCTTGGGATATGTCTTGATTTTTCCAATCCTAATGATGTCCAAGTTTTACCAGCATCTTCACTTTTCCACATACCATATCCTGAAGATACATTTCCTCTTACGGTTTTTTCGCCACCTCCTACATAAATGACATTGTGATCACTTTTTGAAACTGTAATGGCTCCAATACTTCCTCCAAAGTAGCCATCAGAAATATTTTCCCAGGTTCTTCCTCCATCAGTGGTTTTCCATATTCCACCTCCTGTTGCTCCAAAATAGAATAAGTTTGGCTGGTTTGGGACTCCTGTAACTGCTGCACTTCTGCCACCTCTAAATGGCCCAACCAATCGATACTCTAAAGCATCATATTGATCTTCGTTTATGGTTTGTGCATTGATTTGTGTGTGACTTAACAGCAATAGAAAAATTGCCGAAATAATAGTTGATAATCGCATTATTTTGTTGGTTTGGTTATGAACTAATAAAAGTAATAATAAATTCTTATTACTTGCGATTTCTTCTAAATTTTAACTATTAATTTATCCAGTTTTTAATCCAATTTGACAACAAGTCAACAAATTCCTGGTCATCGTTTAAACAAGGTATTGTAGTAAATTGATTGCCGCCAACCTCATGAAAGATTTCTTGGCCTTCCATAGCAATTTCTTCTAAGGTCTCTAAACAATCGCTTACAAAAGCAGGTGTTACTATTGCCATGTTTTTTATGCCTTCTTTTCCTAGTCGTTCAATGGTTCTATCTGTGTATGGTTGTAGCCAAGGGTCAAATCCTAGTCTTGATTGAAATGAAGAAGAATAGGTGTTTTCTTTGAGCTGAAGATGCTCTGCAACCAATCGAGTTACTTCAAGACATTGATGTCTATAGCAAAACTCATGTGCTTTTGAGGGTGTTGCACAACAACTTCCGTCAATTTTACAATGTGATTTGGTTATATCACGTTTCTTAATATGTCTTTCAGGGACTCCATGGTAAGAGAATAATAAATGATCATAATTTTTTCCATCCAGATGCTTTTCAATACTGTTTGAAAGCACCTCTATATAATCTGGCTTATTGTAAAATGCTTTAACGGAGTCTAATTTTATTTGAGGAAAGTGTTCTTTTTGAATCTCTTTGGCTAACACCAAAATAGTTTCGGTAGTTGCCATGGCAAATTGAGGATATAAAGGGAAAATTAGAATTTCATTAACCCCTTTATCAACCAATTCTTGCATGCCTTTTTTTATGGTCATACTTCCATAGCGCATGGCTAAAGATACAGGAACTTTTACCTGTTTTTGGATTTTTCTTTGCAATCTTTCTGAGATTACAATAAGTGGAGAACCTTCTTCCCACCATATTTTTTTATAAGCTGCTGCCGAGGCTTTCGGTCGTGTATTTAAAATTATGCCTTTTACCAATAGATTTCTAGCCCAAAGCGGAACGTCTATTACGCGTTCGTCCATTAAAAATTCGCCTAGATATTTTTTAACATCTTTAGGTTCTGGGCTATCTGGTGACCCAAGATTTACTAATAATATTCCTTTCATACTTTTATGATGATAATGACATCAAATATTTTTTTGGTGTGGTTCCATATTTTTTTTTGAAAGCTGCAATAAAATGGCTTGCTGTACTATAGCCAACTTTTAATCCTACTTCATTAACATTGTGATTGCCAGCTTCTAATAATTTTCGTGCTACCTCCATTTTATAATCAAACAAAAAACTAAACACAGAATCGCCATAAATTTGCTTGAACCCTTCTTTTAATTTTTTTAAACTCAATTCTATTTCATCTGCTAACTCTTGCAAACTCGGAGGTTCAGCCATTCGAGCTACAATGATATCTTTGGCTTTTCTAATTTTTATAACGTTAGATTCATCCACCAGAAAAGGGCATTGTTCAATATTGGCATCTTCGCTTCTGTTAAAATACAAACTTAACAACTCATAGGCTTTACCCTTAAAATAAATATTTTTTATTGACTGGTTTAAGTTATAATTGACTAGTTGATTTAAAACAATAGCTAAGGATGGAGATATTATTCCGTCTTTATAGTATTTTTTATCTTTATTCTCGTTATTTAAAAAAGAAATGTAGTTGGCTTCTTCTGAAAACAAACCATGGAATTTCTTGATTGAAATTAAAATAGAAACCAATGAGGAATTTGGTTCCATATCTAGATGAATCGGTAAATTTCGCTGTGGATTATATAAGAGCAAAGAAGTCTGCTCATTAATATCTAAGGTGTAATTTCCGTTATTAAATTGAAATGCAGCCTTACCCTTAATACAAAAATGAAATTGAATAAAACTTGTATCTATTTCACGCTCAACTGTTTCAATTGCAGTATTATCGTTTTGGCACATTAAAACAAAAAAACCATCTTCTATTTTTGTTTCAGTAAAAGTACTTTTAGCGACATTTTTTATATTATCTTTTTCTTTCATGTAATGATTCTTATTTAGAATAGTTCTAAACAATATGGTTTAAAAACCCTGATATGGCTGCAAAAATATGATAAAAATCATATTATAATAAAAAATATGTATAAAAAACCACTAACGACACTTTAAGTTCTTTAAGCGTTATTTTTTTAGTCATAAGCATTCTATTTTTGCTTTGTAATAATCCTAGTCAGGTTCATGGAGCAATACAATATTTCAAAAAATAATTCTTTCTACGCTATTGGTTTAAGCTACAAAAAAGCTGATGCCAAAATTCGTGGTCACTTTAGCCTTGATGAAAATGCAACTCAAAATCTCATTCAACAAGCAAAAGCAGAAGGTATTGAAAGTTTAATAGTTACTTCAACATGTAACAGAACCGAAATTTTTGGTTTCGCTCAACATCCTTATCAACTTATCAAGTTGTTATGTGAAAACACAAAAGGAACAGTTGAAGAATTCCAAGAAGTTGCTTATGTCTATAAAAACAGAGATGCCATTTCACATATGTTCCGTGTTGGCTCTGGATTAGATAGCCAAATTCTTGGAGATTTTGAAATTATAAGTCAACTTAAGAAAAGTGCGATAAGTTCTAAAAAAGAAGGGTTGCTTAACGCATTTTTAGAACGTTTGATAAACGCTGTGATTCAAGCAAGTAAGCGCATAAAAACAGAAACAAGTATTTCATCAGGAGCAACTTCAGTATCTTTTGCCTCAGTACAATATATATTGAATGAAGTAAGCAATGTTTCAGAAAAAAACATCTTACTTTTTGGCACTGGAAAAATAGGCAGAAATACTTGTGAAAATTTGGTAAAGCATACCAAAAACGAGCACATAACACTAATTAATAGAACGAAAAACAAAGCTGAAGTTATTGCAGGAAAGTTTAATTTGGTGGTAAAAGACTATTCAAATTTACAAGAAGAAATAGCCAATTCGGATATATTAATAGTTGCCACAGGAGCACAACAACCAACGGTTAACAAGGCTATATTACAAAATAAAAAACCTCTGTTAATTCTAGATTTATCAATACCAAAAAATGTTGATGCCAATGTCTCTGATTTAAAGAATGTGACATTAGTGCATCTTGATTACTTGTCCAAAATAACAGATTCTACCTTAGAAAATAGGAAACTAGACATTCCAAAAGCCGAACAAATTATTGAAGATGTAAAAGGTGAATTTAACCAATGGCTAGAAACTAGAAAATTTGCACCAACCATTAAAGCTCTTAAAAGTAAGCTCAACGATTTTAAAATAGCTGAGTTTGATTCGCAACGCAAAAAATTACCTAACTTTGACGAAGCTCAAGCCGAAATTATTAGTAATAACATCATTCAAAAAATTACTAATCACTTCGCACATCATTTAAAAGATGAAAATTGCACTACTGATGAAAGCTTAGAGCTCATAAAAAAAGTTTTTCAATTAGAAGAATCACTGAAACATGTCTAAAATAATTAGAATTGGTACACGCGATAGTCAATTAGCACTATGGCAAGCCAACGCTGTACAGCAAATGCTGGAAAAATTAGGTTACAAAACCGAAATTGTTCCAGTAAAATCTACAGGAGATTTGGTTCAAAATAAACCATTATACGAACTTGGTATTACTGGAATTTTTACCAGAACGCTAGATATTGCTATGTTAAATCATGACATTGATATTGCAGTACACTCCTCAAAAGACGTCCCAACATTAATGCCTAAAGGCATAGTACAAGCTGCTGTTTTAAAACGCGGAAACATTAAAGATCTTTTAGTGTTTAAAAATAACGAAGAGTTTCTATCGCAACGCAATGCTATTATTGCTACTGGAAGTTTACGACGTCGAGCGCAGTGGCTTAATAGATATCCATCTCATTCAGTAGTTGATATACGAGGCAATGTCAATACACGATTAAAAAAACTAGACGATAATGAAGATTGGAATGCTGCGATTTTTGCAGCTGCTGGATTAGGTAGGCTTGGTATAAAACCCGAAAACTCCATTAATTTAGATTGGATGATTCCTGCACCAGCGCAAGGTGCTATTATGGTTACAGCTTTGGAAGAAGATAAAGAAATAAGAGATATTTGTAAAGAGCTAAACCATGAGGAAACCGAAATATGCACAAACATAGAACGCAAGTTTTTAAACCTATTAGAAGGCGGTTGTACTGCGCCTATTGGAGCATTAGCCCTAATTAAAGAAGTAGGAGAAGAAAAAGAAGTTCACTTCAAAGGCATTCTTTTAAGCCCTGATGGAAGCAAAAAAATCGAAGTAAATCGTGTTGAGCGCTTAGATAAACATGATACTATTGCAGCATTTTGCGCAGACTATATTATTGAACGTGGTGGTAAAAGCTTGATGGACACCATTAAGCGTAGTTCAATACCAACCAATATTTACTCTACTAAAAACTTAACAAAAGACCAAATCTTATTGTTTAATGAGAAAGTAGTTGCCGAAAGTTCTGATTTTATCAAAATAAGTCTAAACAGAATTAAACCTCAAGTGGTTCGTAACCCAATTGAAAACGTTATTATTACAAGTAAAAATTCAGTTGAAGCCTTACTTCATAATTTTTCGGCTGTAGAATTACAATTCAAAAATATATACTGCGTTGGCCGTCGTACAAAACGACTTGTTGAAAAAAGAATTGGCCCTGTAAAACACGCTGAAAAAAACGCAAAAGCTTTAGCTGAACACCTAGTAGAATATATTGATGGCACCGAAGTAACTTACTTTTGTAGTGATTTACGATTAGATGATTTACCAACTATTTTGAATGACAACAACATTAAAGTAAATGAAGTTGAAGCTTATCAAACAAAATATGATTGCGAAAAAGTTAAAGACTCTGTTGAAGGTATTATGTTTTACAGTCCATCAACAGTTCAAAGTTATTTAAAAGAAAACAATGCCGATAAAATTGCTTTTTGTATTGGAGAAACTACAGCCACTGAGGCCAAAAAACATTTCAAAGATGTGAGAGTAGCAAAAGTACCTACAGTAGAAAGTGTGATAGAGTTGGTTAATGAGCATTATATTTCTGCGTAAGCAGAAATTTTTGATTTTAATTTAGAATATTTAAAAAAATCCTGCGCTTGCAGAGTGATATAAGAAATGAGTAATATAACTAAAAAAACACCTGCTTCTTCAGGTATTAAAAACGATTTATTTTTAAGAGCATTAAAAGGTGAAACCGTTAACCGTCCTCCTGTTTGGATGATGCGTCAAGCAGGGCGTTATTTACCTGAATTCATGGAAATTAAAGCAAAGTACGATTTCTTTACGCGCTGTCAAACACCAGAATTGGCAAGTGAAATAACGGTTCAACCTATTCGTAGATACGGAATGGATGCTGCAATATTGTTCAGTGATATTTTGGTAATTCCTCAAGCCATGAATATTGAAGTAGAAATGAAGCCTAATTTTGGGCCTTATTTACCTCATCCTGTTCGCTCTCAAAAAGATGTTGATAATGTAATTGTTCCTGATGTAACTATAGCATTAGATTATGTTCATCAAGCTATAAAAGCAACTAAAGAAAAACTAAACAATGAAATTCCGTTAATTGGTTTTGCAGGTTCTCCTTGGACCATTTTATGCTATTGCGTACAAGGACAAGGAAGTAAAAACTTTGATAAAGCCAAAGAATTTTGCTTTACAAACCCAATTGCTGCTCATCAATTACTTCAAAAAATAACTGATACTACAATCGCTTATTTAAAAGAAAAAGTAAAAGCAGGTTGTAATGCTGTTCAGGTTTTTGATTCATGGGGAGGCATGCTCTCTCCAACCGATTATCAAGAATTTTCGTGGCAATACATCAATCAAATTATTGAAGCTTTAAAAGACGACGCTCCTGTTATAGCTTTTGGAAAAGGTTGTTGGTTTGCTTTAGGTGAGATGGCAAAATCCAATGCCTCAGCTTTAGGTATTGATTGGACATGCTCACCAAAAAATGCTCGTTATTTAACAGGTGGAAATATTACATTACAGGGTAATTTTGATCCAACACGTTTGTTTTCGCCACCATCAGAAATTAAAAAGATGGTGCACCAAATGATTGATGAATTTGGAAAAGATAAATACATTGTAAATTTAGGTCATGGAATTTTACCAAATATTCCATTAGATAATGCTAAAGCCTTCATAGACGCTGTAAAAGAATATAATGCTTAAAGATGTTTTCATAGGAGTTAAAGCATACGCTGGAGCTTTTGAGTTAATCACTAAACTCAAACTATGGAAATATTTTATAATCCCTATGCTTATCAGCCTTATAACTGCCATCGTTATTGGTGTGTCGGCTTACGGTTTTTCCGATAATATTGGTCAATTAATATCCAAAATTTGGGTTTGGGAATGGGGAAAAGAAACTTTCACAACCATTAGTGAGATTTTTGGAGGGCTCATCATTATAGTTCTAGGTCTCGTATTATACAAGCATATTATCATGGCTTTATCTGCACCTTTTATGAGCCCTGTATCTGAGAAAATAGAAGCCTATTTACTTGATGAAAATTCTAATTTAGTTCATCAACATCGCAATACGTCTTTTCAATCGCAGCTATGGCGAGGTATTAGAATAAACATTCGAAATTTATTTATGGAGCTTTGGTTAACTGTCGTGATTCTTATTATTAGTTTAATTCCTATTATTGGTTGGTTCACTTCGTTATTATTGTTCTTTATTCAAGCCTATTACGCTGGATTTGGAAATATGGATTATACATTAGAACGTCATTTTAAATATAAAGAAAGTCTTTCGTTTGTTAGAAAACATCGAGGTATCGCTATTGGAAACGGCATAGTATTTATGCTGTTTTTGTTGATTCCCATCATTGGAGTAATTCTCGTGTTGCCTCTATCAGTAACTGCTGCTTCAACCGAAACAGTAAAATTATTAAAAGCAAAACATGAAGGATAAATTCTATCAATATATACAGAATTTACAAGATACTATCACCTCCAAATTAGAAGCTATTGATGGGAAGGTAACTTTTCGAGAAGACATCTGGAAACGCTCAGAAGGTGGAGGTGGACGAACTCGCGTTATCGAAAACGGAACCGTTTTTGAAAAAGGAGGTGTTAATATATCTGCTGTTCATGGTGAATTACCAGACACTATGCGCAAGCATTTTGGTGTAAAAGATGCCAACTTTTTTGCCTGTGGTTTAAGTTTGGTACTGCACCCTAAAAACCCTATGGTGCCAACTGTTCATGCTAATTGGCGTTATTTTGAAATGTATGATGAACAAGGACATATTGTAGATAGTTGGTTTGGAGGTGGACAAGATTTAACACCTTATTATTTGTTTGAAGAAGATGCTAAACACTTTCATCAAGTTTGTAAAACAGCCTGTGATAAACATCATCCAGAATTTTACCCAATCTATAAAAAACGTTGCGACGCATATTTTTATAACACTCACAGAAATGAAGCTCGTGGAATTGGTGGTTTGTTTTTTGATTATTGCAAAGCCTCCAACGACATGAATATGCAAAAATGGTACAACTTTGTTACCGAAGTTGGCAACAGTTTCTTAGAAGCTTACGTACCTATTGTAGAACGCAGAAAAGACATGCCTTACACAACAGCACAACGCAATTGGCAAGAAATTCGACGCGGACGCTATGTAGAATTTAATTTAGTACACGATAAAGGCACCCTTTTCGGTTTAAAAACAAACGGACGCATCGAAAGTATTTTAATGAGCTTACCACCTCATGTGCAATGGGTTTATGACCACCATCCTGAAACTGGGACTCAAGAAGAAAAATTATTAAACGTATTAAAAGAACCTAAAAACTGGATATAATTATGTTTCCATTAAGAAGAAATAGACGATTAAGAACCAACGAAGCTATTAGAAGTTTAGTTCGTGAAACCATAATTTCACCAAACGATTTTTTAGTTCCATTATTTGTGGTTGAAGGTAAAGGTGTAAAACAAGAAATTTCTTCAATGCCAAATTATTTTAGATATAGTCTTGATATACTCGAAAACGAGGTAAAAGAATTATGGAAACTCGGTTTAAAATCGGTATTGCTATTTGTTAAAGTGCCTGATAATTTAAAAGACAATAAAGGCACTGAGGCTCTAAATCCAAAAGGATTAATGCAACGTGCCATAAAAACGGTTAAAAATGTTTGTCCTGATATGTTAGTAATGACAGATGTAGCACTAGATCCTTACTCTTCTTATGGACATGATGGTATTATTGCTAACGGAAAAATCATTAATGATGGCACCGCAAATGTTTTAGCAGAAATGAGTATTTCCCATGCACAGGCAGGTGCTAATTTTGTAGCACCAAGTGATATGATGGATGGTCGCATTTTAACCATTCGCGAAGCTTTGGAAGATGAAGGTTTTATTGATACAGGAATCATGAGTTATTCTGCTAAGTATGCCTCTGCATTTTACGGTCCTTTTCGTGATGCACTAGATTCTGCTCCAGTAGATATGGTCGATATCCCAAAAGACAAAAAAACATATCAAATGGATTATGCCAATCGTTTTGAAGCTATTCG
Organism: Bacteroidia bacterium; assembly: GCA_030429955.1. GTDB lineage: Bacteria > Bacteroidota > Bacteroidia > Flavobacteriales > Flavobacteriaceae > CAJQLB01. The sequence goes on from JAUIGO010000031.1 coordinate 14,186, forward strand.
TGAAGCCGAAATGGATATTAATGAAGGTGCAGACATTGTGATGGTAAAACCAGGCATTGCTTATTTGGATATTGTTCGTGATATAAAAAATACAATAGAAGTTCCTGTAGCTGTATATCAAGTTTCAGGTGAATACGCCATGATTAAAGCTGCTGCTGAGAAAGGATGGCTAGATCACGACGCTGTTATGCTAGAACAAATCACAGCTATTAAAAGAGCTGGAGCAGATGTTATTGCCAGTTATTTTGCCAAAGATGTGATTCAATTAATTTCTTAACTTTCAAGAAGATTTATTTTCTTGAAAATGCATAAAAATTTATTACTTGTTTTTGTTTCGTTCTTAATTGGAGACCTTGTCTCAGCTCAATTAGTTTATGACACTCCTGAATCTGTTGGATTAAATTCAATATACATTGAAACCAATGTAGATTCCATTATGAATGATGCTATTGCTCAAAAAGCATTTCCTGGCGCACAATTACTTGTGGCAAAAAAAGGAAAAATCATTTTTCACAAAACCTATGGTTTTCATACGTATGATAGTATTCAAAAAGTAGCCAAAGATGATGTGTATGACCTTGCTTCGGTCACAAAAATAACTGGTCCTTTACCAGCACTCATGAAACTTTATGAAGAAGGTAAACTAAGCCTAGACGTACCTTTTAGCGCCTACTGGAAATCATGGAAAAATCGTAAGGACAAAAAAGAGATAACACTTCGTGAACTCTTGGCGCATCAATCAGGAATGAATCCCTATATCGTGTTTTTAAGTGATGTGCTAAGAAAAGGAAAACCTAAAAATCGCTTTATTAAAAACACAAGCCAAAAACGTTATTCAAACAAGGTCTATAACAATATCTATGTGAAAAATAGATTTAACAGAAAAGTATTCAGAAAAATTAAACGTTCTAAGGTTAGTGAGGAAAAAACCTATGTATATTCAGGGTTGGCTTCATTAATCTATCCAACACTTATTGAAAATATTACTGGTGAAAACTATGAAGACTATCTCAATGATAGTTTTTATAAACCATTAGGTTGTGAAGTTCTTGGTTATAATCCGCTTAATAAAAACTTTAAAAACAATATAGTGCCAACAGAATTAGATTCACTTTTTAGAAACGACTATGTGAAAGGCTATGTTCATGATGAAAATGCGGCACTTTTAGGAGGTGTATCTGGTAATGCAGGACTGTTTGCAACTGCTTTAGATATGGCTAAGTACATGCAAATGCTAGTTCAAAAAGGTACTTATAATGGGAAACAATATTTTAAACCATCAACAGTTGATGAGTTTATAAAAATTCAATATCCTGAAAATGAAAATAGAAGAGGTTTAGGTTTTGATAAACCAATTATTGGCAACGATACTTTAAGCATTAAAGAAGCTTATCCTGCACCGCAAGTAAGTCCAACAAGTTTTGGACATTCAGGTTTCACTGGTACATTTGTTTGGGCTGACCCAGAACATGAACTGGTATTTATCTTTTTATCAAACCGTGTGTATCCAAGCAGAACCCACCGAAACATCTATAATTTAAACGTTCGCCCCAAATTACAGCAAGTGTTTTATACAAGTCCAAATTCCGAAGAAAATTGACAAATAATTAGTACTTTAGCGTCCTTAAAAGCACTTTATGAGTTTACTTATTTTTTATGCTATTATTTCCATTTTCTTCTCTTTTATATGCTCAATTCTGGAAGCTGTTTTGCTAAGTGTCACACCTACATTTATCAATATAAAAAAGCAGGAAAATAAGCCTTATGCCGAAGATTTGGAAAATCTAAAAAAAGACGTTGACAAACCGCTTATTGCTATTTTAACACTTAATACTATTGCTCATACTGTTGGTGCTATTTTAGTTGGTGTGCAGGCCAAAGCTGCTTATGCAGAGATTTATGGAACTACAACACGAAAAATATTAGGTGTTAGTTTTACTGAAGACATTATGGTTGGTGTGGTTTCAACGATTATGACTATTTTAATCTTGGTCGCTTCAGAAATTATCCCAAAAACTATAGGAGCCACTTATTGGAAGCAGTTAGCACATTTCACAACAAGTGCTTTATATATTCTAATTTTTCCATTAAAATGGACAGGGATTTTATGGTTGTTACAACTTACCACAAAACTTATTGGAGGCAAAGGACACCATGGAAGTGTTTTGAGTCGTGAAGATTTTCATGCCATGACAGATATGGCTCATGAAGAAGGTGTTTTTCAAGAATCAGAAAGTAAAGTCATTAAAAATTTATTGAATTTTAAAGATGTTCAAGCAAAAGATGTAATGACACCTAGAACGGTTATGACCACTGAAATAGAAACCATGACAATAGAAGAGTTTTTCAATCAATATCACAATATTCGTTTTTCCAGAATCCCTATTTTTACAGATACTCCAGACAATATCACAGGATTAGTTTTAAAAGATGATGTGTTTAAAGAAATGGCTTTTGATAATGGTCATAAAAAACTATCAGACGTTAAGCGAAACATTATCATTGTTAACAGAAATATGCCAATTCCAAAACTTTTTGAAGAATTGGTTGAGAGCAAAAATCACATGGCCTTAGTGGTAGATGAATATGGCTCTGTAAGTGGTTTAGTAACTATGGAAGATGTTATTGAAACACTTTTAGGTCTTGAAATTATGGATGAAAGCGACAATGTTGCAGACTTACAGCTATTAGCTAGAAAAAGCTGGGAAACAAGAGCAAAACGTTTGGGTTTAATTGAAGATGAACCCGAAGAGTAATGGAACATTGCATTGTAAATACTCCTTTAGGATTTGCCAAACTAGAAGGCGATGAAAATGGTGTTTCTTCGCTCACTGTTTTAAACAACGATGTTGCAGTATCAAGTACAATTCCGGAAGTTTTAGATGATGCTGTAAGCCAACTTAACGAATATTTTAAAGGAGAGCGTAAAATATTCAGTTTAAATTTAAACCCAGAAGGAACCGATTTTCAAAAACGTGTTTGGGATAAATTACTCACTATTCCTTATGGAAAAACAACTTCTTATTTGGAACTTTCAAAAGAATTAGGTGATGTGAAAGCCATTAGAGCTGTTGCAAGTGCAAATGGTAAAAATCCACTTTGGATCATTGTGCCTTGTCATAGAGTCATTGGAAGTGATGGCAGTTTAACTGGTTATGCAGGAGGCTTACACAGAAAACAATGGTTATTGGAACATGAAAATCCTTATAAACAACAATCTTTATTTTAATAAAACAAGTTAAACACTTTATGAAATTCCTGAAAAAACTCCTAAAATGGATAGTTATTCCTTTCGGATTATTAATATTGGTCACTTATATTTTTGATTATAATTATATTTTAAAAGGTGTGAGGATAGTCTATTTTACTGGACATAACACTGCTTTTATTGATGACTATCCCTATTTTGAAAATGCCATCATTGAAAAAAGCAATAACCCTGAACCTTGGCCAAATCATAAAGACTATAATAAAGTAAAAGAAACAGAAGTTCTTTCTACTTCAAACAAAGATTGGGGAACAATAGCATTTGTTATAATAAAAAACGACAGCATTTGGTTTGAAAATTATTATGATGGTTTTAATGAGAACTCCAAAACCAATTCTTTTTCAATGGCAAAAAGCATTACTTCAGCAATGCTAGGAAAAGCCATTATGGATGGCCATATTAAAAGCTTAGACCAACCTATTAGTGATTTCTACCCAAAATATAAATACGCAAAAACGACTGTTGGTGATTTAGCATCAATGGCTTCAGGATTAGATTGGGTAGAAAGTTATACAAGTCCGTTTTCTGTAACAGCTCGATCAAATTATGATGACGACTTAGCCGAAGTTATTCTAAATCAAGAAATCACCGAAACTCCAGGAGTTGCCTATAAATATTTAAGTGGCAGTACAGCTCTACTTGGTATGATAATTCAAAAAGCAACTGAAAAACCTCTTGCAAATTATTTGTCTGAAAATTTCTGGAAACCTATGGGAGCAACTAATGATGCGCTTTGGCAATTAGATGACGATGACAATAAACTAGCAAAAGCATTTTGCTGTATATCAAGTAACGCTAAAGATTTTGCGCGTTTTGGAAAATTATATAAAGATTATGGCAAATGGAATGGACAACAATTATTAGATTCTACTTTCGTTGTAAAATCTGTTACACCTCGTTTTAATGAAAGTCCAGAATATGGTTATGGTTGGTGGCTTAAAGAACAAAATGAAAAGTCGTTTTTTATGATGCGTGGCCACTTAGGACAGTATGTTATCGTACAACCAGAAGACAATGTAATTATTGTTCGTTTAGGTCATCAAAAATCTTCTGATGAAGGAGAGCCAACTTTTACAAAAGATATTTCAGTTTATATTGATGAAGCATATAAAATGCTGAATAGCAAAAGGTAAGATTTCAGTTTTAAATTTTATTTCCTTAGTTTTATAATGAAATAACTTTACTAGAAATGATTTCAAAACTAAATTTAGAAAACATCTTGTTTCTTGATATTGAAACGGTTCCGGAAACACAATATTTCTCAGACTTAGACGAAACAAAACAAGCGCTTTGGGAACATAAATCGCAATACCAACGCAAAGATGATGTTACTGCTGAAGCCTTTTATGAACGTGCAGGTATTTGGGCAGAATTTGGCAAAATAGTCTGTATTTCGGTCGGTTATTTTTCTAATAAAGGAGATATCAGGAATTTTAGAGTTACCTCTTTTTATGGTGATGAAGTTAAAATATTAAAAGATTTTAAAAACCTCATCATCTCACATTTTAGTCAAGCCAAACATTTGCTGTGTGCTCATAATGGTAAAGAATTTGATTTTCCTTATATAGCGAGACGAATGATTATTCACAATATAGAATTGCCATATAAACTAAACCTTTTTGGTAAAAAACCATGGGAAGTGCCTCATCTTGATACTTTAGAATTATGGAAGTTTGGCGACTACAAAACCTATACCTCGTTAAAGTTACTTACTAACGTGTTAGGAATTCCTTCACCAAAAGATGATATTGATGGTAGCGAAGTATATAGTGTTTATTACAACGAAAAAAACATAGATAGAATCATCAATTATTGTGAAAAAGACACCATTGCAGTAGCGCAAATATTCTTAAGACTGCGAGGTGATGATTTATTAATTGAAGATGAAATTATACACTTATAAAAAAAGTCCAGATTTAAAATCTGGACTTTTCAATTCATGTTTGGTTAGTGTTTAACGTCTGATAAATTTCTTTGTCATAGTTTCTTCACCATCATTTATTTCAATAAAATACATTCCAGATTTTAAGCTTTCAACATTTATTTGTTGATCCTTTAATTCTCCTGAAAGTACTGTTTGTCCAATCATGTTAATCACTCTGTACGAAACAGCAACATCATCTAACAATTTTACATTAAGTATATTTCCAGAAACTGGATTCGGATAAATTGAGAATTCTTTGTCATTTCCATTTTCAGTAGAAGTAATTGTATAACCTCCACCTAAGGATGTAATCGTGTTGTCAGAACTAGTTCCGTTTGTAATTCCAGTAATGGTCACTTGATCTATATAAATGTAATCTGAATTACCACTTGCATCACAACGGAATCTGAATCCAGCGTTAGACACCAAGTTATACGTTGCAGCATCTAAAGTTACTGTTGCTACATAGAATGACCCATTGTCAAAACTTGATCCAGCAGCGTAAGCAGCAACGGTTGTAAATCCTGAACCATCATCATATTGCAGCCAGAAATCTTCTCCATTTTCCATACTCCAAGGGTAGAAATAGAACTCTACCTCAACCTGAGTATAAGGAGACACATCAACATTTGATAGTGTCATTGTTGACGTTGAAGTGTCATCTCTTAATCTAATAGAATAAGACCCTTCATAAGAGTTAGCTCCAGAATAACGTGCAGCATCGCTTCCTCCATCTGCCCAGTTGTCCCAACCAGTCTCAAAGAATCCTTGATGAATAACAACACTTCCTGTTTGACATGGTGCACATGAAGAACCTCCACAATCAACTCCAGTTTCGTCTCCATTTTGAATACCATCACTACAAGTTGGTGCAGCTGGCTCTGAAAGGTTTATATTATCAATAGCAATATCTGCTTGCCATGTGCTGCCAACAAATCTGTTGAATCTTAACTGAACGGTTCCTCCAGCATAAGCACTTAAATCAACACTTGCTGAATTCCATTGATTGCCTTTATTTCCAGATTCGTTCCAAATACTTGTCCAAGTATCGCCTTCATCAGTACTTGCTTCTAGGTCAATTGTTCCCATATCTGAAGCGCCATACATGTGATAGTCAAAATCAAATGTAGGTGATGTCATTCCGCTTAAATCAAAACAAGGAGAATTAAGTATCGCTCTTTTGCTTGGGTAATTAGGACTAGAAGCTTCAACATAAATGTAATAACTACCTTGTGAAGCCGAACCTGGTCCAGTATTACTTGATGGTGTTCCACTAGCATCAACTGTCCAGTCTATATCATCAGCAGTTGACTGTGTCCAAGCTCCTAATGTATTTTCAAACCCTTCAGTATAAGGGAATGTAGAAATTCCGCCTGAACATCCACTAGAAGGCTCAGAAACATTTACAGTTCTTATAACTTGTGTCGCAGCATTTCCAGCAGAATCGCTTACCTTATAAAATCTAGAATATGTTCCAGCCACTGCTGTGTTTACATTTCCAGTAATTACAATGTTAGATGTTAAATCGCCATCTACATTATCATTTGCTGTTGCTCCTAATTCATTATATGTATCTCCAACTGTTAAGTTAATTGTTGAAGCACCTATAAGTGTAATAACTGGAGGTGTTGTGTCTGCTACTGCAGCTACGTTAACTGTTCTCGTAACCTCGTCAGCAGCATTTCCAGCTGCATCACTTACATTATAGGTAACCACATAAGTGCCTACAGTATTTGTGTCAACCGTATCTCCTCCTATAACAATATTTGCAGTGATGTTTCCATCTATATCATCTGTTGCAGTTGCACCTTGTTCATTGTAAGTATCTCCTTGATTTAAGTTGATTGTTGATGCGCCTACCAAAGTAATTACTGGTTTGGTAGTATCTGGAGTTCCTCCTCCAATGTTTACAGTGTAATCTTCAACTTCGCCATAAGTAAATGAACCACAAGCTGAAGGTATTGCATTATAACTCATAGAAACTCTCATTCTAGTAGCTCCATCAGTAGCTCCAGAAGGAACAGTAAAGTTTCCACTTACTGGAGTTGTTTGAGTTGCTGATTGTGTCCAAACCTGTTCTCCAGCATCATCAAAATCTCCATCTTTATTATAATCAATCCAAACTGAATAGCCTTCACTATACACAGTTCCAGTCCAAGTTGGCGTAACTGTAATAGTGTATTGACTGTTCTTTGTTAAATCTGTTGAAATGTTAGTGAAATCTGTATAAAATTGTCCTCCAGAAGCATTATCAATTGTGTTTAACTGAACTCTGCCAATATATTCATCATTAATATTCGTACTTGCAGAATCACAATAGTTAAGTTGAACTTCTGTTGTTGTAAAATTAACTGAACCACTATATGATGATGTTGAAGTATCTGGGCAAACACTTCTTACTTGAACTTCATAAGAGGTTAAGGGTGTTAATCCGGTTAATGAAGCAGAAGCTCCACCAACATTTACAGTTGTCCAAGATCCACCTGTTTCACGATACCTAACATCATAAGATGCTCCAGGAACAGCGTCCCAAGAAATGGTAGCAGTAGATGATCCGAATCCATCAACATTTAATCCTTTTGGAGTTGTAGCATTACAAACTACTGGAGTTGATGAAATGCCTGTAACTATTAAGGAATAGTTTTGACTACCTCCAGTTAACGATCCTTTGTGAGTTACTGTAATCGTGTATGTGCCACTTGCATTTGCAACATCAACACGTTCGTAAGGATCTACATTATTATCTCCTGTTCCATTGGTTGTAATGCTAGTTAATTTCCAAGGGTTGTGAGTTGTTCCTCCTTTACTTACTCTAATATCTAGATCATTTACTAAAACTGGAGTATTGTTATTTGTTATTGTATTTGCCGTTCCTGCGCGATCTGTCCAAGAAATGGAAGCCATTAAATCATTAACACCATCAGAATCAACCGTAATTTGATACGATTGTCCGCTTGTTAATGTTAATTCTTCAATTTTAGATGCGTTACCATTATCAGTAATTGCTTCAGCAGCTCTTTTTGCATTCAAAAGTCCCCAACCATAAACTGCATCTGGACCATTTGGACCAGCATCATCTGCTGTGTGTAAAGCCAATCCTTTTAAGGTAGAGGCTTTCATAAATGAACCATTTACATTGTTTGCATGCTGTTGTAAAATCAATAGCGTTCCTGCCACATTTGGTGACGCCATTGAGGTTCCAGAAATGCTATTGTAAGCTGTGTCGCTTGACTCATACGTTGAATAAACTCCCGAGCCATTACCTGTAATATCTGGTTTGATCCTGTAATCATCAGTAGGTCCTTCACTACTTGAGCCACTTATGGTAACACTAATTAAGTTGCCGTTACCATCAATATTAGCATCTTGTGCATTTGCAACGACTAGGTTGTTTTTTGATGTAGAGTGACCAGTTAATTTGTCATACGATGAGTTCCCATCCAATGGAGCTCCATTGGCTGTATTATCGTTACCATCGTTTCCAGCAGCCACAACCATTAAATAGTTTGGCGCATTGAACATGAGGTTATCCCAATCTCTAGAATCGTCAATATAACCTCCAAAATAATGATCTGGAAGCCATGGTTGTCCTGTGTTTGGATTTCTTGTTGCATAACCATAAGAGTGATTAGAAATTAGCATTCCATTACCAGCAGCTGTAGTAGCTTCAGCAAGATCACTATTCCAATCATAACCGATTGCATCAGCATGAGGCGCCATTCCTTTGGCGTTTGCTACAACTCCTGAAGCCATAATGGTTCCAGTTACGTGAGCTGAATGATAATGCAATGCAGAAGTGCCATCTCCTACAGAAAACCTATTGTTTCCTCCAGCTCCATCATATTCTTGATGTGAAGCTCTTGCAAGGCCTCCATCCCAAACGTGAGCAGTCATGTTCTGACCATTTAAGTTTAAGCCCAGAGAACCTCCAGAATTTAGGTGATTTGTTCTAGTAGATCTGGCAGCATCTACGTTAAAAGTTGTAAAATAAATAGGTTGCCCTTCTGGAGTGATTTTCTTTAATTCCAGAAGCCTTCCATTACTTTCAAAACGTTTTTGTAAGTTTCTAATCTGTGCCAAAGCATCGACTCTTTGCTTTTCTTGATTCGTTTTGTTTTGAAATTCAACTAAAAGTTGATCGATTTTTTGCTTGTCGTAACGACTTGTTATTTGTTCCTTTTGCCTTTCGGTTTGACCAAAAGCTGAGTACCCAAAAAACATAATCATTACCACGAACAAACTCTTAAAATAATTGTTTCTCATAATTGTTGATGGTTAATTAAATTTTTGTGAATTTTTTGTGAGATTTTTTATTAAATCCGCATGAAAATATTAAAATAATGTTAAAATAAAAATTATGTTAACGCTTTTTCGGTTAAAAACAGAAAGTATTTTTTTTATTACGGAAAAGCCGTAATTTTTTGTCAGAAAAGTCTAACTTTAAGTATGCAAAAAGAGCCTTTATTAAAAATAAGCCGTCTTTCAATTTCGTTTAATTCAAATCATGAATCAAAAGAAGTTGTCCATGAAATTTCTTATGAATTAAATAAAAATGAAATTCTTGGAATTGTTGGCGAATCTGGTAGTGGAAAATCTGTGTCATCCCTTGCTATTATGGGATTGTTACCTAAAAAAGTGTCAAAAATAAATTCAGGTAAAATACAATTCAATGGTCAGGATTTAACTCAAATTACTCCTAAAGAATTTCAAACCATAAGAGGCAATGACATCGCGATGATTTTTCAAGAACCTATGAGTTCTTTGAACCCATCAATGCGATGTGGTGAGCAAGTTCTGGAAATCATTTTACAGCACACGTCGCTATCAAAAAACAAAGCTAAAGAAGAAGTAATTTCTTTATTTGAACAGGTAAAATTGCCAACTCCAGAGATAACCTATGAAAAATACCCTCATGAAATTTCTGGCGGGCAAAAACAACGAGTTATGATTGCCATGGCTATTGCTTGTAAGCCAAAAATTTTAATTGCAGACGAGCCTACAACTGCATTGGATGTAACGGTTCAAAAAGAGATTATTGAGTTGCTCAAAACTCTTCAGCAAGAGAACAACATGTCTATAATTTTCATATCGCATGATTTATCATTGGTTTCAGAAATTGCAGATCGGATTCTGGTGATGTATCAAGGTGAAATTGTTGAACAAGGAACTACTCATGATATTTTTAAAAATCCAAAACACAATTATACGCAAGCATTAATTAGTTCAAAACCATCTTTAGACGTTAGGTTAAAACAATTGCCAACAATTTCAGATGTTGTGAACAATACTATTGTTAGTACTGAAATTACTAATGAACAACGCAAAGAGCATCATAAAAGATTGTACAGTAAGCCTCCTTTGTTAGAAATTATAAACCTTGAAAAAGAATATGTGTCTAAAGCTGGTTTTTTTGGAAAATCAACAAAATTTAAAGCTGTTGATAAGGTGAGTTTTAAGTTGTATGAAGGTGAAACCTTAGGCCTAGTTGGTGAATCAGGTTGTGGAAAATCGACTCTTGGTAACGCTATTCTGCAGTTAGATAAAGTAACTTTTGGAACAATACTATATAAAGGAGAGGACATCACAAATTTAGCTTCAAAAAAAATAAGAGAACTGAGAAAAGACCTTCAAATCATTTTTCAGGACCCTTATTCTTCTTTAAACCCAAGAATAACCGTTGGAGAATCTATCATTGAACCAATGAAAGTACATAAGCTATTTAATTCTAACGAAGAACGCAAAGCAAAAGCACTACAGATATTGGAACGAGTTGGTTTGTCTGCCGAACATTTTAATAGGTATCCTCATGAATTTTCTGGTGGACAACGTCAGCGAATAGGAATCGCTAGAACTATTGCAGTAGAGCCTAAATTAATTGTGTGCGACGAATCAGTTTCTGCGCTTGATATTTCTGTGCAAGCTCAGGTTCTAAATTTATTGAACGAATTGAAAGACAACTTCGGATTCACTTATATATTTATTTCACATGACTTAGCTGTGGTTAAATACATGTCTGATAATCTTCTTGTGATGAGTAATGGTAAAATTGAAGAGGAAGGTGAAGCTGATTCAGTTTACGGAAACCCTAAAAAAGCATACACCCAAAAATTAATTGATGCTATACCCAAAGGGTTATAGCATCAATAGTTTTTTGGTTAATAACATAATGTCTTTTACAAGTTTCATCGTGTTTTCAAGACTTAAGAATAGTTTCTTAAATCTATAAGTAGGTTCTGGTAGATTTGTTGATACATTCATAAGTTAAATTCATGGTAGATTTGGGGCAAATCTGTTATTTAATTTGGTTAATTTGGGGACTGCTAATATGGAACTTATTTTAAAATAATCAGCTTAAAAGCGTAATTATTCGATGAAATGCTTATTTTTTTAACATTTTACTATTTAAATAGCTTATAGACAGATTTCTTTTTATCTAACGTCTTCATTTTTGAAGTAAATAATTCCAATAGTTTATTTTTATAAGGATGCTCATCTGCCAAACAATCATTGTTGTTAGAATCTAAAGCAATTAAGATCGCAAAATAATCGCTTAGAGTTTCAGTTCCTGAAGCTATTACAGTAAAGTTTTCATCACTATCCAATAACTTTATTTTACTCCAAATAATTTCATTAATGTTTTCCTGATATCTTCCTTTAATTTTTTCATTCCACTCTCCATAGTTTAGATACATTAGTTTCATAGCATCTAAAGCAGATTGAATTTTATAAAATCTCAATTCATTTACAAGAATAGTATCATTGTTTAAAACTAAAGGCGTTTGAACTGTATCAAAATCGATTAATGGTTTTAGATCAACTGCTTCTTTGGAGGAAGAACAAGATAAAGCAGATCCCAATAGGAATAAATAGCAAACGTGTTTAATAAAACCTTTCATTTTTTAAATATCCATCTCAGGAATAGTACCTTCAACAATAAGCTTGCCCTCTGTGGCTTTTTGGATCTCTTCAACCGAAATTCCTGGAGCGCGTTCCAATAATTTAAACCCTTTATCTGTAACTTCTAAAACAGCAAGGTTAGTGACTATCTTTTTCACGCATTTAACTCCAGTTAATGGAAGTGAACATTTTTTAAGTAGTTTCGATTCGCCAGCTTTATTGGTGTGCATCATGGCTACAATTATATTTTCTGCGCTTGCAACTAAATCCATTGCGCCTCCCATTCCTTTTACCATTTTACCTGGAATTTTCCAGTTGGCAATATCACCTTCTTCTGAAACTTCCATGGCTCCAAGAATGGTTAAATCTACGTGCTGACCTCTAATCATTGAAAAACTCATAGCTGAATCAAAAAAACTAGCTCCAGGCAAAGTCGTTATGGTTTGCTTTCCAGCATTAATAATATCTGCATCTTCTTCACCTTCAAAAGGGAAAGGCCCCATACCGAGAACACCATTTTCACTTTGAAACTCCACTTCAATATCATCTCTTACGTAATTAGCGACTAAGGTTGGAATGCCTATGCCTAGGTTTACGTAATATCCATCTTTTACCTCTTTTGCAATACGTTTTGCTATTCCGTTTTTATCTAACATTTCTTAAGTTTTAAATGCCTAAAGTTTTAAGTGCCTAAAGTCTGTCTTTAATAAATACGGTAAGCATCAACTTAAGCGCACTTTAAATACTTATAACTTTTTAACTTCTTTAATTAATTTCTTTGTCTTACTGTTCGTTGTTCAATACGTTTTTCGTATTTAGCACCTTGAAAAATGCGTTGAACAAAAATTCCTGGGATGTGAATTTGATTTGGGTCTAAGGTCCCAACTGGAACTAGTTCTTCAACCTCAGCTACTGTAATGGTTGCTGCACCACACATATTAGGGTTAAAATTTCTAGCAGTTCCTTTAAAAATTAAATTCCCAGCTGCATCACCTTTCCAAGCTTTTACAAAAGCAAAATCTGCTTTAAACGCATACTCCAACACATACATTTTGCCATTAAATTCTCTGGTTTCTTTTCCTTCAGCGACTTCAGTACCAAATCCAGCTGGTGTATAAATAGCAGGAAACCCTGCTTGAGCAGCTCTACATCGTTCAGCTAAAGTGCCTTGAGGTATTAATTCAACATCTAGTTCACCACTTAGCATTTGGCGTTCAAACTCATCGTTTTCACCAACATAGGATGATATCATTTTTTTAATTTGCTTTTGATGCAACAATAATCCTAATCCAAAATCATCAACGCCAGCATTATTACTGATGCATGTTAAACCATTAACACCTAATTCAACTAGTTTTGCTATTGAATTTTCAGCAATTCCACTTAATCCAAATCCTCCAAACATAAAGGTCATATTGTTGCTCACACCATGCAAAGCTTCATCAACATTATCTACTTTTTTATTGATCATCTACACTAAAATTTTATGATTGAAAAATACGAAAACCAATAACGAATACCGAATTTTGATTTATGAATTTATCAACTACAACTTATAACTCACTTTAAACATGATAATTCTTGGCAAGATGAAGGTTTTGCTATCACTGATTAAAAAGCTGGAAAAGGAATTTTGTTGCTTGAAAGATACATCAAACAGATTTGAAACTGCAAGTTCAAAACCCCAAGGATTGTCTTCTTTTTGATAAAATAACGATGTATTGGCAGTGTCAAAGGTGTTTTTTATGTTGGCACTTTTGTTTTTATAACTGTCAAAAGTATAATCTGCCTTAAATATAAAATCGTTTAAAAAGTCATATTCCAAAAACACAAAAAAGGCATCGTTTTCAAATTTGTTTGTGCCGTTTATTGATTTGTAATTGCTAAAATCTTTGGTGTAACCAATTTCAAGATTAGGTAAATTTTTAAAGAAACTCTCGGCACTTAGGGTTGTTGATGAACTATTGGATTTATTTTTATTTGTGACGTCATTAACAATCTGATAAAAATCGCTGGTATTAAAACGGCTTCGCAACTTGTAACGGATCTTATTTATTTTTTTGGAGATCATTCCACTCAGTCCAAACGTTTCTTCTGGTCTGTCAAACAACAACGGTGTATTGAACTGTTCTATACCTTGAAGTTGAGTCACATTCTTGAATGATTTAATTTTTTTGTTATAAGTGATGCTTGCAATAATATTTAAGCTCTTGAAGAGACTGAATTTATTATAACTCATCGATGCAGAGTGATATAATTGGTTTTCTAACGTGTCATTACCTTTAAATACATTGTTGAAACTGGACAATATAAAATTATTTGCCAATCTATCTATGGTTGCAAAATTGGCATTGGCTCTATATCTCACACGTATTTTCTCACTGTTACTAAACTCAATGTCTGATGTGAACTGCGGAAGCAACAATGTTTTGTTAAAGGATCGTTTATCATCAAATTGTTTGGTGATCCAATGGTAATAATGTGCATATACAGCAGGTTTAAACGTGGCAATGCCTATTTGGAACTTGTACTCCAAACCCAAAAACAAATCCGTGAAATTGTAATTGAAATCGTTCCCAAATCCAGCTGAAGCAAAATCATTGATAGTGCCATCACTAAGCTGTTGCACGTCTTTGTTGTAAAAGTCATTGTTTGCATAATTAAACCCTACGCTTGTATAGATATGGTTAAAATTGTTAAGCACCCAATACTCCTTTACGATGGCATTGAGGTTCGTGGCATTTGCCTTTTTAGTCTGTAAAATATCATAGACCACGTCATCTTCAAGAGGAATAAGGCCTTGCAGAATCTCTTGGTTGGTGAGCCAATTGGTAATGGGTTTGTCGTTTTGGTACGTATGTGTAGCCTCTAAGGTTGCTGTATGATTTTTTGACAGCTTTTTACTGAAACTGATGTTCTGTTTTAGGTGGAGTGCTTTAACCTTGTTTGAGGTTTGTATATTGTTTAAATAACTTGGGCTTTCAGTCATTATTCTTCCTAAAGCATCATTGTTGGTTGCTTTTATAAAACTGTTAAAGGCAACGTCTGTTTTATAGTTTGGGTCATAATCCAAGGTTAATTTCCCAATGGTAAAAAAATTATCTATGGCATTGCTATTGCTTCGTTCTTCAGTAAAATTATTGCTTTCTAACAGATATTCGTTAGTGGTGTTCTGTTTGGTATTGGTCTTACTGTTGAAGGTAATAGCATAAGCACTTATATCTGTAACATCATTTAAAGATTGCCTAATGTTAAAGGCACCAAATTGGTTGGTACTGCTTTTGAAATCTTGGTTATTTAAATAGTGTGCAAAATCACTATTAAATAGACTAAAATAACTACTAGCATCACTCAATAGTTTTCCAAAACCACCTTCAAATTCTAAGTAATCTGAAAAGGTAAAGCTTTTAACGCCTGTATTGTTGAGGTCTGCGATTGCGTTCACATTGGTTTTTGGGCTGTAGTAAAACAGGTTGGGATGCACAACGTAGCGTTCTTTAATACCAACTCCAACCTCAACATCACCAAACACAAACTTTTTTTTGTCTTCTTTAAGCTTGATGTTCATTGCCATATCCTCACTATCCTGCAAGCCTTTGAGCATGGCAACCTCGTTGTAGTTGTCCAAAATCTCCACCTTGTCTACAGCATCTGCTGGGATGTTGTTTACTGCCAATTTGCTATTGCCTGTAAAAAAGGTTTTGTCCTCTACCAATACCTTGGTCACTTTTTTGCCTTGTACAGTCACATTGCCAGCTCTATCCACTTCTACGCCTGGGAGTTTTTTAAGGACTTCGCGTAGTTTACGCTCTTCACCAGTTACAAAGGCATCTACCTTATAGGTTATGGTGTCTTTCTTTACCGAAACGGGTGGTGTGTAGTTAAGCTCAACGGTTTTGAGTTGCTCAGAGTTTTCTGAAAGCACAAAATCCCTAACCAAATCTGTTGTGGCTGTGATATTGAGTTTTTCTGGTTTAAAGCCCAAATAGCTTATTGTAAGCTCATAGCTTTGTTGTTCCTCCAGTTTTAGTTTATACAGACCATTATCGTCTGTAATGGCGAAAGCTATATCTATACCTTCTTGTTCTGGTATAGCTAAAATATTGGCATAGGCTAAAGGGTCTTGTAGGCTGTCTGTGACTTTGCCGGAAACTGTAATTTGTTGTCCATATAAAGAAAATCCTGAAAGAGTTATCAGCAGAATAGTTATTTTTAAATAAAATTCGTTATTCATAACTTTTCAGTTATCTTTTGAAATAAGAAATCATTTTTATTGTTTCATTTGAGAACGAAAATCATCAGAAATTTTTTTAAACTCATCTATACCAACAACTTTTCCTTTTGTTGGTTTTTTAATCACAATATTCTTGGGCTTAAATTCAATACTTGCTAGCCTTAAAGTAATTGTTTTCTTTTTGATTTCTAGTATTAATCCAGGTAAACCACTATAACCTAGAGGTCCAAAAGGGGCTGCAATTTCAGGAGTAAACCAAATTTCTTCAGCAGTATCACATAAGTTACATTTTTTTATTGCTTTATAACAATTATACTTGCCAATTTTTTTAGTTTCATTAGTAAACTCCCAATCAGTTAAAAAAGAACTTTTAATTAAGAATAATCCTATTGAACCTTGAACTTGCTGAATATTTTCATTTTTAACTTTATTTTGATAATATATACCCTTGCCAACTAACGCCTCCGCAATAGGGATTATATATGAACTTTGAGCTTCATTTCCCATAGATCTATTTTTACTAAAAATACTTTCGTTTTCGTTAAACTTTAATGTATATGTAAAAGTTTCTGCTATTTCAATGGCTTCATTTAATAAATTTTTTGCATTTCGTGTTGTTGAGTTATCTTTTTCATTAATTTCTATATTAATTTTATTTTTGGTTATTTCATAAATACAAATAGCATCAGTTTGAGCTAATAAGGTATTTGACACAACTAAAGAAAAGATAATTGGTAATATTTTTTTCATAAAATCCATTTTTTAAGTACACCTAAAAAAATTTCAAATAAAGAAACCCTTTTAGGTGCTAAAATAATTTATTATTCTATTGCTTATTTCCCATGCAGGCAGTATAAACTTGATCCCATAACCAGTAATCACAACCAACATATCCGCAAGATATTGTTTCAAAAGTATCTGCAGTATCCCAACACTCATAAGGATCTGCAATAGTTTTATTTGGAGATACACTTGAAAAAGCAAATATTCCAATAAAAACAAATGCTAATAATAATAAAAATTTCTTCATAATTTCTAAAATTTTGGTTGGCTATATGGTTTATTATATAACCAACTAGTTAAACTTAAATGTTTAGAAGTTTTAATTTTAGAAGTTTTTTGGTTAGAAGTTTTTTAGCTATCAATCAGTTTAAGGGAGAATAAAAAAACTGACGTCAGTGGTGTTGCAACTATGCCAAAAACAGTATTTAGAAACTTCTAAGAAACTAAAGTTGTGTTCTCAACGAGTTAAATTTACAAAAAAAAAAACGCTTAAAAACCAAGTATTTTAACATCAAATAGTAACAGGGTTATTTGTCAAAAAAATGCCCTCTTGAACCAACAGTAAATCTCTACAAACTACGGAAAAACCGTAGCTGCAATTTATATTGTTTCTAAATAAAGAATGGTTTGAGAATTTAAAAATCTATTTCAGGAATATCATCCAAAGGATTTTTGCTTTTGTTTTTGTTTTTTTCGTTGTATAAGTTACAGTCAACTTCTATGGATAAGTTTTCTGGTCGTTCAAACTCGCCTTTTGAAACATCAAGAGCTTCATCAGCATAACAACTTTTCATGAACAAACCCCAAATAGGCAATGCCATTGCTGCACCTTGTCCGTAAGTAATGCTTGCAAAATGTGTTGCTCTATCTTCGCCTCCAACCCAAACGCCTGTAACCAAGTTTGGCACCATTCCCATAAACCAACCATCACTTTGGTTTTGTGTGGTCCCTGTTTTACCAGCTATTGGATTGTCAAACTCATAAGGGTAACCAGTAATTATTTCTTTATAAACAGCATCTGTTGCGTAATTGTGTCGTAATCTTGTTCCTGAGCCACCTTGAGTTACACCTTGTAGTAAATTAACTGTAACATAAGCAGCTTCCTCACTCAAAACATCCTTTGTTTCTGGTACTGTTTGATAAAGGATTGTTCCGTTTTTATCTTCAATAGTTGTAATCATTACTGGCTTTGTATAAACGCCTTTATTTGCGAAAGATGAATAGGCTGCTACCATTTCATACACACTTAAATCTGGAGTTCCTAGCGCAATTGAAGGTACAGGAGGAATGTCTTGTTCTATTCCTAAACTCTTTGCTAAATCAACAACAGGTTGTGGTCCAATTTTATCCATTAATCTTGCGGTTACTGTATTTACAGAGCTTGCCAGTGCTTGTTTTAAGGTCATAAACCCTTCGTAATCTCCATCGTCGTTTCTTGGTGCCCAAGGTTCTGGATTACCATATTTATTAGCGTCAATGGTAATTTGTGAGCGAGGCAATGTGTCACAAGGCGATAAATGCAATTGGTCTATTGCAGTTGCATACACAAATGGCTTAAAGGTTGAGCCTACTTGACGCTTTCCTTGTTTTACCATATCGTATTGAAAATGCTTATAATTCATGCCTCCAACCCAAGCTTTTACATGACCTGTTTGAGGTTCCATTGCCATCATTGCAGGACGTAAAAACGATTTGTAGTAACGCATACTATCCATTGGTGTCATGATAGTATCTATTTCAGTGTAAACGCCATCTTTCCACGAAAACACATCCATTTGAATAGGTTTTTCAAAAGATTCAATGATTTCTTCGTCAGATTTTCCTAAATCATATTTCATTTTTCTCCAACGCTCAGAACGTCGCATTCCTGTATTCAATAAACTCTTTATTTCATCTTTATCAAGTTCTAAAAAAGGCGCTGTTGGATTTCGTTTTGGTGTATTTTGATGAAAAAATTCAGCTTGTAATCTTGGCATGTGCTGCGCTACAGCGTCTTCAGCATATTGTTGCATTCTGGAATCGATGGTTGTGTATATTTTTAAACCATCTTTATAAATGTTATATTTAGTGCCATCAGGTTTTTTGTTTTCATCTTTTGAAGCCCATTCTTTCATAAACTCTTGAAGATAAGCCCTAAAATAGGTTGCCAAGCCTTCTCTGTGCGACTCTGGTGTGTATTTTAAATCCAGTTCTGTTTGCTGCAGTGAATCTTTTACTTCTTTTGTAATATAATCGTACTTGGCCATTTGAGCCAACACAACATTACGTCTGTTTCGTGTACCTTCTGGGTTTCTATGTGGTCTTGGATTGTACAATGAAGAGTTTTTAAACATGCCGACCAACATGGCTGATTCTTTTAAATCTAAATCTTTTGGCTCTTTGCCAAAATAGATTCTGGCAGCACTTCTGATGCCATCTGCATTGTTCCCAAAATCATAAATATTAAAATATTGAGCTATGATTTCTTCTTTAGTGTATTGCTCTTCCAAACGAATCGCAATCACCCATTCTTTAAATTTTTGGGTAATTCTCCCTAAAGTGTTTCTAGAATGTTCTCCAACAAATAGCTGTCTGGACAACTGCTGTGAAATGGTACTTGCTCCACCTCTTCTACCTAAAAAAAAGATAGCTCTTAATGTACCAATTGCATCAATCCCTGAGTGTTTATGAAAACGAGCGTCTTCTGTTGCAATTAGTGCATCGATCAAATGTTTTGGCAATTCGTCATAATCAACTGGAGTACGATTATCATCTAAATAGTACTTGGCTATTAACTGACCATCTGCTGAAATGATTTCACTGGCTAAATTGGTTTTAGGATTGTGTAAATCTTCAATGTCAGGCATTTTACC
>JAUIGO010000091.1 GCA_030429955.1 Bacteroidia bacterium
CATGAAGAATATTAAAGGATAGAACCTTAACGATTTTTGTGCTGTCAATTTGTGATTGCGACCAAACCGAACTAGAAATTAGACTTAACGCTAAAATTATAATGTGTATTTGCCTAATATTTTTCATAGATTATAGAAAGATGTTCTTGAATTTGAGTTCTGATTTCTGAATTTGATTGCCTATAATGATTGTTCATATAACTAAAAATTAAAAGAGTTTCCTTTTTAGTTATGATATAACCACTTAAGCTATAATTGTTGGATAATGTTCCTGATTTTGCATATACATAAGGTTTATCTTTTCCACCATACCAATTTTTCAAAGTCCCACTTTCTCCACCAACAGCAAAATAGTTGAGTAATTTGTCTTGTGGGATTTCAAGATACATTTTGGTTAATAAATGTACAGTGCCTTCAGGTGTAAATAAATTATAGCGTGAGAGTCCTGAGCCATCAACCCAACGAGGTTTATATGGCATATTTTGCAAATAATTTTCCAATGAATAGTCTATGGCATCTCCAGTATTATAAGAGTTCATGGTTTCTTTGCCTACTTGTAACAGTAATTGTTCGGCAATAAAATTATCGCTCACTGTAAGCATTTGTTTGTATACTGAATCTGATGAAATACTATATAATGGTTTAAAATCTTCGATGTAATTTTTTGAGGTTATTTCAACAGGTTTGTTTAAAGTATCGCTAAGTAGTTTTGCAACTAACTGTGTTGAGGTTTTAAAAGGAACATCATATATTGAGGAATCATTTCGTTGCAAGTAAAATCGATTTTTTTCATAATCCCTATTGACTTTTAAGGAGTCTACTACTAAAATGCTGTCAGAAAAATATTTGGGCACAACTTTTATGGAGCCGTCTTTCATGGAATAGATTGCCAAATTCCCATAGATTGGTAACAAGCTTTTTTCAGGCATATAGTAATATTGGTAATCACTCCAAGACCAACCGCTTCCTAATAAGTCATCGTTTAAAGTTTCATCAATCAGAACTATAGGTCCATCATGGTCATTTAAAAACGGTATGGTTTTAGAACCTTTAAAGCCATATAATAAAGTTGGGTCTGCTGTTCCTTTAATAAATAAGGTGTCAATTTTTTTGATGTACTCTAAGCCTTTAATAGAATCTCCTAAAGTTCTGTATGCCGAATAAAACGTATATAGCTTTGCATTGGAAGCTGGTGTAAAAAATTTAGCTCCATTGTGATTTATTATTTGTTTCCCAGATTTAGGATTGAACAAAACAAAACCTTTAAAAAACTCAGATTCTTTGTGACTTTTATTAAAATCCCTCTTGAGTTTGTAACTAGTGCCGCATGAACTTATAGTAATAAAAATAGTGAAAATGAACAATCTGCTGAAAAGCTTCATATTATTGATTTCGCAATTATTCGAATTTGAAGCGTTCATTTTCATCTTTTAGAGCCATGCTATATTAGTAATTGAATCTAAATACCAGTTTCAATAGTCTAAAATTAGTAAAGAAAGAAAACCTTTCTTTTTATTTGTAATTTAGAACAATCCAGAAATATTACCATCATTATCAATATTGATATTTTCTGAGGCTGGATGCGCTGGAAGCCCAGGCATTCGCATCATATCGCCAGTTATAGGCACTAAAAATCCTGCTCCAGCAGCAATTTCAATTTCTCTAACAGTAATAGTAAAGCCTCTTGGTCTTCCTAATAAGGCTGGATTATCAGATAATGATTTTTGAGTTTTGGCAATACAAACAGGAAGCCCTTCCAAGCCTAAATTTGCAATAGTGCGTAAGTTTCGTTTTGCTAAAGATGAATATTCAACATCATCTGCACCATAAATTTTTGTAGCAATTGTTTTGATTTTATCTTCTACACTCATGCTCCAACTGTACATTGGGACAAATTTAGAGGAGCCTTCTTCAACAATATCAACAACATGTTGTGCTAATTCTAAGGCACCTTTACCACCTTTTGCCCAAACTTCGGCAAGTGCAACTCTAATATTTTGTGATTTTGCAAATTCTCTAATAACCGCTACCTCGGCTTCGCTATCAGTAATAAATTTATTGATGGCAATAACAGGAGTAATACCAAACTGTCTCACATTTTCAATATGTTTTTCAAGGTTTGGTAGTCCATTTTTTAGAGCCTCTACATTTTCTTCGGTAAGATTTTTTAAATCGGCTCCACCATGATATTTTAAGGCTCTAATGGTTGTTGTAAGCACAACTGCTTTAGGAGAAAGTCCAGCACTTTGACATTTAATATCCAAGAATTTCTCGGCACCTAAATCGGCTCCAAAACCAGCTTCGGTAACTGTATAATCAGATAACGACATTCCCATTCTCGTTGCAATAACCGAGTTGGTTCCTTGAGCAATGTTAGCAAAAGGACCACCATGAATAATAGCAGGATTGCCTTCAATGGTTTGCACTAAATTTGGTTTTATAGCTTCTTTTAATAAAGCTGCCATAGCACCTTGAACTTTTAAATCTTTACAATAAATAGGTTGTCTGTCTTTTGTATACCCAATAAAAATATTGCCAAGACGTTTTTTTAAATTTTCTAAATCATCAGACAAACATAGAATTGCCATAATTTCTGAAGCCGCAGTAATGTCAAAACCTGTTTCTCTTGGCACACCTGAACCTGTTCCACCTAAGCCAATCACAATGTTTCTCAGTGATCTGTCATTCATGTCCATAACTCTTTTCCAAGTCACTGTTCTTGGGTCTAGTCCAACAGTGTTGGTTTTACTTTGAATATTGTTATCTATAACGGCTGAAAGTAAATTATGTGCTTTTTCAATAGCTGCAAAGTCACCTGTAAAATGGAGGTTGATGTCTTCCATAGGAAGCACTTGCGAGTAACCTCCTCCTGTTGCTCCTCCTTTAATGCCAAACACAGGGCCAAGTGATGGTTCTCTCAATACAACTGTGGTTTGTTTCCCTAATTGGTTTAACCCTTCAGAAAGACCGATTGACATGGTTGTTTTACCTTCACCAGCTGGAGTTGGAGAGATTGCGGTAACTAAGATTAAGTTACTTTTTTGAACTTTTTCTTTATCAATAATTGAATGTGGTAATTTTGCTTTGTACTTGCCATACATTTCTATATCATCTGCATTCAGTCCTAATTTTTCTGCAATTTTACTTATGTGTTTTAATTGGATGTCTTTGGCTATTTCTTGATCAGTCATAATAATGGTTGTTAATTTAGTCTCCGAAAGATAGTAAAATACTTTAATTTTTAATTGTTAGGAAAAAAGATCATGTGGTGGTCAAAATACTATTGAAAAATCTCAGTTTAAATCTGAATGAAGCTTAAATGTTTTCAATAGTTGGAATCATTTTATATATGATAGGTAATTGACTATACCAAAATTTTAATCCTTTTTCTCATATACAACTTCGCCATCAAAAATTGTCATCATGATTTCGGTATTAAGAATTTCATTCTCATCAACCGTCATTAAATCTTGATTGTAAATTGTAAAATCGGCAAGTTTACCAACACTAATAGAACCTTTGATGTCTTCTTCAAAAGCACCATAAGCAGCATCTAAAGTATAAGATCTTAAGGCTTGTTCTCTAGTCATTTTTTGCTCTGGTTCATAACCACCTTCTGGAGTTCCTTTTAGTGTTTTACGACTTACGCTCGCATAAAAACTAGCAATAGGATTTAAAGGTTCTACAGGGACATCAGTTCCATTAACAATTGGGATTCCACTTTGTAATAAATCTTGCCACATATAAGCACCTTCTTTGATGCGTTTTTCTCCTAAACGATCAATTGCCCAAGGTCTGTCTGACGACATGTGAACAGCTTGCATTGCTGGAATTACCTGTAATTCTGCAAATCTAGGAATATCATCTGGATGTAAATGCTGTGCATGTTCTATACGGAATCGATGATCACTGCCTAGCATAGATAATTCGTTTAATGCAGCTTCATAGCGATCCAATATTTCTCTATTGGCGCGATCACCAATGGCATGTGAACACACCTGAAACCCATTTTGAAGTCCATTACGTGATGTTTTATCTACCATTTCCATTGGAAGCGTTTCATGCCCATAATGATCTGGTCTATCTGTATAAGGTTCCAAAAGCCAAGCGCCTCGATTTCCTAAGGCTCCGTCACAGTTTAATTTTATGGATCGTATAGTAAAACGATGATCAGGATCAATATTTGGACCTTTTTCGTACCATTCATTAAGAAGTTCTTCATCCCAACCAGTTAACATGGCATAGATTCTAACATTCATATTGCCTTCAGATTTCATTTTATCATACAAGGCTATTGTTTCTCTTCCAATTCCTGCATCATGGAAACCAGTAATCCCGTTTTTATGACATGCTTCTATGGCTAAGTTGAAAGCTTGCATATCTGATTCTGGAGTGTTAGCAGGGATGTGTTTGCCAATTAAGCCTTGTGCGCGTTCACTGAATATGCCTGTTGGTCTACCAAATTCATCAACGATAACCTCACCACCTTCTATTTCATAGGTTTTAATACCCTCAGCTGATAATGAAATTAATCCAGCAATTTCCATAGCTTTAGCATTTGCAAAACCAGCATGACCACTAGCATGTTTTAAATACACTGGATTGTCGGGTGATACTTCACTTAGCGCGTGATGTGTTTGAAATCCATTAACGGTATATTCTGGCACACTATCCCATTTACTTTGGTGCCATCCTCTTCCAGTAATCCATTCACCTGGTTTAGCAGTTTTAACACGCTCAGCTACGGCATCAATAATGTCTTGATAGCTTTTGGTATTCATGAGATCTAGTTCAAGCTCATTATAACCCAATCCCATAAAATGTCCGTGACCCTCTATTAGGCCTGGCGTCATTGTTTTTCCTTCTAAATCAACAATTTCGGTTTGTTCGTTTTTGTAACTTTCAGCTTCATCTAATGATCCAGTGAAAAGAATTTTGTTGTCCTTAATAGCTACTGCTTCAACTGTTGATTGATTATCATCAACTGTGTAAATGGTGCCTCCATGGATAATCATGGTTGCAAATTCTTTGCTTGTGTCAGAACAAGAGTTTAAAAAAAGTAAACTGGCTGCAAAAAGATAAAATAGAGAAAATCGTGATGTCATGTTGGTTATTTTTATGCTTGTAAGTTACAATATTAATAAGAATTTGTTTTATAAAAATTCTATTGTAAAAGAAATTATGGCGTATTTATAAAATTAAACAAATCAAGATTATGCGATTGATAAGATTTAGTTGTATCAGTGTTGTTTTTTGATGACAATATATAAGTGTTTCGATGTGATAGTATATAAACCTTTAAATGCTATTAATTATGAAAAGATTTCTACTACTATTGCTGTTTGGAACTACAATGGCAATTGCGCAAACAACTTGGACAGGCGCAGGCGCAAACACTAATTGGAATAATACTGATAATTGGGACACAAATTTAGTACCAACAGCTTCCGATGATGTGATTATTCCATCAGGGTTTATTGTTACACTTAATGTTGCTGGAATTATTAAATCAATTGACGTACAAGGAAATTCAATATTCAATATAAATACTAATTTAACTTTTACTGATCCTTCAAGTTTCGGCGTAAATGCAATAGTAAATTGGAATTCAGGAGCGCTACAGGGAAACGGTAACATGACCAATAATGGGACGATAAACCTTTTAACAGCAAGCGCGAAAATTATTAATGGTACAACGGTTTTGGTCAATGAAGGCGTTATTAATTTTCAATCTACAGGCTTTTTGTACCTTTATGGAGACTCTACGCTCAATAATGCTTTATCAGGAGTAATAGA
>JAUIGO010000092.1 GCA_030429955.1 Bacteroidia bacterium
CATCACAACATCTATTGTCATTGGCTGCTTTTTTTCCAAGTCTTTAAATCCTGCGCTACCTATAAACCTGGCGTGTTTTGATTCAACTAAGAGCACTGCCCCGGGAATATGTTTTGATACAAGGTTATCTAGCAGTGGTTGGTATTTATTGCTGTAATCGATATCTTGACTCAGTAGTTTATTCGCAACGACTAAATTAGGTATCAACATTGAAACGACAAGTACTAGCTTTAATAAATATTTTTTAATCACAAGAATCATCCATGGCCCAACTATTACGAATCCGACTTCATTGACTTGTTATAATCCATTAACCAAATCAACTGTTTGTTTAATAGCTATATTAACTAAACTAGGCGAATCAATAGGTATATTGTGACCAGTTGAATTTGAAACAATATGAATTGAATTAGGGTTATACCTTATTAATGAAGAGTGGAGCTCTCTCCATATTTCTTTCCCTTTCTCACTGTGGCCAATCCACCAATCGCTTTCTTCTAATTTACTGGAGGTGACAATAACAGTCGGTATTTTAGTAATAGATCCGTTATCTTTTAATTGCTCATTTTGATATATTTTTTGCAAAACTTTCCACTCTTGGCTTTGAGCCAAAAGTGAATTTAGCTTTTTATCATCTCTCTCCGCCCAAGCTTTATCTAACTGAATTAACTTTTTCGAAAATTGTTCGTGACTTGGATCTAGTAATACTAAACCGATCACTTGCTCCCGATAAGAAGTAGCATATTCGCGAACATGAATACCTCCATATGAGTGCCCAACTAATATAATATTTTTATCAATATGTAATAGCTTTAGTAGAGCATGTAGGCGCTTATTAGATTTCTGAACAGAAACATCAATAGTTGCTGTTGAGCTGCCATTGCCAGCACGTGAATAAATAATAACTCGATGTTTAAGCATTTTTAATTTAGTTAATAGTGGCTTCCAATAATTAACCCCCATCCCTACGCCTGACTCAATAATGATATTAATATCTCCAGTACCTATATCAATATATTCAAGCTGTACATTTTCAATCGTAGCAAAACTAACCTTAGACTCGGCAAGGACAGTAAAATGAGTTAGTAACATACTTAAAAAAAATAAAAATATGGAAGGGTTCAATGCTCTATCCTTGGCTTATAACGCCGCTAACAGGGGCAGACTAAACGCGCAGCGGTTTGGCTGTCCCTCTGGCTGGCTTTGTTATGACAAGCTACTCCAAAAAGTAATCTAAAGTTCTTATACATTTGGCGAGGTTACAGCCGAAAATTTCGTTGGTGTTTTCACAGCCACCGCTCACGAGACTTACAACCTTGCCATCTTCTCCAATAATTGGCGCACCACTACAGCCTTGAAACATTTCATGCCCTGGATGGTCTTCAGGTAATTTAAAATACAATACGTCATTTTCCACTCTATCAAACCTCAGTCCATGGTAGATATGCTGAGTGGTTTCTAAAGCATTTAAATCAGGAAATAGTGTTGGCTTGATATCACCAGAGAACCCATAGAGTGTATTTTTATTTGGCTCTCCAATATCACTCACCGTAAAGATAGGCCTTTCTTTAAGCTCAAGTGTCTCACCCCTCCAGTTTCTATTGTGATAAAAGCTTTTGAAATCTGGACGAACAGGATGGAAAGAGAATTCTACATCTTTTATCGTTTTTCCATCTTCTGAAAAGCCAGCCAAATAACTAAATTCATTTAAAAATAAAACTTCTATTTTTTGTGTTTCATCATCAAACTTTATCTGCGCACTCCATTTTGATGATTTTTGTGCAACATGGAATACAGTCAATAAAAAACGTCCACCTTTGAAATCAAGTAGACAGCCGGAACCAAAACCACAAGGAACGCCCTGATCATCAAGTTTTCGCAGTTGAACACTCGAGTATTTTATTAGATCTATCCACTTCATCGTTTTAAGTCATAACAATTTAATATCGACCCATTGGGTCGTTTTTCTACCGAGCCACGGGTTATTTTTATCATTGTACCAGTTCTATCACACTAACTAACTTGTTGCTACAGATAAACTTTTAATCATTATAGAAATTATGAAAAGGGTAAAAACGACCAAATGGGTCGTTTTCCTGAATATAGGAGAAACACATAGCAACTGGACATAAAATCAGTGCTGAAAAATAATTTTCTAATGACCGTAATTCACTCATAGTAGACCTACTCAACTGTACGATTTGATCGGACCTAAAATTTAAAAGTATCTTTTTAGATATGAGCTACTGCAAATAATGTTGTTAACACCAAGCGATTTTGTCGTACTTTAATTACCAAGCGATTCTGTCGTATTCGCTAATTACCAAGGGAAATTGACGGTTATCTTGAACCGTGCTTTTTAAATAACTATTTGAGTATTTAAAAGGTGCTAAGGATGATCATGATGAATTCCAAAGCTCAGCTGGCTGTCGATGTGATTGCTAAGGTAGCTGAAGGTCGTTTGACCATTGCCAATGCCACTAAACTTCTCAACAAATCAAGACGTACTATTGAACGCTACCTGCATCGATATCGTAAGGTTGGTGTTCAATTCATTGTTCATGGCAATACTGGCAAACCACCTGTTAACAAAACGCCAGATAACTTAAAGGAGACTGTTCAGCAACTTATTCGAGAGAAGTATTATGATCTTAACCTACTTCATCTTGCTGACATGCTAGAGGCCAACGAACATATAGCTGTTAAGCGTGAAACCCTGCGGTGCTGGGCACATGATATACACCACGTAAAGCGAGCTAAACGCAGACGAAGTCGTATACATAAGCACAGAGAGCGGATGGAAGCTGCTGGCTTAATGTTACAAATGGATGGTAGCCCTCATCGTTGGTTTGGTAATAAAAAGTCTTGCCTCATCGCTGCTATTGATGATGCCACAAGCGAGTTATTTGCCGAATTTTTTCCATCGGAAACAACCGCTGGCTGTTTAAAGGTATTGCGTACTATCATCGAAAAGCGTGGTGTTTTTAAAACCCTGTATGTCGATAGAGCAGGTATATTTGGAGGCCCTAAACGTAGCAACTTCTCGCAAATGCAGCGGGCTTGTGAGGAGCTTGGTATTGAAATTATCTTTGCCAGTTCTCCGCAAGGTAAAGGGCGAGTTGAACGAGCCTTCGATACGTTACAAGATAGGCTTATACCTGAGTTACGCTTAAACGGCATAACCGATATGATTAGCGCCAATAGCTACCTACAGCACGTATTTATCCCGCAGTTTTGGCATAAAAAGTTAACCGTTAAGTCTAAGTTGAAAAACTCGGAATATAAGCCATTACCACCTCACATTAATCTCGATGATATCTGCGTGATTAAGCAATACCGTAAGATCCGTAACGATCATACCTTTAGCTACGGTAATAAGTTTTACTTCATCGAGTCACCGATTAAGCACTCAATAGCCCATCAAAAAATTGAAATTCGAAGCCTGTCACAAGGAAAGTTTAATGCTTACTTCGCTGGTCGCCAATTAAAGATCAATGAAGTGGTTGAACCGATAAAAGCCTCAATGGAAGATATCGAAATACAGAAGAAATTAGATGTACTAGCCTTAGCTGATAAGCTTGGCAACGTCTCTGAAGCCTCTAGGCTTAGCGGTGTATCAAGAGATACTATTTACCGTCATAGACGCTTAATAAAGCAAGGTGGTATTGATGCACTAAGACGTCAAGAAACGCCTAATCATCGTCATCAGAACCGTACCGAGGAAGAAATTGAAACGCTGGTTATCGAGTTTAGTCTGCAAAATCCTCACTTGGGTCAAGCTCAAGTATCTCGCCAGCTAAGGGCTAATTACTCAGTTGAGATAAGCCCAGCAGGAGTACGCTATATCTGGCTAAGAGAAAACATGAATACCGCAACACTCAGGTTGGCAAAATTAGAGTTACTTCCCAAGTCGGCCTGAGTTGCCAACTTGGGTATAGGCTGTTAGTGTGTCTATGTCAAAGTCGCTCGGTAATTATACCGTCAGTTTCCCTTGGTAATCACACTAATTCACTTTAAGTACTGCTGCTATGTTCTCAGCGCTTCCTGAAAGCTCTATGTCTCCCAGAGTAATTTCTTTAACAGTTCTTGAAGTTTGGTGGTGTTTCTTTATTCCGTCAATCTTGATTGAGATATTACCCCCTCCTTCACTACTATAGTCAACCAACCCCCTTAATGCAGGGTTATCTTCTTCTAAGTGCAAAGCAGCGTCAGGTTCGGATTGAATTTTCAAATGGTTTCTTGTTGAATTAGTGCATTTTGCGAATTGCTTAAGATCATCTGGAAGAGTTCCAGATATGTTGGCCATGTTTGGTGTGATAATTTCGAAATCCACAGACTTTACTTTACCACGATATTGGTTCAAGAGAGTCCAAAATTGCTGTTTTTCAAACAAAGGTTCATAAATCGCTCTTAAGTGGAAGTGCGTTAGTTGAGGTTCTAATTTTTCTAGAATCAATTTAGTTACAGTTTCACATTTAGCAAATGCCGTTGTTCTTTTTTGAACAGCAATATATTGTTTTTCTGGATGGTTCCAAATTGCGACTAAAATAGATGGCCAACTATCAATCGTTTCATCTTTGAAGTCTCTAGTTTCACGATGAAGAGTTTTGTTATGCGCTATACGATATAAGAAAAAATCATCTTTTCGGAGTAATAACTTAACAATTGTTTTATGTCTTTTGTTAGAAAAGTCGCCTTGTCCCAAGAGGGCTTCTTCAAAAAGGTTATTTTTTTGGGTAATCAAATCTTCAATGTTTTGAACACCATTAAAAAAATCACCTTGAAGATATCGATCTATTGGTAAAATCTGATACCGAAATAACTCAAATGTATTTGTTTTACTACTCATATAAATCCCGAATATTTTATCCTTGATAACTAATAGGTAACCAGAGACAAACTTCATATGCTCTGACTGTCAAATTAGCTTGATAACTTTAGCATAAGATTTATATCACTTATAATTAGTTGTTACTAGTCAAGTAGTTAAATATCAACTTTTATTAATAGGATAGGAAAGTAAACTGTATTACGCTCTGAACAAATAGTTAAAACGAATTGGTCCGATTAACTTTAATAGGTGCCTTTGGAGTATAGGAGGAAAGACATGGAAACTTATACTTAAAAAGTTTTAGATACGACGCTCTTTAAAATTCTCTTTGGAAGGTACTATTTAGAGTGAAGAGCAAAATATCTCGTTCATCAACCTTAAAAAATGTCACCTCGCTAGCTACAGCGAAACTTACTCAGAAGGAGGCTGAAGTAGCTTTTGGCCTGTTTTTGTAAACAGGCTCATTTGAGCCTGTTTTCTTATTTTTACCCCATGGCAAACCTAGTTGTTAATGCAAGACATAACAATAGGAGATTGCATGAAAGGTTTACTTAAACAAAAGCTAACAGATTTAGTAGGGGTATTCGCTAAAGCGTTTAAACTTGCTGGCGACCTTGTGATTTTTACAGGCGCCTTAGGCGATTTAAATAATGACTTACGGGTCATTTATCTAAAAGATGCTGTGTTGGTATCACTTTGTTTGTTTATGCTGGCACTGGCTTTGTATGCCATCGATATGAGGTTAAATCCAGATGAGTAAATTACAAAACTATTTATTGGATGAACTCTATCGCATTACACGTTTTCTGGGGTTATTCGGTTGTTTACTTGGGATATTAAGCGTATTTGATGTAATCACTTTGCATAATAACTTCCCGCTAAGTAATTGGGAACTTATTGAGCTTTCAATACTGATTTATATGACGGGTTTATTAGTAAAACTAAC
>JAUIGO010000093.1 GCA_030429955.1 Bacteroidia bacterium
TGCATCATTAAAAAATGCAACTATAGAAATAGGAGGAAGCTATAAAAAAGAAGATAATTATATAGAACCTACTTTAGTTTTTGATGCTTCTGAAGATAGTGCACTGATGAAAAACGAAATTTTTGGACCAATTCTTCCTGTAAAAACTTACTGTAATATTGATGAGGTTATCGACTATATTAATTCAAAAGAAAAGCCGCTTGCCTTATATATTTTCAGTAAAAATAAGAAGACTATAAAACACATTATTAATAACACAAGAGCAGGAAGTACTTGTGTTAACCACAATTTGTTACAGTTTTTAAATCATAATTTGCCTTTTGGTGGCTCAAATAATAGCGGAATTGGAAAATCGCATGGGTATTTTGGTTTCTTGGAATTTACCAATCAAAGATCTGTGTTAAAACAACATACTATTGGAGCTGTAGATTTACTAATGCCTCCTTACAATAACTTTAAGCAGAAATTAGTAGACTTGACTATTAAATGGTTTTAAAAAGGAACAACCTAATAGATTGTTCCTTTTTTAATTAACTAAACTAAAAAAACACTATTCAATAATAATCTTTTTTATAAAACTTCCGGAGAGCGTTTCAATTTTAAGCAAATAAAGACCAGATTTTAAATGACTAACATTAACTTGTTCTTTGTAGGTTGAATTAAAAATTTCTTTACCCATTAAGTCATGACATTGTATTGCTGTTATTGTTTGATGGTTAGCAATAGAAATATTGATGTAATCTCTTACTGGGTTTGGATAGATATTAATGGCGTTTTCTAAAGATTGATCTTCAATTCCTAAAGTATTGTTTGCCCAAATATCAAATGACAGAAAAGGGTGAAACATCTCACTTCGTTTTTGAAATACTCTTAATGTATAAGTTTGGTTGGCAATTAAACCAGCTATTTGCTCGCTACCATTAAAACAAAATACAACATTACCATTGCAAGCATCTAAAATAGAAAAGGCATTTTTTATGTCGCTATCAATATTTAAATAGGTGCTGTTAGGCATGGTAAATTCGTACCAAACATCAACATAATCGTCTTGAATACCTTCATCACAACCAGCTTCTGTGTTTATTAGTGAACCCCAAGTATCAAAACTTATGTTTTGTGCTGTTGCTGTAATGGTCGGTATAGATTCTGAGTTGATGCACTCGTCATTTGCAGCTCTTGGGAAAGCTTTTAAGTCTACACCCTGAAGTGGTGTGTCGAATATATAGTCTTGCGGACTAAAAACTCTCAGTAAATACGTTTGATTTTCAATTAAATCATCCAATAAGCTAACAGAATTTGTAGTGCTAGAATTAAGCTTTGGTTTGCAAAACAGTTGAGAACCAGAACAGGTGTCATAAATTTCAACACCAAACGGTGTGTCAATATGTAAATTTCCTGTATATGGCATAGAAAATTCAAACCAAGCGTCAACAACTTTTTCTTGGGTTGTGCCAGAGCAGTTTTCTTCTTGGGCTATTAGTGTAGAGCCTTCTAATTCAAAAAGTACAGGGTTGGGTGATGAGCTTATACCTAAAATAACTTCAGCGTTATCACAAGTGTCGTTAGTAATATATTCTATAGCCTTGATCTGAAATTGTGTGCCAACACTAGCAAAAGTAGTTTCTGAACGGAATATGCGTAATGTGTAGGTTTCTCCTTGTGTTAAGTTTCCAATTAATCCATTTTCAGAAAAACAGTCAATTTGATTGCCGCCACAACTATCAAACAAAGCTGCAGCATTATAAATAGTAGGGTTTAGGTATAGATTTCCGTTTACAGGCATTGTAAATTCATACCAAAAATTGGTATAAGAATCTACATCAAATTCGTCGCATCCAAAGTCATAATTATAATTTG
The DNA here is from genome assembly GCA_030429955.1 of Bacteroidia bacterium. GTDB lineage: Bacteria > Bacteroidota > Bacteroidia > Flavobacteriales > Flavobacteriaceae > CAJQLB01. Next base: position 1,858 of record JAUIGO010000093.1, read on the forward strand.
CACTGCTTAAATTAAGTGGTACAGACTGTATTGTTGTAGTTACCGAAATGGGCTCAACATTATTACAAGTAGGGAATTCTGGTTGAATTGCTTTAATAATAAACTCTGTGTCTATTGATGCATCATAATTAAATTCATTTCTATATAACCTTAAAAGGTAAGTGCTGCCTTGTGATAGGTTACTTATTATTCGTGCATATCCTGTGGGTATAAAACAGTCAATTTGATTGCCACCACAGCTATCATATAAAGCGAATAAATTTATGTTATCACTTTCAATACTTACCACACCATCTACAGGCATTGTAAATTCGTACCAAAAATCGGCATAGGTTTCTGCATTATTTTCATCACAACCATACTCGTAATTAAGTGTTTCTGTGCTTAAATCGAAATTCACGGTTGAAGCTGTAGTACTTACTGTTAAAGGTATAGTTGTAGAACAATCAGGAATTGTAGCTTCTAAAGTTTCAATTGTAAACGATAAAAAACTCATATTGGTAGAGTGAAATTCGCTTCGGTACAAACGCAAAACATAGGTTTCGTTTTGGGTAAGATTTTCAATATAGCCTTCGGTTGAAAAGCAGTCTATTTGATTACCGCCACAACCGTCATACAACGCAAATCTGTTAATACCGTTACTACCATTAATGTGAATAGCGCCATTAACAGGCATGGTAAACGCATACCAAATATCAATGTAGTCTCCAGCATCAAAAGTAGCACAGCCATTTTCATAATTTGAATCGCCTTGAGATAAGTCAAAGCTAATAGTTTGTGTCACAGATGAAACTGATAATGCTTCTGCATTGCTGCATGTATCATTACTCGGTTGAGCAAATACTGCTATTCCAAAAAGAACATAAAAAGCCAAAAAAGTAAATCTTGTTTTCATAAGTAATAAAGTTGTGATTAATATTGCGTTGCTAAATTCTTATAATACAGGCAACTCTATTTCATACTTTTGGGTGATTTTTTGAAGAAATGGTTTTGTAAATTTGTTTCACTAACTTGAAAATCAATGTGTAAATTTTTTAGTTTTTGCCTTTTCGTAACCTTAAGTGGTTTGTATTCGTATGCTCAAGATGCCAAACCAGACGCTTATCAGGATAGTTTGCAAACAATTATTGATAGCAACGTTTCTAAAACTTTAAAAAAGGATGCGCTTTTTTTGCTAGGTGAGCATTTGGTACAGCGTGATCCTGATAGAGCTGAAAACATAGCAAATAAACTTCAAGAGGCTTACATTAAATCAACTGATAGTAGTGCGGTAATACGAAATAACTACATTTTTGCCGCTAGTCATCGTTGGCAAGGTGATTATAAAACAGCTTTAGATTATTATCAGTCTATTTACAATTATTCCAAACGAAAAAAAGATTCTATTGACATGGCTAAAAGCGGTCATTTTATAGGAACTATAAATATGTTTTTGGGTAATAATGTTATTTCTCAAAACCACTTGATTGAGGTTGCTAGCATTTATGATAAGCTTGGAACTGCAGAACAAAAAGCTGATATCAATAACTCTTTGGCTGGGTTTTACCTTAATATGGATCAAATTGAAAAAGGTAAAGACAAATACCTTTTAGCTTTAGAACAATATGAGAAGCTCAATGACAGTGCTGGTATGGCAAGTGCTAATGCCAATTTAGGGATGCTTTATACTGAATTGGGTGAGTTTGATAAAGCTGAAATGCACCTAATGAAACAAAAAGCGCTGAATGCAGTGTTTCCTACGTTGCGAGAAATGGGCTTTCATTATGATTTTTTAGGTGTGTTAAGGCAAGAACAAGGTAGGTTAAACGACGCTTACCAAGAACATTTAAAAGCTTTAAAAATTCGAGAGAACTTAAGTAGCACCTATAATTTGTGCGAATCAAAGCTGAATATGGGAGAAGTACTCATTAAGCTGAAACGTTATCCGGAAGCTATTTCACACTTAAAAGATGTATTTAGCTATGATGAGCATCAATCATTGTATCAGCAACAAGCGGCTTATCAATTACTATCTGAAGCTTATGAAAAAAATGGCGATTATAAATCGTCTTTAACTAATTTTAAAGCCTTTAAAAGGTTGAGTGATTCTATTTATTCGGAAGAATCTATCGAGATTATAGCCGAAAAAGATGCGCGCTACAATCAGCAAAAAAAGGATGCTGAAATTACATTGCTCAATAAAGAAAAAGAGCTTTCTGAAACTAAATTATCACGATCAAAATCTATTCAACTCATATCGCTTGTGGCCTTGTTATTGTTAAGTATTGCAGCTATTGCTTTATATCAACTTTATCGAAAAATTAAAAGCAAAAACAACACCATTTCCAAGGCGTTAAGTGATAGAGAATTGTTGCTTCATGAAACACATCATCGTGTAAAGAATAATTTACAGATGATATCTAGCTTACTCAATTTACAGTCTAAATATGTAGAAGACCCGAAAGCGCTTGAGGCACTTCAAAATGGAAGAAACCGTGTGCAGTCTATGGCAATTCTTCATAAAAATTTATACACTGGCGAAGATTTAACAACAGTTAATATTCAAAGCTATTTTGAAGGATTAGTTGATAGCATTTTTAGTTCGTATCACAAAACAGGAAAAGAAATTACTGCGACAGTAAAAGCAAAAGATATAGTACTAGATATTGAAAAGGTAATTCATATTGGGCTTATTGTAAATGAGTTGGTGACCAATTCTTTAAAACACGCTTTTAATAATGTAGAAGCAAATTTAGAACCAAAAATTCAGATTGAAATGACTGAAACAGCAATGAACTATAACCTTGTTGTTTTTGATAATGGTATTGGTATTTCAGAAAAAATAATAAAAAGAGGTAAAGAAGAAACCTTCGGGCAACGATTAATACGCTCGTTAACGCAAAAGTTGAAAGCAACTATTGAGACTAATAATACTCACGGAACGCATATAAGTATAACAATTCCTAAAACTAATAAAGCAGCTCGTTAAGAAGTGTAATAGTTTCTGACCGTGTATGTGTATTCAGTTTTTCGTAAATATTTTTAATGTGGGTTTTAATAGTATTAACACTTACAAATTGCTCATCGGCTAGTTGCTGATTTGTTTTTCCGCTGTAAAGTCCTTTTAGCACATCAAATTCTTTTTGCGTTAAAGGTGTTGTTATTAAATTATTTATTGTGTCGCGATTAAGATCCACAGGAAGTACAAACTTTGAAAAATTATGTAAGGCAATTTCAATGCTAGAAAATAGTTCACGCTCATTAAAAGGTTTAACAATATATCCCATAGGGAATGTGTTTTTTGCGCGCTCAATTATGTTTTTGCTAGAATAGGACGTCAGATATAAAAACGGTATTTTACGTGTTTTATTTATATGTTCAGCAATTTCAAAACCTTCATATTCACCTTCTAAATTTATATCTAAAAGTATTAAGTCAGGTTGCAATTCATCTACTGCTTGTAAAGCGTCATTTTTATCATAGGCAATACCAACCACAAAATAATCTGCACTAGTAAGCATATCTTTTATGTCATCAGAAATGATTGGGTCGTCCTCAATAATAAGTACACGAATGGCTGACATAAGGCATTGTTTTATAATTTAAAGATAGCAATACCTATTTTAATTAAAGGTTAAGTTGTTAAAAAAGTGCTTATTCTGTTTTAATAAAATGATTAGATGTTTGATTGGTATTCTCTCCATTTTGAAATTTCGTCATACTAAAACCGTTATGA
>JAUIGO010000032.1 GCA_030429955.1 Bacteroidia bacterium
TTTATGAAGATGTAAACACTAAAGTGATCCATACAATTTACGGAAGCGTTACAAGTGATTCACTTTTTATCCAAGGTGCAAAAATCAATGTTAAGAACAGTTATGTACAGACCATTTCAGATGTAGATGGAAACTACAAAATAGAAGCATCAGAAGATGATATATTACAAGTCAGTGCTTTAGGCATGTTCCCAAAAGAGGTCTTAGTGAGCAACCAGCCAAATGTAAACATTAACCTAAAACCAGATGGTCAACTTTTAGACGAGGTTTTATTAAGAGCAAAGGCAAAAAAGGAAATTGTTCTAACACCTTTTGGTAAAAAAGATATAAATTCCGTTGGGTATTCCACCAGTGAAATAACCAGTAAAGATATTAGTGCCTCACATCAAACCTTAGAACAATTAATAGCCAAATTACCAGGGATAATGATCACTGGAATTGGTGAAAGAAGAAGATATTCCTTTCCAATCAATACATTTGCCACATTGGGAGGAGCAAAAGGCATTGCTGAAATAGATCCAAACCCAGTTATTGTCATTGATGAAGTCCTTTATGAGCAAAAAGATGGTTTAGATAAATTACCACCTATCGATTTGCAAACCATTGTTAGCATTAAGGTCATTAAATCCCTTGCAGGGACAAATCGTTATGGTTCTATAGCAGCTTATGGAGCTATAGAAATTAGAACAAATGCATCAGCACTTTCTGAAGCAAAAAAACCAGTTAAAAAACCATCTGCACTAGCTCAAGGCAATGATTACCTTGATGAAGGCATATCGTTTTTTGAAGACAACAAAGAACCTTCAAAATATATAAAGCAACTAAGTGTTGCAGAGACATTTGAAGAAGCAAAAAATATGTATTACAGACAAAAGAATCAAATGAAAGTTATACCAACTTCTTATGTTATTGAAGCCTCTGAGTATTTTGAAAAATGGGATAAGGATTTTGCCAACAATGTATTATCAAACATTGCAGAATTTGCATACAATAACCCAAAAGCATTACTCTCTCTTGCTTATAAACTTGATGAATTAAAGCATTATGAAAAAGCCAAAAGTATTTACGAGCGCATAGCTGAGTTAAGACCGAAAGATACCCAATCACACAGAAATTTAGCTCAGATATACGAAAAAACAAAAGCTTATGATGAAGCTCTAAAACTTTACAAACTAATGTTGAGCAATAGTATAGAAGGAGTTGATTTTACTTCCATAGAACAAGTTATTGCCAATGAGTTTTCACGATTTTTGGCACACAACAGAAATAAGATTGATGTTTCAGATATACCATCAGATTATTTAAATGCCAAGTTTAAGTACGACCAACGTATTGTGTTTGAGTGGAACGAACCACGCTCAGAATTTGAGCTCCAATTTGTAAACCCATTGAAGAAGTTTTACAGATGGTCACACACGCAGTTGGAAAATCAAGCACGAATGATGGATGAAATCAATAATGGTTATGCTATTGAAGAATACATTATTGATGATGCTGAAGCTGGCGAATGGCTCATTAATATAGAAAGCTTAACTAACGAGATTAATTCCATAAACCCAACCTATTTAAAATACACAGTTTACAAAAACTATGGTTCTCCAAACGAAACGCAAACTGTAAAAGTTGTGAAACTTAATGATTGTAACCCAAAAGTGACTTTTGATAAGTTTTTTAATTAAAAAAAAGCCTAGTGTGACCTAGGCTCCAGAACACATCCTTTCGCGAAGGACAGACACAGTCTGTGAGTGTCTTTAAATGTTCACAGCAAAATTAATATTAAAATTTTGTTATTATGTTAAAAAACATTTTAAACTTAAAAGGTGCTCAACAATTGAGCAAGAAAGAACAGAACACCATTAATGGTGGCACTGGGTGTATCGAAGTTACTCAAGGACAATGTTATGGTATGTGTCCAGCAGGTAATTGTTTGCCAAATGTCATGTGGTGTGAAACTGAAGCCTACTTTTACGAAGTTTGGACTTGCGACAGCGGTGATAATTAGACCGTTAAATTTATCAGGTCATAATTAGTATTATGACCTGATTTAAATATAAACAAGTTACTAAGTATGTTTAAATTAAGATTAATATCGATAATAATTATTTGTTATTCAACAGTAATTGCTCAAAATGGAGTTTCTACTCCTGTATTAAATTCCTTAAGTTATTTTTTTAATACAAATGATACTGCTCTTCACTTGCACATTAATAAAACTATTTTCATTGCTGGAGAGGATATGTGGTATACCGCTTATGCTTTTGACAGAACTAAGAGTAAAATAAGTAATAAAAAAATTAACGTAATTGTTGTTTTATATGATGATAAAGGGAAAGAGGTTTCCAAGCAAATGCTTTTAATTGAAAAAGGGCTAGCCAAAGGCAGCATCCTTTTGCCTCCAAGCCTTAAAGACAACACTTATTACCTTAAGGCATTTACTATAGGAATGAATAGACTAAATGAAGACGAATCATTTATTCAACCCATTCAGATTATCAATGAAGGCACTCAATTAGGAGTAAATAATGTTAAAATTGAACTAAAGTATGATATTCAACTCCAACCAGAAGGTGGACATTATGTTGAAGCAGTAAAAAACACGGTTGGGATTAAAATACTTGATCAAAAAGGAAAAGGTGTACAATCAGATAATATAACTCTCATCAATAGTAATAATGATATTATAATCTCGAATATTAATACAAATACACTTGGTATGGGAAAATTTGAATACATACCTCAACCTAATTTAGACTACAAATTAAAAATTGAGATCGATGATGTTATAAAATACAAAATCATTCCAAAGGCAGAAGCTACTGGAGTTGTTTTAACCACAGACTTAAATTACAATTCTGGGAATTTAAATGTTATACTCGCAACCAATACTAAAACCTTAAATAATTTAACTAAGCAATCATTTAAACTATTACTTCATAAAAATGGTGATTCAAAATCGTTTAACGTAACATTTGAGCAAGAGTTTCCTCAAATAAAATTCCAAATTCCTAATAAAGAATTATTTAATGGGGTAAATACTATAACTATCTTTAACCATGATAATAAACCCATTTTAGAACGACTAATATTTAACCATAAAAATGTTATAGCACCGAGTATTTCAATTAGTAAAATAAATAAAGAATTAGATTCTTTTACATATGCTTTGAGTAATAAAACAGGAAATGCTTCCATTAAAAGTAACATTAGTATTTCTGTATTACCAGAGAACACTATTGGGAATTTATATAGAAGTGATATTTACACCAATATATATTTAAAACCATTTTTAAAAGGTAATATTGAAAAAGGTAGTTATTATTTTAAAAATGGAATTACACCACAAAAAAAATATGAGCTAGACTTATTGCTATTAAACCAAGGTTGGAGTAAATATGCTTGGGATGACATTTTTAATGAGATAGTAACAACACATAATGAGGAGGAAGATGGTATCACTATTTCTGGTTATGTAACTCATAAAAATAAAAAATCACAGGGTAAACAGGTGCTTTTATACTCAAAAGACAATAAAACCATAGATATTGCCGAATTGGAAAACAATAAAAACTTCCAATTTACAAACCTGAAAATATATTCTAATAGTAAATTTAAACTTTCATTAATCGATAACAAAGGTAAACCTATACCTCAAGCAAATTTCTTTTATAATATATCCCCAATAGAGTCAAATAAAAAAAGTACTCATTTTATAGATTATAAAAATCCATTTAAAAACACAAATTTTTTAGTAGAAAAAGCATTTGATGATATTAATGATTTTGAACAGTTGGATGAAGTTGTTGTAAATGCTACTGCATTAAAACACCAAAAATATCAAAAAAACTTAAAGAGTAAATTTGGTATTAAAATAGATTCTTCTTATCACGGCAGAACACTAGCTGACTATTTAAAACAAAAAGAAGGACTGGGAGAAAGTCAAATTGGACCAGGCTATTATTTTAGATTTGGGGACGGAGGGAAAGCCTATATGATTGTTAATGGGTTAGAAACAGATTATATTTCATTTCCAATGGACTACATAGAAGAGCTTTATTTCTCTGAAAACTATGCAATTCCTAGATATTTTCCTGAGTTAGGAAAGTACTTAAAAAGATCTCCTTATTATATTTTTACTAATGGTAAAGAAAGAGAACTACCAAAACATTTGAGGTCTGCCAAAGAATTTACTCTTGTTAATGGCTTTGCCAAGCCAAAAGAGTTTTATACGCCAGAGTATAATAGTTATGAAAGTGATGCTTACCAAGATTATGGGGTTGTATCTTGGTATCCAGAATTATTAACAAATGAGAAAGGCTATATTAGCTTTAAATTAAACAACCCTAGTCAAACAAATTTGAAATTTTTTATTGAAGGGTTTACAGAAAATGGAGATCCATTTGCAAATGTAATTGTAGTTCAGTATAAGTAAATGTCCAAATTCCCACACTATAAACAAACAGAAGGCAAAGACTGTGGTCCAACCTGTATTAAAATTATAGCCAAACACTATGGCAAGCTTATTAACACGCAACAGTTACGCCAACTCAGTGAGACCACAAGGTCAGGCAGTAGTTTGTTAGGACTAAGTGAAGCTGTTGAAAGCATTGGATTTCGATCATTAGGTGTAAAATTGTCTTATAACAAACTATTAGAGGCTACGTTACCATGTATACTGCATTGGAATAAAAATCATTACATAGTACTCTATAAAATAAAAAAAGATAAACTGTATATCTCAGATCCGGCTCATGGGCTAATTACTTACAATAAAAAAGAATTTATCAAGCATTGGATTGGAAATAATGCCAATTAAAATACAGAAGAAGGCATTGCATTGCTAGTGGAACCAACTCCTTTGTTTTATCAAGAAGATTTTAATAAAGATGAAAAATTTGGGTTTCATTTTATATTTAAATACCTTTTTAAATATAAAAAGTTTGTGGTGCAATTAATGATTGGACTACTTGCTGGCAGTTTGCTGCAACTTATCTTTCCTTTTTTAACTCAAAGTGTTGTAGATGTTGGCATTAATAATAGAGACATCAACTTCATTTACCTCATTCTTTTTGCCCAGTTGTTTTTATTTCTTGGTAAAGCTAGTTTGGAGATTATACGCAGTTGGATATTACTTCATTTGAGTACGCGTATCAATATTTCATTAATCTCTGATTTTTTTATCAAACTAATGAAATTACCAATCTCCTATTTTGATGTGCGTATGACAGGCGATTTACTTCAACGTATTAACGATCACAAACGTATTGAACGCATATTAACCACTTCGTCATTAACTATATTATTCTCTATGTTTAATCTTGTGGTTTTTAGCTTTGTGTTGGGTTACTATAGTTTGCAGATTTTTGGTGTATTTGTACTTGGTAGTATTATTTATATTGCCTGGGTGCTTTTCTTTTTTAAACGACGTAAAGAATTGGATTATAAACGATTCTCTGAAGTGAGTCAGGAACAAAGCAAGGTTATAGAGCTTATTAATGGCATGCAAGAAATAAAATTACATAATGCTGAACGACGAATGCGCTGGAACTGGGAATATGTTCAAGCTCGTCTCTTTAAAGTGGCTACTAAAAGTTTAGCATTAGAGCAGACACAGAGTGTTGGTTCAAACTTCATCAATGAAATTAAAAACATGTTCATAACCATTCTGTCAGCAAAACTTGTAATTGATGGTGATATCACTTTAGGTATGATGATGGCCATAAGCTACATTGTAGGACAATTGAATGGTCCAATTATACAACTTATCAGTTTTATGCGTGATGTGCAAGATGCGAAAATTTCAGTCGACAGGTTGGGAGAAATCCACAATATGGAAGATGAAGAAAATCCTGAGGATGAAAAACTAAGTATTATTCCTGATAAAGCAACTATAAAAATTAATAACCTATCATTTAGATATGTTGGTGCCTTAGAACCCGTTTTGAAAGACTTGAGCCTGACTATACCTAACAACAAGATTACAGCAATTGTTGGTGTGAGTGGCAGTGGTAAAACAACTTTAATGAAATTATTACTCCGATTTTATAATCCTAGTGAAGGTGAAATTATGCTCAATAATTTTAATTTAAATTCAGTTTCACAAAAAGCTTGGAGAGATCATTGTGGTGTTGTGATGCAAGAGGGTTATATTTTTAATGACACTATTGCTAAAAATATTGGTGTAGGTGAAGATTATGTTGATGCCAAGAAACTAGGTCATGCTATTAAAGTTGCCAATATCTCAGATTATATCGATGAGTTACCTTTGGGTGTTAATACTAAAATAGGTGCAGAAGGTTCTGGATTGAGTACAGGACAAAAACAACGCTTGCTTATAGCAAGAGCTGTATACAAAAATCCTAAGTTTTTATTTTTTGATGAAGCCACTTCAGCACTCGATGCCAATAACGAAAAAGTAATCATGGAAAATTTAGATGAATTTCTAGCAGATAAAACGGCAGTTGTTATAGCACATCGATTAAGTACTGTAAAAAACGCTCATCAAATTGTGGTGCTTGAACATGGGAAAATTGTTGAGGTTGGAAATCATGAAACTTTAATAAAGAATAAAGGAAGTTATTATCATTTAGTGAAAAACCAATTAGAATTAGGAAATTAAAAATTATTATAGAATAAGCCTTCCCTTTGGGAAATCGAAGATTCAACGAATCAAATAACAGAAATTAAAAATCAATGAGTTAAATGTCTGAAAGAATGATGGGAGTATGCCAGAATTAGAAAATGAACATATAGAATCAATAAATATTAGAAGTGAGGACGTGCAAGAAATCCTTACATCTGTACCTCATTGGATGATACGTTGGGGAAATCTATTAATCTTAGTCCTTATTGTAATGCTTTTAGCAATGTCATGGTTTGTTAAATACCCAGATGTTATTGCTGCAGAGGTTATGATAACTACACAAATACCTCCACAAAAGGAATACGCAAGAACAACAGGAGATATATCTGCTATTTTAGTAAATGATAGTGATTTAGTCCATAGGAACCAACCATTGGCTATTATTGAAAATACTGCTAATCATCAAGATGTATATTTGTTAAAGACCATAATAGATACAATAAAAGTAAATGGCACTTCTTTTGATTTCCCCATGGAGAGCTTACCTATTTTATTCTTAGGAGATATAGAAGCTTCTTATGCTTTATTTGAAAATAGTTACATTCAATACAAGCTAAATAGCAAACTACAACCATTTTCTAATGAAGCACTTGCTAATAGATATTCCTTATCGGAACTAAGCAGTAGATTAAATAGTTTAAAAGCTCAACGTGACATCAATAAAACAGAACTTGACTTTAAACTCAAAGACTTAGAGCGTGGTAAGTCCCTTTTTGAAAAAGGGATTATTTCCTCGCAAGACTATGATAACAAACAATTAGAAATTGCACAAGCGCAAAGAAACTATAAAAATTATGAAACCTCTATTTCTCAAATTAGAGAAGCTATTAATAACGCTCAGAAAAACTCAAAAGGGACTGAAATTAATCGTGAGAAAGAAGAAATGATATTGCTTAAAAATGTCATTCAAACTTTTAATCAATTAAAAAAGAATATTAAGGATTGGGAAAACAGATATGTTCTAAAATCCAATATTGATGGTAAAGTATCTTTTTTAAATGTTTGGAACGAAAACCAAACGGTGAACCAAGGAGATTTGGTATTTACTATCATACCATCGAATAATTCATCGTTTATAGCTAAACTTAAATCTCCAGCTCAAAACTCAGGGAAAATTAAAGTTGGTCAAACAGTGAATATAAAATTAGAGAGTTATCCAGAAGCTGAATTTGGTACTTTACAAGGCACAATAAGCTCTATTTCTTTATCACCAAATCAAGATGGCCAATACCTTATTGATGTTAACTTACCAAAAACACTAACTACATCTTACAACAAAACCCTAACTTTTAAACAAGAAATGAAAGGTGTGGCAGAAATAATAACCGAAGATCTTAGACTAATTGAACGATTTTTTTATCAGTTTAAAAGTGTTTTAAATCGCTAACTCTTCACATCTAAAGCATCACGTAAGGTATTCCCAATAAGCATAAATGCCATCACCAAACTCATAATACATAATCCTGGAATGATTGCCAAATAAGGTTTGCCAAGAATAATGTAGTTATAATGATCTTTAATCATCGCTCCCCAACTAGCCATAGGTGGCTGTGCACCAATACCTAAAAAGCTCAAACCACTTTCAATTAAGATGGCAGCAGCAAAATTAGCAGCAGAAATGACGATGACTGGAGCCATTATATTGGGTAAAATATGTTTTGTAATAATTCTAAAATCTGTAAAGCCCAAAGCTCTAGCAGCTGTAACATATTGCATTTCTTTTACGCTTATCACCTGCCCTCTAACTACTCTTGCTACTTCAACCCACATCGTGAGTCCAACTGCTATAAATACTTGCCAAAACCCCTTGCCTAATGCTAAGGTTATGGCGATGACCAATAATAATGTAGGTATGGACCAGGTCACGTTGATGAGCCACATAATGACAGCATCAACTTTACCACCAAAATATCCTGCAATACTTCCAAGTGTAATGCCAATAATCAAAGAAATAAATACAGCGACAAAGCCTATAAAAAATGAAATACGAGCACCAACCAGAACTCTACTCAGCATATCACGACCATACTTATCTGTTCCGAAAAGAAAGGTTTTTTCTTTAATAAAACTCGAATAATCACCATTTGGAAATCTATCAATAGGCAATGTTTTGGTGATACCTTCTAAGCCATCGGTTGCATATTCCGCATAAATCAATTCTTTATTTTCAATTCTGTATTCAGAGATAGGAATTTCGGTAGTTTCATTTTTCACTCCAAAAAATACTTTATCTAACCAGCTTTGCTCATTGGATTGAGTTGAAGGTATAGACAGCATAGTGACTTTAAATCCCGGTTTCTTGGAGTGAATAGAAATATGCATCTGATTCGCATATTGTGAATTGTCAGGAGCAATCACATAGGCAAATATGGAAACAAAACCCACACAAACAATAAACCAAAAACTAAAAACGCCCCAAAAGTTTTGTTTGAACTTTTGGAGCGCTAAGTGTGTTAATGAGTTACTTGTGTTACTCATTTATTGTTAATCTTTTACAGTTGCTACTTTTTTAATGCCATAGGTCATTTTTAAGTCGCTCAATACGTTAAGCGCTTCTTCCATGTATACATCTTTTGCCAAACTTTGATGCCATCTGTCTCGCTTCATTTTTAAAACCGAATCTTTCTCAACCAAAACATTTTCGTAAGGCAACGATTTAAATGTTAAGTTGGTTTTGTATTCAGATATTTTCTCAAAACGTTTTGCTTCTTCTTCATTGGCTTCCAGTTTACTCTTGTATTCTTCATAATTTAACGAGAATACATTACGATCACGAATGGTCTTTATCCATTTAGCGTTTTCGTCAATCAACTTTAGCTGCTCACTGTTTTGCATGCGTTCTTTACTTTTATCAATAGTTGCATCATAATCAAAATAACTATCCCAAATGGTATATTCTGCTGGTTCAATTTTATCCCAAGCTAATGGGTTTTCTTGGTCACGTTCGCCAATATCTATATAACTATAACGATCTGGAACAACCACATCACTTTTTACACCTTCCAGTTGTGTAGAACCTCCGTTGATTCTATAAAACTTCTGAGTGGTAAACTTTAACGCTCCCATATCACCATTGGTATTGTTACGTACCATTCTGTTTAAATCCAATACAATCTGTACGGTTCCTTTACCATAAGTTTGCTTACTTCCAATAACAATAGCTCGTTTATAGTCTTGCATTGCAGCGGCTAAAATCTCAGATGCTGATGCTGATAATTCATTGACTAAAATAACCAGAGGTCCATCCCAAGCAATGGAACGATCTCTATCTTGTAATACTTCTTGTGGCTCGCCAGTTGAACGTACTTGTACAATAGGTCCATCTTTAATAAATAATCCAGCCATATCAACTACTGTTTTTAAAGAACCACCTCCATTATTTCTAAGGTCTAGAACAAGACCTTCCATCCCTTCAGCTTTTAAGCGTTCGATTTCTTTTTTGATATCGCTTGCCGCGTTGCGCTTGTTGTAGTCATCAAAATCGGCATAAAACTTTGGCAAATTAATAACACCAAAAGTCTTTCCTTCTTTTTCAACAAAAGACGACTTTGCATAAGTTTCTTCCAGTTCTATTACATCTCGTGGGATTGATAAATCTTCAATAGTTCCGTCAACCTTTTTCAGAGTTAATATCACATTGGTTCCTTTTGGACCTTTAATGAGTTTTACGGCATCGTCTGTACGCATACCAACTACATTCACTGCTTCTTCTTCATCTTCTTGTCTTACTTTTAAAATGACATCACCAACTTCCAGTTTATTTTGCCTCCAAGCAGACCCTCCAGAAATAATTTCAACAATAGTAATATAATCCATTTTCTTTTGTAAGCGAGCTCCAATGCCTTCATAATTCCCAGACATATCTACATCAAAACGATCTTTGGCTTCTGGTGGAAAATAATAAGTGTGAGGATCAAATTCTACAACAATAGCGTTCATGTACACCGAAAACCAATCTTTACGTTCTCTGTCATCAATAAAATCGTAAAGCTCATTAAGAGAGTTTAACGTAGAGTTTCGTGCTTCAATTTCAAGTTCTGCTTTAGATTTAGTTTTAAAATCCTCGTTCATTTCTGCAGATCTTTTTGCTTCAGCTTCTTGGGTTTTTATCAATTCATGATAATTGGCAATGGCCGAAAATTTTAATTGCTGTCTCCAACGTTCTTTCATTTCTTTTTTAGACTTCACATACGTAAGGTTTTCGTAGTCTGTATTGAAATCTTCGTTTTTATAAAAATCAAAAGGTTGCTCCAAGACTTCTTTGTATAAAACTTTAGACTCTTCCATGCGTTGTAACAAACGCTCATGTGTTAGGTTAAAAAACGACAGGTCATACTCCATCAATTGATTGTCAATTTCATTTTTAAATGCTGAAAACTCTTTAATGTCGCTTTCGTAAAAGTATCTTTTAAAAGGATCTAACTGATCTAGGTAGTCATCAAATACATGTTCTGAAAATTCATCATTCATGTCTTTAGGTTCAAAATGGCCTTGTTCCAAAACATAAGTAATTAATTGTATCAAGAGTTTATCCTTATCATCAGAGTTATCAAACGTCTTTGTTGTAAAGCTACATGAAGCAAACGCTAAGAGAAGCGTTAATAACAATATATTTATATTCCTTTTCATCATCTGTATATTTTTTGGGCTAATTTTTGACTAAATTAAAGAAAAAACTATGCCAATATTAAGTAATCGTACTAATTTTTTGTTAAACACCATAAAATGTGCAATTAAAATTGAATTTGGTTACTTTTGTATCTGTTAAAAAAAACGCTAACAAATGTCAAAAAAACCTTTAATATTGGTTACCAATGATGACGGTATTACTGCACCTGGAATTCGCACTTTAATTAAAGTTATGAATACCATTGGCAATGTGGTTGTGGTGGCTCCAGATAGTCCGCAAAGTGGAATGGGTCATGCCATTACAGTAAATACTACACTGCATTGTAAAAAAGAAACTATTGACAATGGACCACAACAAGAATACAGCACCTCTGGAACGCCTGCTGATTGTGTAAAATTGGCAAGACACGAAATATTAAAACAGAAACCCGATTTGTGTGTGTCTGGTGTAAACCATGGCTCCAACTCATCTATCAATGTTATTTATTCTGGCACTATGAGTGCTGCTATTGAAGCAGGTATTGAAGGGATTCCTGCCATTGGTTTTTCACTATTGGATTACAATTGGGATGCCAATTTTGAGGTGCTTGAAGATTTTATTAAAAATATAGCAACCTCTGTTTTAAATAACGGCTTGCCTCAAGGTGTTGTTTTAAATGTAAACTTTCCAAAAGCAGAAACAAAAAAAGATATCAAAGGCATTAAGGTTTGTAGGCAAGCTAAAGGGAATTGGGTTGAAGAATTTGACAAAAGACAAAGTCCTTCAGGACAAGATTACTATTGGCTTACTGGTAAATTTGTTAATTTTGATAATGGTGAAGATACTGACGAATGGGCTTTGGAAAACAATTATGTTTCCGTAGTTCCTATTCAGTTTGATTTGACTGCTCATCATTGTATTCAAGAATTAAATTCATGGTCATTAAATGGTTAAAAAAGAAGTTTTAATAGGATTAATAGTTGGCTTTATTGCAAATGCCATAGGTTTGTTTTTCTCTGCAACCTTATTAGGAAATGGCGACAATTTTATAACCGTTCTAAAATCGGCTTCAGCCGAAGGGTTTCTAGGAAAACTAATTAGCTTAGGAGCAGTACTAAATTTGATTGCTTTCTTTATCTTTATAAAGAAAAAACAGGATTATAGAGCTAGAGGTGTTTTACTGGCCACTATTTTCATAGCCGTTTTTACTTTTATATTGAATTTAAACTAAAATTATAATTTTTTGAAATATTATATCATTGCAGGAGAAGCGTCTGGAGATTTACATGGTGCCAACTTAATGAAAGCATTGGTTAAACAAGACTTAAATGCCGAGTTTAGATTTTGGGGAGGCGATTTGATGCAAGATGTAAGCAACTCCCTTGTTAAGCATTACAGAGACCTCGCCTTTATGGGATTTTTGGAAGTAATTATGAATTTACGCACTATTGCCAAAAATCTCACCTTTTGCAAAAAAGATATAGAAGCCTACAATCCTGATGTTATTATTTTTATTGATTATCCAGGGTTTAATTTGCGTATTGCCAAATGGGCAAAACAAAAAGGGTTTAAAACACATTATTACATTTCGCCACAAATTTGGGCTTGGAAAGAAAACAGAATCAACGCCATAAAACGCGATATTGATGAGATGTATGTGATTTTACCTTTTGAGAAAAAATTTTATGAAGAAAAGCACAATTTTCCAGTGCATTTTGTTGGCCATCCTTTAATTGATGCTATCGTTAACAGAAATCAAGTTGATGAATATGAATTTAGGGCTTCACACGAGCTAACCGAAAAACCAATCATTGCATTGCTCCCTGGAAGTAGAAAACAGGAAATCAGAAAAATGTTAAGCACAATGCTTAGTGTTGTAAATGATTTTAAAGATTACCAATTTGTAATTGCTGGAGCGCCAAGCCAAGATTATAATTTTTATCAAGAATTCATTATAAACCACAACATTCATTTTGTAAGCAACCGAACTTATGATTTGCTCAGTGTGTCAACAGCTGCATTGGTAACGTCTGGAACTGCTACATTGGAAACTGCATTATTTAAAGTACCTGAAGTGGTTTGTTATAAAGGCAGCTGGCTGTCTTACCAAATTGGGAAACGTTTGGTAAAGCACATTAAATATATATCTCTGGTTAACTTAATAATGGATAAGGAAGTGGTAACAGAGTTGATTCAGGGTGACTTTAATACTAAAAACTTAAAACATGAACTTACCAAGATTTTAGACACATTTGAACGCACAAAATTCTTTATGAATTATTATGAGTTGGAGAAAACTTTAGGTGGAAAAGGAGCTAGTGATAAAGTTGCCAAGTTAATTTATGAAAGTTTAACATAAATTTTTATTTTAGAGCCATGAGAACTGCACTCCTCTTATGCCTCATCCTCTTTTCATTTTCTTCTTGTAAATCTGCAAGACATTCGAAGGTTGTTACAAAAAAGGAAAGTACAGTGATTACTTCAGATAATTCTAAAGCTGATGATATTGTTAATTATGCACAGCAATTTGAAGGCGTCAGGTATAAATATGGTGGCACTACCAAAAAAGGCATGGACTGTTCTGGCTTAATTCACACTTCCTACAAAAGTAATGCTGTATTATTACCTAGAACCACGAAAGATTTATCAAAATCTGGTAATTGGATTGATTTAAAGGAGGTTAAAAAAGGCGATTTATTATTTTTTGCAACAAAAAAAAATAGCAGAAAAGTCAACCATGTAGGCATTGTCACTGATATTAACAAGGATGATGTAGAATTTATACATGCTTCAACCAGCAAAGGTGTTATCACCTCCAATTTAAAAGAACGCTATTGGTACTTTGCCTTTGTACAGGCGCGACGTGTTTTGTAAAAATTTTTGTATATTAACATTTCAAATGATTGCATAGCAAAGGTTTAACTCTCCCTAAACTAATTATGCAACACGTTTCTATTGAATTTTTTTAACTAAATGAGACTGCTTAATTTCAGTATTATCAAGCTCACGTTATGTCTTATTATAGGCATACTTATTGGCTTTTGGTTCCCTTTAAGCCTGAATATTGCACTGTATAGTTCAGGTTGTCTGTTTATGTTATTTGGCTTATCATTTTTTATCTTAAAAACTAAAAACAACAATACACACTGGTTTGGTGCTATAGGGTTTTTGACCATGATATCCTTAGGCATCTTTAACACTAGTTTACACAACCACTTACAATTTAGCAATCACTTCACAAACACAATAACCGTAAATGACTCCATAAACAACACCATTGTTTTTAGGGTTCACGAAGTTTTAAAACCTAGTGCTTATCATGATAAATATGTGATTGATGTTTTAGGTGTTGATGCAAAACATGTGATTGGCAAATCACTATTGAATGTTGATAAAGATTCCATTAAACAACCTTTAAAAGTAGATAATGTATTTGTTGCTAGAACACAATTCAATGAGCTTTATTCACCTTTAAACCCAAATCAATTTGATTATAAAAACTACTTAAAAAAGCAGAACATTTATTATCAATTATATTTAAACGATTCCGAATTATTAACAGTTTCTAATAATAAGCATACCATTTTTGGCTATGCTGCAAAATTAAGAGAACACATTCAATCAAAACTAAAAGATCATAATTTTAGTCATGATGAATATGCCATAATAAACGCACTCTTGTTAGGGCAGCGACAAGATGTTTCAAAAGAGGTTTATGAGAGCTATTCACAAGCTGGAGCCATTCATATTTTAGCAGTTTCGGGATTGCATGTTGGTATTGTTTTATTATTATTGAATTACCTATTAAAGCCTTTAGAGTTTTTAAAACGAGGTAAATATTTAAAAATAAGCATCATAGTTGTGTTGCTATGGTGTTTTGCTATTGTTGCAGGTTTATCTGCTTCGGTTACTAGAGCAGTAACCATGTTTACCATTATCGCCATTGCAATGCACTATAAACGCCCAACAAATATTTACAATACATTGGCTATTTCTGTTTTTGTTTTGTTATTGTTTAAACCTAGTTTCCTGTTTGATGTTGGGTTTCAAATGAGTTATTTGGCAGTGCTTGCCATTGTAATGTTTCACCCTTTATTATTCAAACTATATCAACCAAAATATAAAACAGTTAGTTTTTTATGGAATATTTTTACCGTTACACTGGCTGCGCAATTTGGCGTTATTCCTATTAGTTTATATTATTTTCATCAGTTTCCTGGTTTGTTTTTTATCTCAAACTTGGCCATAATTCCATTTCTGGGAATTATTCTAGGTTTTGGTATTGTTATTATTGTAATGGCTTCATTCAATATATTGCCAAAATTTATGTCAGATTCTTACGGTTATATCATTACATCCATGAACAATTTTGTGCAATGGGTTTCACATCAAGAAGCCTTTTTGTTCCAAAATATTTCGTTTAATATTATTCATGTCATACTTAGCTATGTTCTAATTGGTACCATATTTACAATAGTAGTTCGGAAATCTTACAAGGGCATTCAATTGATGCTGATAGCCATTATTGTTGGTCAATTATATTTTATTTATGGTTCCCGAACAAATGTGAAACGCGAATTTCTGGTGTTTCATAAATCAAGATATACAATACTTGGTTTTAGAAATATTGATGATTTTGAAGTGCATCATAACTTAAACGATTCCGTTTTTAATGCAGATAAAATAATTTCTAATTATAACGTTGGTGCCCATATCAAAACTGTAAATTTTGATACACTTCAGAATGTTTACCAAATAGATAACAAATTACTTTTGGTTATTGATAGTTTGGGTGTGTACAAATCCCTTTCTTTTAAACCTCAGTTTGTTTTACTGCGAAATTCTCCTAAACTAAATTTAAATAGGCTTATAGATAGTTTACAACCAGAACTTATTATTAGTGATGGAAGTAATTACAAAAGTTACCAAAATAGGTGGCAAGAAACTTGTAAAGCAAAAAAAATCCCTTTCCACAAAACGAGTGAAAAGGGAGCATTTATATATAATTACTAATTTATTTCTGTATAAATTCCGGTTTAAAAGCTTTGTAATACTCATTAAAAGCCTCTTGGGTTTTCATGTCCTTGTGGTCATCGTTCTTAAACATTTTTAAGTACAACTCTAATTCTTGTGGTGTTTTATAGCCTCTTAACGGAAAAATAAAACCGCCTTGCTCATCAATAAACACCATTGTTGGGTAGGCACTCACATTAAAATAGCGTGTTAAATCATGTACACTGTTTCGCTTGTTTGCTAATTCAGGTTTATAATTAGTGTTTTTAAACTCATTGCCATTAAAATTGATGACTTCATTACCTTCGCCATTAAATTTTACTGCATAATAATGTTTATTCACGTAAGCAGCTACATCTTTATTTTGAAAGGTGTTTTTGTCAAGCAATTTACAAGGTCCACACCAATTTGTGTAAACATCCATTATTATTTTTTTTGGATTTTTCTTTTGCATAGCTACAGCTTCTTCAAGTGACATCCAATTGATTTTTTGTGCACTTATAAAGCCAGAAAAGGCTAAAGCAAGTATGAATAAGTATGTTCTCATTTCTTTGGGCTTTTGTTAAACTTAGGGCGAAATGTGTGCCAAATTACAAAAAACCGCTCTAATTTAGAGTGTTTTACGTTAATTTTAACGAATTTATCGATTATCTGACACCATGCATACGTTTTTTAATCACAGGCTGCATAACCATTGAGAATACACCTAATATGGCTGCAATAGCTGTTAACATCCAGAAAAAATAACTGATGCCTTTTTCATCTGCAATTTTATCAACGTTTTCACCAAAAACGCCTGCCAATTTCATTCCTATTGCAACTGCCAAATAATACACGCCAAACATAAAAGCAATCATTCTAGCCGGAGATAATTTACTTACCAATGATAATGCCACTGGAGAAATACATAGCTCACCAAGTGTATGGAATAAGTAAACAAGAATTAACCAGATCATGCTCACTGATGCGGTTTTTGCACCTGCCTCAATACCTCCAGCTCCAAATGCAACGCAAGCCATTCCGAGAGCTAATAAGAACATCCCAATAGCATATTTCATATTGGCTGTTGGGTTATACTTACTTTCCCACCATTTTGAAAACAATGGTGCAAATGTGATAATGTAAAGTGAGTTCAACACACCAAACCATGATGCAGGAACTTCTGTTAATGGTTTTAAACTTTCTTCAATTAATAAAAATTCTCTGAATCCATCTGACAACTCTACAAATCCTGCCATATACCATTCGTTGGTAAGCATCCATAAAGTGATAATCCAAATAATCACAAAACTAGTGGCTAAAATAATATTAGCTAAACCGTATTTTTTAAAGGTTTGCTTAAAAAGCTGCAATAACACCCAGTTTATGATTGCCAAAGGAACAATAGCAACCAACGAGTTCACTATTAAAAAAGTTAAACTAGCACTTCCTGTTAACACTCTATTGGTATAATCACTTGCAAAAATTGTTAGTGTTCCTGGTGCTTGCTCAAAAATTCCCCAGAAAAATATAATAAGGAAACAAAAGAAAGCGATGGCTATCATCTTATCTCTTGTGATTTTTGAATATTGCGTTAGCCTATATACCAACAAAACAACAAACATTGCAAATGCTGAAAGAATGGCAACGTCATTGCCACCTATTCCACCTATTTCAAATCGAAACATATTAAAACTATCTCCAGAGATTTTAGATGCTGGCGAATTGATTAACCACAATAAACCTAATAAACAAGATAAGGCTACCAACACCTTTTGCCAAGTGGTAAACGGATTTCTCTTATCTGTATCATTTTGCAATTGTGCTGCTTTAGATTCAGCTGTTGGTTTTAGTCCAATATTCCCAAAAATGTTTTGAGAAAACCAGAATTGAAGCAATCCGAACAACATAAAAATTCCAGCCAGTCCAAAACCTATACTCCAACCTACTTTTTCACCTAAATAACCACAAAGCAAAATACCTAGAAATGCTCCAGCATTAACTCCCATATAAAAAATGGTATAAGCACCATCTTTTTTATGTTCGTGGTTTTTATACATTTCTGAAATGATCGAGGTCATATTTGGTTTAAAAAAACCACTCCCAAATACTAGTAAAGTTAATCCAGTATATATAAAGAATTGTGTTTCTAGCGCCATACAAGCATGACCTAAGGTCATTAATAAAGCTCCAACAACAACAGCATAGCGATAGCCAATTATTTTATCGGCAAAATAGCCTCCTAGCATGGTAGACAAATACACCAATCCTGTATAAGTTCCAAACAATGCCATGGCATGTTCTCTTGGCCAACTCCAACCTTCATCCATTATAGAAGCTGTAAAAAATAGCACTAACAAGGCACGCATTCCGTAATATGAAAAACGTTCCCACATTTCGGTAAAGAACAGTACAAATAATCCTGAAGGATGCCCTAAAACCGTATTTTTAAAAAACTGTTCTGTTGAAGTATCGCTCATGATTTAAAATTTTAGTGGACATTACCCATTAACTTTTTCATCAAAGGCCCAAATACTAATACTACAAGACCTGCGCCAATTGAATATTGAGCAATTAAGCTAAAGCCATCAGTATAAACACTAAGAGTCTCAAATCCTCCTACATTAGCATCTGTACTTTCTATAGCTAATTGTTTTGAAATGAATCCAACAATTTGGAAGGCAAAAGCTGATGATAAAAACCAAATTCCCATCATAAAAGCAACGATGCGTTTTGGTGATAAATCTGTGATTTTTGACAACCCAACTGGTGACATAAATAGTTCTCCAACAGAAATGATAAAGTACATAGCAAATAAGTACCACATTGGCACCATCCCATTTTCATTAGCACTTCCACCACTTAAAGCTAAAATATAAAAACTTGCACCAGCTAAAATTAATCCTAAACCAAATTTATAAGGAGTTCTAGGATTTAAATTCCTTTTTGATAAATAGCCCCAAAGTAATGAAATTGGAATTGCAAGAATAATTATAAACATAGAATTCAAAGCATTAGTCTGACTTGCATTAATAACAGATAAATCTACATTTCTAGATGCAAATAATGTAATTACACTACCAGATAACTCATGAAAACCCCAAAACAATGTCATAAAGAACGTAATTAAAACTGCCATGAATAGTTTTTTACGCTCATCCAATGTCGCCTTAAACATTATATATGCCATATAAAGCACAACTGTAACACCAATCACTTTAAACAGCAAACCAACAATCGTTTCGTCACCTAAAAATGATTCTCCATTGGCAATAGATTTATATGAAGATAACATGTAAGCAATTAATGGTGCTGATAAAAACGCTACTATGGGAACAAATGTTTTTTGTGGGATTCCTAAAATTTTCTTCTCATAAATTTCAGGGTTTGGAGGTAATCCATTATCGCCAAATACATTTTTTTTAATACCACTCCAAAAGAAAATCAATCCTGTTAACATCCCTATTCCAGCTAACCCGAAACCATAATGCCAACCATAAGTTTCTCCCAACCAACCACAAAGCAATGGAGCAACGAACCCTCCAATATTGATACCCATATAAAAAATGGTAAATCCAGAATCTTTTCTTGGATCTCCATCTTTATAAAGTGAACCTACAAAAGTTGATATATTAGGCTTAAAGAATCCATTGCCAACAATAATAAATGATAAGGCCAAAAAGAAAGCGATATTATTTTCGATAGCTAATACAAAATGTCCTAATGCCATTAAAACACCTCCTAAGAAGATAGAACTTCGCATTCCTAAAATCTTATCTGATATTCTTCCGCCAATTACTGTTGAAGCGTATACTAACGATCCGTAAGATGCATATACAACAGCAGTAGCAGCATCACGCTCTGCCAAAGCCTTAAAAATTTCCTGCACCATGTAGAGCGTCAATAACGCTCTCATCCCATAGAAACTAAAACGTTCCCATAGTTCTGCAAAAAACAAATAAAATAGTCCTTTAGGATGTCCCCAAAGTTCATTTTCTTGAGTATCATTAACAATGTCTGCCATAAGTATTATGTATTAATTAGTTTAGTATTTATAAAATGGATAAATGATACGAATATAGAAGACTTTTGAGAGGTCGCTTTAGTACGCATTCGGTTCATAAGTTAAAATAAGTTCGCCTTATTGTTGCTGCAATGTAAAAAAACGCATTGATTATTACAACCATTTTTGAGCATTCTACCCATAAACCAGATAAATTGCTCAAGATTTTAACAATTTAGCTAGTTATGCTGCAAGAATAGTATCTTTGCATTTTATTATTTTATTTCATGGCTAAATACGTTTCTGGTTTTTCTAAACTCTCAAAATCCGATAAAATAAATTGGATTGTTGATACTTATTTTTCTAATAATCAAGATGCCAAAACCATCTTAAAACAGTATTGGAATACCAATATTAAGCTCCAAAACCTGCATGATGAATTTATTGAAAACACGATTACCAACTATTATTTGCCTCTTGGTGTTGCTCCTAACTTTTTAATTAATGGGAAGCATTACACTATACCAATGGCTATTGAAGAAAGCTCAGTGGTTGCTGCTGCAAGTAAAGCTGCAAAGTTTTGGCTGGATAGAGGTGGTTTTAAGGCTGAAGTAATTTCAACTACAAAGATTGGTCAAGTACATTTTATGTACAATGGCAATGTTGAGTTACTTAAATCGTATTTTGAATTTATAAAACCTCAACTACTTTCAGATACCAAGTCCATTACCAAAAACATGGAAAAACGTGGTGGAGGAATTTTAGACATAGAACTTGTTGATAAAACAAAATCACTTGATAATTATTACCAACTTCACGCATCTTTTGATACTCAAGATGCCATGGGAGCCAATTTTATAAATTCTTGCTTAGAGCAATTTGCAAAGACGTTCAAAGACAATGCTAATGGATTTAAGAATATGAATTCTGACGACCTTGTAATTGTGATGAGTATTTTATCTAATTATGTTCCTAATTGTTTAGTAAGAACTGAAGTGAGTTGTAAAGTTTCTGAGCTAAATGAAGATGAAAACATAGCACCAGAAGACTTTGCAAACAAGTTTTTACAAGCCATACAAATTGCTGAAGTAGAGCCTTACAGGGCAGTTACGCATAACAAAGGCATTATGAATGGTATTGACGCAGTGGTGTTAGCAACTGGTAATGATTTTAGAGCTGTGGAAGCTGGAGTACATGCTTTCGCTTCACGAAATGGAAGTTATACAAGTTTAACGCATGCCTCTGTTAATGATGGTATTTTTAAATTTTGGATGGAAATACCATTGGCTTTAGGAACCATTGGTGGACTTACAAACTTGCATCCATTAGTAAAATTATCCTTAGAACTTTTAGGAAAACCAAGCGCCAAAGAACTTATGCAAATTGTAGCTGTTGCTGGATTAGCGCAAAACTTTGCAGCACTTAGATCGCTTACTACAACTGGAATACAGCAAGGACACATGAAAATGCATTTGATGAATATTTTAAATCAGTTTAATGCAAACGACGACGAGAAGAAAACTCTAGTTGAGCATTTTAAGACCAATGTTGTAACGCATAGTTCTGTTGTTGAAGCTATTGAAAAACTAAGACAGTAATGACTACTTTTTGCAGTAAAGGAAAATTATTATTAACGGCTGAATATGTTGTACTTGATGGCGCAAAAGCATTAGCCTTACCAACAAAATATGGTCAGAGCTTAACCGTTGAACCAATTAATGAGGCAAATCTGTTCTGGAAAAGTATGGATCTTAATGGGAATGTTTGGTTTAACGCTATGTTTACAATGGGAAAAATTGTTTCGGATTTTTCAAATACTCGCAACGACATTGAGGAAAGAATCATTCAAATATTAAGTGCTGCCAAACAACTAAACCCTAAATTCTTGAGTGATGAAACTGGATTTAGAGTCACTACCAAACTCGATTTTCCTGAAAATTGGGGATTAGGAAGCTCTTCAACTCTAATCAACAATATAGCCAATTGGGCAAATGTTGATGCTTATCAATTGCTAGAACTCACATTTGGGGGAAGTGGTTATGACATTGCTTGTACCCAACATAACCATCCTATCACTTATCAAAAAAAAATACTGGATAATAAAAGAACTGTGATTTCAGTTGATTTCAATCCTAGTTTTAAAGAGGAGTTGTTTTTTGTGCATTTAAACCAAAAACAAAACAGCCGTGAAGGTATTGAGCTCTATAATTCAAATAAGAATAATTTGGCAGCAGCTATATCAGAAATTAATGCCATTACAGATACTGTTATTAATTGCGATACTCTTTCAGAATTTGAAATATTAATCACAAAACATGAGCAACTAATATCGAATCTCATTAATTTACCAACAGTAAAATCTTCGTTGTTTCCTGATTATTCTAGAGCCATAAAAAGCCTTGGTGCTTGGGGAGGCGATTTTGTTTTAGCCACTGGGAATTTTAATGAGATGGATTATTTTAAGCAAAAAGGCTTTCATACCATTATTCCTTATCATAAAATGGTATTATAAAAAAAGAGCCTTTTAAAAGGCTCTTTTTTTATATATAATATATATTCGGTCTACTAGTAAAAAGTAGCTCTATTATCATCAATATCAGCTGCTTCTTTCAAAGCAGTAAACAACGCCATATTAACGCTATTTGATTTTGCAGAACCTACTCTGTTGGCTGCAGCTTGGTAGCTTGGTAATTCTGCTGCCTTGGTTATTTTTGTTACTTGAACCATATACATTCCTAAATTACCTTTTAATATTTTAGATGTTTCTCCTTCATTTAATCCAAAAGCAGCACCAATAACATAAGGTTCTCTTCCTGCTCCAGATAAGGTTGGGTTTTTCATATTTACAGCAACAGCTGTTTTTATGGTTTGTCCTTCACTTGATGATACTTCCTCTAAAGTATTTCCAGAAATTCGTTCTTTAATTAAGGCCGCCTTTTTCTCTTTCCTAATTTCTGGCAATGCAGTAACCGAAGCTTTCTCTGGAGTCATTAATCCTTTTTCATTAATAGCACTCACTACAGCGACAGCATAACCACCACCTTGAATATTAAATCTTTTTACGCTTCCAACTTTTACACCATCTTCAAAAGCCCAACGCACCATGGCACGTTGTGCGCCTAATCCTGGAATTGTTTCATCAAGAACTTTTATATTGCTAACAGGTTTTACTGAATAGCCATTTTCTTTAGCAACATCTTGAAAAACACCATTGGTTACAGCTATTTCAAATTTAGAGGTTTTTGTGTAGGCTTCGTCAACTGTTTCTTCAGAGGCTTCAATTGGCAGCGATAAGTGTCCTATTTTTACTGCTTTTTGAGTGTTTCCTTGTTTTAATATTTCTATAATATGGTATCCGAATGAGGTTTTCACAACGTCTAAGGCACCAACTTTGTTTTCAAAAGAAAAATCTCTGAATTCTGGAGCAAAACTATCTGTAAAAGCAAATTCTATTTCACCATCTTTTTCATTACTTACTTTATCTGAAGATAAATCTAATAAACTTTTAAATTTAGAACGGTTTCCTTTAAGTACATTATAAATACTATCTGCTGTTGTTTTAGCTTCAGCATCTGTTTTGGTTACTGATGGATCAACTCTAGTAGCTCCTGCAAACGGAATCAATATGTGACGTACTTTTGCTGAATCTGCTACTTGCTTTACATCAATTAATTTGGTTGCTTTGTAAAGGTTGCCATCTTTATAAGGACCATATACATCACCAATGCCCATATTAAAAATAGTATCGGCAATATTAGTTGGCAATGCATCTTTAAACACATAACCATCATACAATTTTGTAACTGAATGCTCTGCTAAAAAGGTCGCTTCGTCTTTTGTGTCTTTAAAGCCAATTTCCGTTTCATCAACATTGGTTGTTGTTGGGTTATCTTCTTTTCCGTTCATCAATGCAAGTACTTCTTGCTTTACTGCCTCTTCATCTTCAAGGGAAGGTTCTTCTTTAAACTGAACAAAAAGAAGATCTCTGGATTCATCAACCTCATACTTTTCTTTATGTTTATTGATGTAAGCCTTGATATCACTTTGTGAAACTGTTATAGTACTATCTGGAATAGATGCAAACGGAATTTGAACATATCTTAAATCTACCTTATCATTTTCAAGTTTATAATCTAATTCTCCATCAGCCAAAGTACCAATAACGCCCGCTTTAACCATATTGGTATACATTTGTTCTTTTCCTGAAGCAGCTATGTTTTCTTCAAAATTGGTCCATGCCTCATAGTTAATTGGCGAACCGTTTAATATTGCTGTTTCCGGTTGAATTGCCTTAAGGTTGGCAATAAATTCGTTCAATTTATTTTCATCAAAAAGACCAGCATCATTTTTAAATTCTTCAAAATTAGCAAGGCTTTGGCTCAGTAAGCTTCTTATGTAGTCCCTTTCAACAGTCAAGCCGAGTTCTTCATATTGTGTTTCAAACACAGCCTCTCTAACTTCTTGATCCCAAACTTGATTCATTGCTTGAGTACTAGACATGGAGTTACCAAATTGTCTTTGAGTGCTTTCTACCCTGTTCATAAAGTCCTCACGATCTACATCAATACCGTTTATGGTGGCTACAACATTTTGTGATTTACTTGAAAAGCCACTACTGTTTTTAAACAGGTCTGCTAATACAAATGAAAAAAGTGCTAACGCAATAACTAATATCAAGAAAAGTGAGCGTTGTCTTATTTTATTTAAAATTGCCATTGGTTCTTTTAATTTTTATTAAATATAGTGGGCGAAAATACCATTTTCTATTAAATTATAAAAGTAGTTGAACGTATTAATTTGGTTCTTGTGGGAAATTTACTCGTCATCGAGAATTTCTAACGAAACGAGGTCTATTTTTGTGGTTGAAACCTCTAATATTGTAAACAAAAAGTTTTCAATTTTTACTTGTTCATTTTTTTCTGGAATGCCTTGGGTAACATTCACTATTAGGCCTCCTAAGGTTTCATAATTTTCGTTTTCCGGAAGGTTTAGTTTGTAGGTTTCGTTCAAATAATCCACCTCTAAACGAGCCGATAATTTGTAATTATTTTCATCAATTTTTTCCTCTAGCAGCTCAATACTATCGTGTTCATCTTCAATTTCACCAACCAGTTCCTCAACGATATCTTCAACTGTGATAATACCTGAAGTACCTCCATATTCATCCAAAACCACCGCAATACTTTTTCGTTTTCTTATAAGAATATTCAAAATATCCTTTACCAACATGGTTTCTGGAACCAATTCAACAGGCATTACAATAGACTTTATGGTTTTGGGTTTTTTGAACAGATCAAAAGAATGCACATAGCCCAAAATATCATCAATGGTGGTTTTGTAAACCAGTATTTTTGAGTAACCAGTAGCTGTAAACAACTCGTTTAATGACTTCACAGAATCATGTATTTCAACCGCTTCCAATTCGGTTCTTGGTATCATGACTTCACGTGCTTTCACATCTGAAAACTCTAATGCATTTTGAAAAATTTGTATTTCGCTGTCAATATCATCCTTTTCTTCAACCGATTCCATTTGTTCACTAATGTAATTGCCCAATTCCACTTTGGTAAAAGCCAGTTGCACTTCGTCTCCTTCGGTTTTAAAGAATTGTTTGAGTACGACATCTGAAATCCAAATGACAAAATCTGAAATAAATGAAAACATCACATAAAATATGTATGCTGGAACAGCAAATATTTTGAGTAGTGAGTTTGAATAAATCTGAAAGAACACTTTAGGTAAAAACTCAGCCGTTATAAGAATCAATAGTGTAGATATAATGGTTTGAATAAGCAAACTAAAATCTGTAAGGGCAACATTGATAATTTGATAGTTGGAAGGCAACATGGTTTGAAACCAGTTAACAAGCAAATCTCCCATAAAAAAACCATAGATAACCAAAGCAATGTTATTGCCAATAAGCATAGTGGCAATAAACTTTGAAGGCTTAACGGTAAGTTTTGTAAGTATTCTTGCCAGCAAGCCTCTTTGCTTTTTCTCGATTTCTATGTGAATTTTGTTTGAAGACACATAAGCAATTTCCATGCCTGAGAAAAAAGCCGAAAATAACAAGGATATAATGATGATGACAACTTGGTAACTCATGGTTATAGTTTACCACGATCTTCAAATCGTTTTCTGAATTTTTTTCTGAAAAAGAACATAAAAATTGCCAATGCGGCAAAAAACAACGACATGTATGAGCGGTTTCTGTCTATATTCCAATTGCTTATGGCATCATATAGAAAGAGCACTACAAAAAACAAATATGCGTACTGTAAAAATTGAAGTAATTTCATGTGAAAATATTTATTGCTTTTCAAAGGTCACATGTAACATCCAAAATAAACGTTTCGTTGTACGACTGCATTTCAAAATTGGATGTTTCATTTCTAATATAAAAATTTAATACGGCAAAGATACGTATTATTCGTCTATATAGATAATTCCTGTAGTCTCTAAAACTTCTGCATTGGTGAAATTTCTATTAGAGTCAAAACCATTGCCATTAATCATTTCATTCTGTCTTACAAATTTTACAGGTTTGTTGGTGAAGAGCCATTCCGTTTTTTGGTCGTAATACAGTTGCTCTGCAAACAACGTATCGTTATTATGAGTTCTGAGTACTACATTGCCTCTAAGGTCTATTAAATCAGTTTCGGCATAAACTAAAGCATAATCAGCAATAACATTGCTTTTATTGTTATCATCGTCATAAATATCTAAGTCTACACCATCTGGAAATTCAAAAAAGGCAAAGTCCCTGTTTGAAAAATCGAGCATTTTGGCACTTTTTAAATTCATTTTAAGGCTCCCGGAATCTGTATATTTTGTATTGATGTTTTCTGCAATGGTAAGTGGACCACTATCTACAATACCAATATTCTGAACTTCTTTAAAGTTATTTTTGCATGCAAAAAACATAGTCACAGTAAAAACTGTGACTATGTAAAATTTAATATCTAATATTTTGAATTGCATTATAAACTTGGCACTGTAACGCTTCTACCAATCCAACATCCAATTTTTATAGTCTCACCTGAACGTCCAGCAGAGAACACTTCACTTTTACTTGGTGCCTTAGACATATAGTTTTCAGCAGTATTGGCAGCATCTCTAGATAAATTTGCATCAACTCTTCCAGCTTTTCTTGCTTCTTGAGCGGCTAACCAATATACAGCTCTTTTACTAAAGTTGTCATCTCCACAGCTATTAGCACTACTAGCATACATTTGAGCAATTGCTAAGTGTGCTTTACCCATTGATGAAGGACTAGCTTCTAGCGCCTTTTGATAATAGGTTCTTGCCTGGCCATAGCTTCCTTTTTTCTTGAAACCTGAAGCAATTCTGTAAAGGATTTTAGCTTTTTCATAATCATCAGTTTGTAAGTCAACTGCTTGATTGTAATAGGTTAAAGCTGCAGCATCATCACCGCTCTTTTCTTTTAATAATCCTAAATAATAAGCGGTATCAGCACTAGGCTCTAAGCTGTTTTTTTGTTCTACTATTTTAACAAACAATGGATCATCTGTACATTCTTTAGTATACAATCTGTTCATTGCTCTTTGTAACCATAAACCATCGTTTTTGTTTTGCTCGTAGTTTCTAGTGTATAAAGGAACCAAGTTTTCACAATTGGCACGATCACCTAAATCTTTATCCATACCAGATGAAATTTGGTCATACGCTTTAAGATAAGTAGTGTAAGACTTAACTATTCTTTCGTCTTTTTTACTTAGCTTTATCTCTTCATCACTGTCACCAGCTGGTATGTATTTATTTAAAAGTTTTGTATAGTTTTTTACTTCCGATTCTACTTTTTCTGAAATTTCATCATACTTAGTAAACAATTCTTCTGCAGGTTTTTTACCAGCATCGTAAAGATTCACCATTAACTTATAGTAAGTATATAGAGATTTTGGGTTTGTAAATGTAGCCTCATCAGCTTTATATGCGTTATCAAAGCATTCATACAATTGGCTGTCAGTCATGTTTAACTCAGTTTTGTAATCATACTGCAATTGGCATGCTTTGGCCAAAAATTCGCCTTCTGGAGTTTTACTGGCAAAATGCTCACGTCTTTCTTCCCACATTTTTACTAGGTCTTTTATAAAACCTACTTTTTCTGCACCTGAAGAGTTTTCAATCTTATGTTCTAAGATATTTTCTCCATAGGTAAAAATTGCTCTGTTAAATTTAGGATTACGTTTTCTTAACTCCATCCAAGGACCATAAGCTGCATCATAATTTTTTGCTTTAGCATACTCGCTAAATATAGAAAGCGTATTAAGATCTTCCTGATTATCTTGAGCAGTTGCGAAGTTAAACCCTAAAAAAAGCAAGGCGACTAACAGTGTAATTTTCGTCTTCATAATTCAAGTATTAAATATTAATTAGTTAAATTTTCTTTTTTCAAACCATCTATCGTTTAATGATAAACTAAGTTGGAAGTTTACAAAATTTTCTTGTATCAAATTTTGGTTTGTGGTTCCTCTTTTCCCTACTTCAAATCCAAAGTTAGCATTTGAGAACGCTTGCCCAACTGGTATACCTACTCCAAAAGATATGCCAAACTCTTTTATGGCCTCATTATTAATCTTTAACCCAGTGTTTTCAAAGCGCATTCCTGCTCTGTAAACTATTCGTTTCCAGTACTTATTGAATGATGTGTACTGTGGAATATAAAATCCTCCAAATGCAATTTCCGATGCATCTTCAAAGGTTGCATTGTCTATACTGAAAATCGGATTAGAGAATTGGCTAGTTTTTAATGAAGTATATTCAGCTCCAAAAAACCACTTTCTAGGTTGTCCGATTCCAACTCCAAAGGCTGTTTTTGACGGTAAAGTAAGTGTTGTCGTTTTTAAACCGTTGGCTTCTAAATCTTGTTCAATTTCATTTACCGGAAATTCTTGCCCAGAAATTGGATTAATAACTATAGTTGCTATAGTTCTTTGGTTTGTTGAGGTTAATTCACTTTTAGGCTTAAAAGTAAACGCAGTTGTTAACTGTAGTTTTTCACTGATCATTGGCGTATAAGTCATGCCAAAATTAAAATTAAGTCCACTTATATCTGAACGATTGGACTCTCTACTTTGATATTGTATTAATTCGCCTTCATCAGTGTACAGAAATTCAATTGCCGAATTTTGAATATTTCCAAAATTGTAGCTTGCATCTACTCCAATCTTTACATCTTTTGCTATTTGGTAACCTAGTCCTAAAAAAGCTTTATTAACGCCTCCTTCTCCTCTATATCTATTTGTTAATACATCTGAATCATTTAAAGATTCTAATTTATAGCCAACAGAAGTATAAGGCATTAACCCAAAACCTACACCCAATTTTCCTATTGGCATTGACATTGCCAAATAATCAAAGGTTGTTGAACTTGCTTCTTGAGAGTCAGAATTTGTTTTAAGTGTTGTACTGCTATGTGAACCTCCAACCGTAAATTTTATTGGACGGCTTTCATTATTATATCCAGCAACTTTTAAGCTATTTCCTCCATAAGAAGCAGGATTACGTAGGTTTACATGAATACTGTCAGAATAGATGCTAAGTCCACCCATGCTTTTATTTTCAGTAGTTCCTTTGAATTTTAAACTACCTATCCCATAAAAAGAATAAGGAGATGTTGTACCTTCTTGAGCGTAACTATTTAATGCAGCTAAGGCAAATAAAACTATACAAAGTTTTTTAATCATTCGTTTGAATTAAATTCTAAAATAAAGTTTAAACCCTCTAAAAGGAAATTTGAGTTCGCAAATATGCTACTTTTTAATTGCTTTGACAAGAATTTAGTGTCTCCTCCTGTTAAAATAACTGTTAAATCTTGATATTTTTTTTCATATTCCTGGACAATGCCATCTATTTCTTTCAAAATTCCGTTGATAATTCCTGAATGAATGGATTCAGAAGTTGAATTTCCTATTAAATTTTTGGGAGGTTTTGTATCTAATAACGGTAAGTTTGCAGTTAAATTATGTAGCGCATTGTAACGCATTCTAATGCCTGGAGAAATAGCGCCTCCGAGATACTCGTTTTGAGCAGTAATAAAATCATAGGTTATACAAGTTCCAGCATCAATAATTAAGACATTTTTATCTGGATATTTGTTTACTGAAGCGCTTACAAGCGCGATTCGGTCTACTCCTAATGTGGAAGGTGTTTCATAACAATTTTTAAAAGGGACTTTAGTTGATCTGTTTAAAATCAGTAATTTAAATCGGCTTTCAAGCTGTTTTAAATCTTCATCTGAAATATTACCAACAGAGGATATAACTGCATTGTTTAAATTTAGATAGTCCTTTTGGAGTTTGTCAATTTTTTGTAGAAAATTATCATGAGTTGCAGAGGCCTTTGTAACAAGTTTTTGGTTACCAAAAACAGCTAGTTTCACCTTAGTATTTCCAACATCAATAATTAAGTTCATATCCCAAATAAAAAAACGTAAATTTACAAAACCAAGCGTAATATAAAGCATAGATTTTTTCAAAACCAAGAATTATGAATTGCTTAACATTGTGAGTTAAAAATTGAGTTGGATATTTGTATCCAATTTTTACAAGTTTTCTTTTGGGAATAATAAAAATGAATATATATTTGCAACCGCTTTGGCGAGGTACCTTAGCTCAGTTGGTAGAGCAACGGACTGAAAATCCGTGTGTCCCTGGTTCGATTCCTGGAGGTACCACAAACAAACCCTGAAACTTTAATGTTTTCAGGGTTTTTTGTTTGATATATTCTCTGATTTATTATTATTCTATAACTTGTTTTACTTCTCCACAGGTTAACATGGCGCTACCAAAATATGGATTGATTACTTTTTCTTCTTTGCTCAACCAGTAAGCACCATTGTTGTTATCTGCCATAGGACAAAATTCCACATAGACTTTCTCACTAACACCAAACAGTTGTACAGCATTTATTAAGTGTGATGATAAATGCTTGAAATGGTCTCTTTGAGTCTTTATATCAGAGGTTTTAGAAATAGATGTTGCAGAAGATTGTATTTCTTTGACTAATGACATCCAATGTGTGTGTGCATTATTGTCTGATAATAATTTCATATCCACTTTACTTAAATTGTTCAATAAACTTGTTGCATTATCTGAAGTATTTTTTGAATCTTCTTCTACTAAAGCATCTTTTAAATTGATGTAATCATTGTAAACAACTTTTAGTTGTTCTTGAAATTTCTCTGATACTGTCAATCTTTCGTTCATATTAGTATGGCCACGTTCTTTTTTTGATGCATTATTATCCATTCCTAAATGTCCTTCGTGACCAGTCATTACTTTGCCACCATCTTTATTCATCATTGATTTTTTACCTTGTAATTGAGCTGCTGCATCAACCGTAAAAGTTCCGTTAGTTACGATTTCATTTCCAACAAATAATCCTTCTAAAACTTC
>JAUIGO010000033.1 GCA_030429955.1 Bacteroidia bacterium
CCTGCAAAGGCCAGGAATCTCATTATAAAAATAAAC
This sequence comes from Bacteroidia bacterium, assembly GCA_030429955.1. Classification (GTDB taxonomy): domain Bacteria; phylum Bacteroidota; class Bacteroidia; order Flavobacteriales; family Flavobacteriaceae; genus CAJQLB01. Next base: position 37 of record JAUIGO010000033.1, read on the forward strand.
CCTTGCAGAAATGTGAGGGTTTTTGTTTTAATTTGCATTATGTCACTTTGAGTGATTCCGAAGTATGAGGGATTGTATCTAGAAGTTAAATTATCTATATTGACTGTTCCCGATACAAAATTCTTTTACAAGAATTTCACCCGAACTGACGTTTAAATATCTATGGAATACCAAGAACCTAAAATAAAAGTCCCTCGTTTTAACGAAGCATCTGGTTTTTACACCACCAAAAAACGCTCAAAAATAATGAGCAGAATACGTGGCAAAAACACCAAGCCTGAGTTATTGTTCCGTAAGGCACTTTGGGCAAAAGGTGTGCGCTACAGAGTTAACAGCAAACAATTACCTGGACGACCAGATGTAAGCATTAAAAAATACAAATTAGCAATTTTTATAGATGGCGAGTTTTGGCATGGCTATGACTGGGACGAAAAAAAGGATTCAATAAAAAGTAATCGAGGGTTCTGGATGCCAAAAATTGAACGCAACATGCAACGTGACAAAGAGGTCAATCAGCAGCTTTACGATTTAGGTTATACAGTTTTTAGGTTTTGGGAAAAAGAAATCAAAACAGATTTAGACAAATGCATCAATGATGTGCTAATTTTTATAACCTCTGGGATTTTACGATAATCTTATTCATGATTGATTCTCCATTCATCATATTTTTTAATTAGCTTAGAGCATGCTTAATCGAAACCCTGAAAGTTTAATTCCGTTTATTAAAAAATTAGAACGTTACCTCTCTGTAAAAGACAAAAGAAAGGCTTCTGTTACAACATCTGATGTGGCTTGGCAAATAGACCACTCGCTTAAAGTGATTAATTTGGTAAGTGAGACTTTATTGAAATCTAACCCTGAAGATTATAAAAGTAATTTTAATACATGGCGATTGGTATTATTTACTATTGGCTATTTTCCGAGAGGGAAAGTAAAAGCTCCCAAATATGTAAGACCTCCAGAAATAATCACAATTGAAGATTTGAACGAGCAAATTCTATTAGCTTATCAAAATATTGAGAGGTTAAAATTGGCTGACAAGCATGCGCATTTTAAACACTTTATTTTTGGCTTATTGGATAAAAAAAGAACCGTTAGGTTTTTGCAATTGCACACCAATCATCATTTAAAAATTATTAGAGATATCTTAAAATAAAAAACCCTCTCTATTTCTAGAAAGGGTTTCTAAATATGTTAAATCATATACTTCTTAAGCCTCAAAAGGCACTATAGAAACATAAGATTTGTTATTTTTCTTTTTCTCAAATTTTACAACGCCATCAATTTTAGCATGTAATGTATGGTCTTTCCCAGCGTAAACATTTTCACCTGGATTATGTGCAGTCCCTCTTTGTCTTACAATGATGTTACCTGCAACAGCAGCTTGACCACCAAAAATCTTTACACCTAAGCGTTTCGATTCTGATTCTCTACCGTTTTTCGAACTTCCGACTCCTTTTTTGTGTGCCATTTTATTTCGATTTTATATGATTAAAATTAACTTAAAGCAGCAATTAATTCGGCTTTCTTCATTGAAGAATATCCTGTTATTTCTTTTGCTTTTGCCATTTCTCTTAATTCAGCAACAGTTAAACTGCTTAAATCTTGAGAGGCTTCTGCCTTTTTAGCTGGTTTATCAGCCGCAGCTTTGGCAGAGGCTGGTTTTGTTTCAGCTTTTGGAGCAGCAGCTTTAGGTTCTGCTTTTTTCTCTTCTTTAGCTGGAGCAGCTTTTTCAGCTTTTGCTGTTGGTTTAGCTCCTGAAGCTACAATACTTTCAATAAGAATTTCTGTTAAAGATTGTCTGTGTCCGTTTTTCTTGCGGTAACCTTTTCTTCTTTTCTTCTTGAAAACTATTACTTTATCACCTTTAAGGTGCTTTAAGACTTTTGCACTTACTTGTGCTCCGCCTATAGCTGGGGCGCCTACAGTAACTTTGTCACCATCACTTAACAAAAGAACATTATCGAAAGAAACTTTCTTGCCTTCTTCTGTTTGCAAACGATGAACAAAGACTTTTTGGTCTTTTTCAACTTTAAATTGTTGCCCTGCTATCTCTACAATTGCGTACATAGCGTAACGTTTATATTAATTAATTTTGTTCAAAAATGAGTGCAAATATACTGCTAAATAATTAATCTGCAAACGATTTGTTGATTTAGATTTTGTTAAATGGGCTGTGTCTAGTTTTTTCTGTTAGCCAAGTAAACACCTAAAAGAATAAGCATGGTCGCCAATACTTGCCAAACACTAAATCCTTCTCCATCTAAAAGTCCCCAACCAACTGCAACAACTGGCATTAAATAGGTTACTGAAGACGCAAAAACTGGTGTTGCCATTTGTACTAATTTATTAAATAACACTTTTGCTAAGGCTGTGCCAAAAGCCGAAAGCAAAACAATATAACCAATTGATGTCACTACTATTGGATTTTGGAACGTTTCTGCTTTAAAGAAATCTGTAAACACTAAAACAATAAATGCTGGAATAATAATAGCTGCAAAATTACCAAAGGCGATACCAAGTGCTTTTACATCCTGAAGATAACGCTTGATAATGTTTACATTTAAACCATACATAACTCCTGAGATCAATACAAATCCAGCGTACAGATAATTTTGTTGTGGGTTTAGCTGTGCTCCACTGCCAATTAGCAAAGCTGTACCAATAAAGCCAACTATAACACCAATAATTTGTCGTTTGGTTGATGCTATCTTAAATATGGCAAACCCTAATAAAACTGTGTTTAATGGTACAAGCGAATTTAATATTGAAGCTATTGAGCTATCAATTTCAGTTTCAGCAAATGCAAATAGGAATGCTGGGAAAAATGTGCCAATAAAACCTGAAATTATTAGCCATTTCCATTTGTTTGTAGGAATAGATTTTAACGTATGAAATCCAAAAATGAAAATAAATATTGCTGAAAATACAATTCGTAAAGCACCTAACTGCAAAGGCGTTAAACCTATTAACCCTTTTTTTATGAGTATGAAAGAACTTCCCCAAATAAGAGAAAGTATGATTAAAATAAACCACTTTTTATTTCTAAAATGCATACCAAGAATTATAAGCTACAAAAGTGATAATTTTAATGATAATTATAAGTAATAACATTACTTATTCCATTTAATGGTTTCCATTAAGTGCTGAATATCTCTCTTTAAATAATGTGCAGCTGGTAAAATAGAATCATAATTTGGCTTTACATAAAAATATAAAGAGCCTGTTACAAAATGGTTGATACTATCTGTAACGTAAAACTGAGATTGTGAGGCTGCGTTACCACCTACTTCATAAAACATTCCGTAGACCTTATTGATGTTGTCAATATAAGGTTGTTCTGTAATCGCATCTGCTTTTTGGGTGTGCTTTTGTGTGATGCTTTGAGCATCTATAAGATAAGGCTCAAGATTTTGAGCATCAACTTTTTTGTATGTTAAATATATGGTGCCTTTTAAATCAGGATAGGTTATATTAATACCAATAGATTTTTCATCGCTTGCTATTTTTATATCTGTAACCTCATCAGACAGCTCATTTCTTTCAAAAGTAAATGGTAAATTAGAAGTCTCTTTAACATAATGAGGTTGCGGATAGTCTAATCTTAAAAACGCCCTTGGTTTTGGCGTTGGATCGCTTCCGCATGAAACACATATTATAATTAATAGAAAAAATGTTACGTACTTCATTAATTTGGTAAGGTGACTTTAACTTGTTGTATTCGCTTTTTGTCTAGAGCTTCTATAACAAAAACGTAATTTTCAAATTTTATTTTACTTCCTAATTTTGGGAAGCTTCCTGAGATTTCCAGAACAAATCCTGCAATGGTTTCAGCTTCTCCTTTTTTAGATTCAAAAATGGTTTCATTTTCCAGTTTAATAATGCGATAAAAATCCTTTAAAGTGGTTTTGCCTTCAAATACATAATTTTTATCATCCAACTTTGAAAAGGTTAAGTCTTCATCATCAAATTCATCACTGATATCTCCAACAATTTCTTCAATAACATCCTCTAAAGACACAATGCCAGAAGTTCCACCATATTCATCAACCACAATAGCGAGATGCACTTTTTTCTCTTGAAACTCTACCATTAAATCATCTAGCTTTTTGTTTTCAGGCACAAAGAATGGGTCTCTTAACAAGGTTCGCCAATCAAATTGCTTTCTGTCAAGATAAGGTAATAAATCTTTTGCATAAAGCACGCCAATAATATTATCTACGTTTTCTTTATAAACAGGTATTCTTGAAAAACCATGCTTTACAATTTCGGCAAAAATCTCAGTAAATTTCATAGATTCTTCCAAGGCAAAAATATCTATACGTGGCTGCATCACTTGCTTGGTATCTGTATTTCCAAAAGATACGATGCCTTGAAGTATTTTTTGTTCTTCTTTGGTAGTGTCTTCATCGCTTGCCAGTTCCAACGCTTGAGATAATTGGTCGACACTTAAATTGGATTTTTGCTTTCCTAATCTATTGTGCATTGCAATGGTTATGCTTCGCATTGGCAAACTAATTGGAGAAATAAAAACATCTAAAACTCGCAATGGATAAGCCATGAATTTGGCAAATTTAACTCTATTACGACTTGCATAAATCTTTGGTAAGATTTCACCAAAAAGTAAAATTAAAAAAGTGACGATAACAACTTCAATAACAAACCTTGTAATTACTGAAGAAATACCTTCAAAAAAATAGCCTCCTAAATAGGCAAATAAAATGACTATGGCAATGTTGATAAAGTTATTAGCAACCAATATAGTTGCCAATAGTTTTTTTGGCCTATCTAAAAGTTTAGAGATAATTTCAATATGCTTAGAGTTTTCTTGTGAAGCTTTTTCTATATCTGTTTGTGTTAATGAAAACAAAGCGACTTCGGCTCCAGATACTAAGGCAGAGCATAATAACAATATAAATAACAACACAACGCCAAATGCTATGGATGCGTCAATTGCTAAGGTGTTTATTATTAAACTATAGGGTTCGGGATCCAAGTACTAATCTTTAAATTAAACTTAAAATGGTAAATCATCCTCATCACCAATAGGTTCGCTTACTGAATTTTCAGTTGGCTTTGCTGGTTTTTGCGAAGTTTGAGGTGCTGATGAAGCATTCTCATTTTTATTGCTCAAAAATGTAAAGTCTGTGCAATGAATTTCGGTTGAGTAACGATCTTGCCCTTTATCATCTTGCCACTTTCTGGTTTTTAAACGTCCTTCAATATATACCATATCACCTTTGCTTAAATATTTCTCGCAAATTTCAGCAGCTTTATTTCTTACCACAATATTGTGCCACTCAGTAGACGTAACACGTTCATTGGTTTGCTTGTTTGTATATGATTCATTTGTAGCCAAAGGAAAACGACCGATGCAATTACCTCCATCAAAATAATGCATTTTTACTTCATCTCCCAAATGCCCAATTAGCATTACTTTATTTAATGTTCCAGCCATAACTCTCCTTTTTTGTTATAAACCACAAAATTAGTGGTTTTTATGATATACATCTTAAAAGTAATGAAAATTATGGAAATTAATTCGTTGTTTAAAAATCAATTGCATCCATAAATTTGCTAATTAGTATTGGAACTGGCAATTTATAAGCATCAGAAATTTTAATTGCATCTTCTGAAAGCTCATTTATGTTGATAATCCAGAAACTTGTATATAAATGCTGATGCGAAAGTTTATGCACTATTTCTTTGTCGTTATATAGAGAAACAGAATATTTTTTGCCCTTTAAAATCTGTTTTACAACATCATTAGAGTGAAAGTTTTTAATTGACAGTCGCTTCGTTGTTTCTATTAAAGGAAATTGATAAAGGTTTTTCCAGATACCTTTTCCGGTTCTTTTTTCCAAAACTGTTTTTCCGTCCTCAGATATAAGCACAATAAAATTAAAATACTTTTTAGTGATTTTAGTTTTGTTTATCTTAATTGGAAGCATTTCTACTTGATTATTTTTTAAAGCAACACAACTTGTATTAAAAGGACATTTTGTACAATCAGGAGACTTTGGTTTGCATTGTTGTGAACCAAAATCCATAATGGCTTGATTATAGTTCCCAATATTCTTACTAGGCAACAATGATTGTGCAAGTTCTTTAAAATAGGTTGTACCTTTTGATGAATTAATTGGAGCATCAACTCCAAAATAACGAGACAAAACCCGATAAACATTACCATCAACAACTGCGGTTTTTTCATCGTGACAAATAGATGCTATGGCACTTGCTGTATAATCACCAACGCCTTTAAGTTTTAATAATTCATTATAAGAGGTTGGGAATTCACCTCCTAGATTATTTGCAATATGCTTTGCAGTAGTATGTAAATTTCTTGCTCTGGAGTAATAACCAAGTCCTTGCCAAAGCTTCAAAACGGCTTCTTCTTCAGCATTTGCAAGGTCAAAAACAGTTGGGAATTGCGCTACAAAAGCCTCATAATAAGGTAACCCTTGTGTAATTTGCGTTTGTTGCATGATTATTTCAGATAACCATATTTTATAAGGATCTTTTGTTCTTCTCCAAGGAAAATCTCTCTTATTAATTGAATACCAATATGTTAAAGTTTGTGTAAAATTCATTAAAATGTATCTAAAAAGGCAAAAATAAACGTTTATTAAGTTAAATTTTAATGATTTAGGTTTGAAATATTGAAATTAAAATACCTATATTTGCATCCCTTATAATTAATAGATAACCCTAAAAAATAATTAATAATGACTAAAGCTGATATTGTAGCTAAAATTTCTGAGAAATTAGGAATTGAAAAAGGTGACGTACAGGCAACTGTAGAGACATTTATGACAGAAGTAAAAACCTCTTTAGAGAGTGGTGACAACGTTTATTTAAGAGGATTTGGTAGTTTTATAGTAAAAACCAGAGCCGAAAAAACTGGTAGAAATATTTCAAAAAACACGACTATTAAGATTCCAGCTCATAACATTCCAGCATTTAAACCTGCAAAGGTATTTGTAGAAGGTGTAAAAGCTAATGTTGAGGTTAAGTAAAAAATATTAAAAAAGTATTAATTTTAAAAAGCATTATTTATGCCAAGTGGTAAAAAAAGAAAAAGACACAAGGTAGCGACGCATAAGCGTAAAAAACGAAGACGCGCTAATCGTCACAAGAAAAAATAATTTGAAAAAGTAGTTGCAAAGCTACTTTTTCAGTTTTATTTAAAAAACGTTCTTTGATATTAAATTCATGATTAACTAGTGCTTTTACCTTAGCATGATTATGGATTTTACAGTAAAATCCCGAAAAGCTCGGGAACCTGTGATCAAATAATATTAATCCATCTATCAAGACGCTAAAGGTTTTGATGGATATAAATTAACAATATGAATAAAGAACTTATTATTCGTTCTAGTTCTAATGATGTTGATTTTGCCTTATTAAAAGATGGAAAACTTATTGAATTACAAAAAGACGAGGATGACAATAACTTTTCGGTTGGCGATGTGTTTATAGCCAAAGTACGAAAATCTGTCCAAGGCCTTAATGCTGCATTTGTTAATGTAGGTTATGAAAAAGATGCATTTTTGCACTATCATGATTTAGGCCCAAAACTTCCTTCCCTTTTAAAATTCGTAAAACGTGTAAGCACAGGTAAACTTAGAGATTATTCTTTAAAAGATTTCCCATTTGAAAAAGATATTGATAAAAACGGAAGCATGACTGACGTTTTAAAATCAAATCAATCTGTATTGGTACAAATCGTAAAAGAACCTATATCTACCAAAGGGCCACGAATTAGTTCGGAACTCTCCATTGCTGGTAGATATATTGTTTTAGTACCTTTTTCTGATCGTATTTCAATTTCACAAAAAATTGAAAGCAAAGAAGAAAAAGAAAGACTTAAACGTTTGGTGAAAAGTATTACACCAAAAGGTTTTGGCGTTATTATACGTACTGTTGCAGAAGGCAAAAAAGTAGCGGAACTAGATAGAGATTTACAAAATTTGCTCAGTCGTTGGACAGCAATGTGTAAAAAGCTACACAAAGCCCATCATCCTAGTAAAGTGTTAGGAGAGTTAAATAAAGCCTCTTCCATTTTAAGAGACATATTTAACGACTCTTTTACTTCAATAGTAGTGGATGATGAATCGCTTTACATTCAAATTAAAGATTATGTGCAAGAAATTGCACCGAAAAAAGAATCCATTGTTAAGTTGCATCAAGGCAATGTTCCTATTTTTGAAAAATATGGAATTGAGCGGCAAATAAAAACATCCTTTGGACGCACTGTGTCTATGGCAAAAGGTGCTTATTTAGTAATAGAACATACTGAAGCACTTCATGTTATTGACGTAAACAGTGGAAACCGATCTAACAAAGCAGCCAACCAAGAGGATACTGCATTGGAAGTTAATTTAATTGCAGCTACAGAAATGGCCAGACAATTACGCTTGCGTGATATGGGAGGCATCATCGTGGTTGATTTTATTGACATGAACAATGCCGAAAACCGCAAAAAACTGTTTAATCATCTTCGTGATGAAATGAAAGATGATAGGGCAAAACACAAAATTTTGCCACCAAGTAAATTTGGCTTGATACAAATAACAAGACAACGCGTAAGACCAGAAATGAACATCAAAACCAGAGAGGAAAACCCTAATGGTTTAAATGGACAAGAGGTTGAAGCACCAATAAAAATCGTGGAGAAAATAAAACACGATTTGGAACAAATTATTAAAAAAGACTATAAAAAGGTGACCTTAAACACACATCCTTTTATAGCAGCCTTTTTAACTAAAGGTTTTCCATCAATGCGTTCAAAATGGTATTTTGAACACAAAAAATGGGTGAAAATATTACCAAGAGATGCTTACACATATTTAGAGTACCACTTTAAAGATAAAGATGGTAACACAATACAATTATAAAAAAAAAGCCTTTCCAGTTATGGAGAGGCTTTTTTGGTTTATACCTGTTTATATTTAGAATCATTAATAAATCAATCTATTTTTATCCATTTTTTTGACTTTTCTTTATAAATGAAAACTGGATTGTCTTTATTTATTCTAAGTGTATCTATCTGATTTATGATTGGTACTCCATAAGATTTTTTTTCTGTCAAAATGACATTGACTGAGTGATTATATTTAGAATTTATATCTATTTTAAGTCTTTTGTATCCTAATGATGAGATGTTAAGTTCTAAAAAATTATCAGATTTTTTAAAAAGTATTTTACAATTTCCTTTGGAATCAGTTTCACACCCTTTTTTATTTTTCAAATTAAACATATTTGCACCTATTATCGGTTGATTTTTTTCATCAACAACATTTACTTTAACTTCCACCAAATCAGAAAAATTATACCAATATTTTGAAGTGTAACTACTGTTTTTAGCCAAATCGAGAGTATCATAGTTTAAGTAGAGTGTGTTTTCAACAAGTTTATATAATCCTTCCCCATAATATTCGTTTCCTAAATCACTATCAATACTATGAGTAAATTTACCATTTTCTTCAAATAGAAAACAATTTGAAATATCACTAAACTTAAAATCACGGCAAAACTTACCATTAATTCTTTCTTGACCATAAATACTATTACAGAAGAAAAGAATTATAAAGGTTAAATTATTCACAAGTAGAGCCTTCAGCATCTGATGTACCATTTTGTTCATTTATTATAATATTTATTATATCTTCCCCTTGCTACCGCTAAGCTCTGCTTAGTGGCAACAAATAAGCAAAAGTTCAACCCAAAAACCCAGTACTATCAATCTCTAAAACCGTATGGTCGTCCTGAAAGTTTCTTGCGCTAGAATATTTCCAATCTACAGGATTTGTTACAAAGCCACTTTTTACAGGATTATTGTGAATATAGTCTATTTTTTGTTTTATTACAGATTCACTCCATAATTCAACAGGCTGATTATGATGTTGCCAAAATTGATACTTAGAACTGTTGCTCTTCTTTTTTGCCGCACGCTCAAAAAACCATAACAAATATTCTTTTCTACTTTCTTGTGGATTAGTTTCAATAGCTTCAATCAGTTTTTTTGCTGTATAACTTTTAAAATCCCTTAATAACCCATCGGGATTATCATTATCCGATCTAAAAATCAAATGCACATGACTTGGCATAAAACAATAAGCATACAATTCCATGCCTTTTTCGGCTCGACAATACTTTATGCTTTCTGCTAATAAATCAAAGTATATTTGCCTAGTAAAAACATCTAACCAATATACAGTAGCAAACGATACGAAATATAATCCTGACTTATTATGGAATTTATAGTTTCTACTCATAAGTCTAAATTACAAAAAGCATTAACATCCATAACATTTAGATTTTAACAGCTTCTAATTTATTACTGATTCTGCCACTAAGCGGAGCTTAGCGGTAGCCAATGAAAAATAATAGTTCTATTCTGAGACGCTTTCTTCAAAGGCATTTTAATTTTAAGGCGCTGGATTAGGAATCTTAGCATGAATGGCATTTATTTTTACCAACAGCTCCTGACTTAATTCTACATTGATACTATCAATATTTTCCTCCAGTTGCTCTAAAGTTGTAGCTCCAATAATATTACTCAACACGAAAGGTTGTTGTGTTACAAAGGCTAACGACATTTGCGCTAAACTCATATTGTTATCCTCAGCTAGTTTCAAATAAGCCTTTGTAGCTTCTGTTGCTTGCTCGCTACTATACCTTGCAAATCGCGGAAATAATTTTAATCTTGCATTTTCTGCTGCTGTCCCTTTGATGTATTTACCAGATAGCACACCAAATGCCATTGGAGAATAGGCTAACAGTTTTATGTTCTCACGCATGGCAATTTCTGCCATATCACCTTCAAAAACTCTGTTTAATAAAGAATACGCATTTTGTATGCTAATCATGCGTGGTAAGTTATGCTTTTTAGATTCTTCCAAATAGCGCATAGTTCCCCAAGCTTTCTCGTTTGAAATCCCAACATGCCTAATTTTCCCTTCCTTAATTATTCCATCCAGAGTATGTAAAATAGCATTAAAATTATCTTTCCAATCATCATTAGGATCATGTTTGTAATCTCTAACTCCAAACGTATTCGTATTTCGTTCTGGCCAATGCAACTGAAACAAATCAATGTAATCGGTTTGCAATCTTTTGAGTTCTTTATCAACAGCTTCTTTAATACCTTGAACAAACCCAGTAGTTCTAATATGTGCTGTATAATCTCCAGGACCTGCAATTTTACTGGCTAGAATAATCTTATCACGTAGTCCAGTTTTTTTAAACCAAGTTCCAATGATTTCGCTCGTTCTTCCGCTTGTTTTAGCTTCGGCAGGAACTGGATACAATTCGGCTGTATCAAAAAAGTTGATACCTCTTTCAACTGCCAAATCCATTTGAGTATGGCCTTCGGCTTCTGTGTTTTGATTTCCCCAGGTCATAGTGCCTAGGCATATTTTACTAACTTTAATGTTTGTATTTGGTAAGGTTGTATATTTCATGTTTACTTCCTGTAAAAGCAGGAATCCATTTTAATTATTATGAATAATTTCAGTTTGTTTTATATTATTTTTAATGGCATATCGATATAGCATAATTGCACCAAAACCAATATTTAGTCCTAAGTAGAGAAACCCGAAAATTGCGAGTTCTTTTGCATCATCATTATATTCTGAAAATTCAGACAACTCAGATAATAAGGCTAAAATGAGATAACCACTTGCTAAAATAAGTACTGTAGCAATTACAATACCTAAAATCTGCTTTCTTGTTATAATTTGATATACTAAAACAGACAGTAAAATAATTGCTACAGGATTTAATATAGAGGCTGTTAACGACCAATAATACAGCACGGCTAATATTAAATAGAGCTCAGGAATTACATTTTTTACTTTATTATAAAACCTCACTTATTACTAATTATCGTTTAACAGTTTAGAAAGTTCATCTAACTTTGGAGTTAAAATCACTTCAATACGTCTATTTTTGGCTTTGCCTTCAGCTGTATCGTTTGTTGCCACAGGAGCATATTCACCTCGTCCTGCAGCTGTTAAATTCTCTGGATTAATATTAGCATTCTCTCTTAGGATATTTACAATAGCTGTTGCGCGTTTTGTAGATAAATCCCAGTTGCCACTCAATTGTCCATTTCCTGTATAAGGTACATTGTCTGTATGCCCTTCAATTAGAATAGCAATGTCTGGATTGTCAGCCAACACACTACCAAGCTGTTGAACGGCCTGACGACCTTGACTTCCAACAGCCCAGCTTCCAGATTGGAACAACAATTTGTTTTCCATAGAAACGTAAACTTTTCCGTCACGAAGTTCAACGGTTAATCCTTTACCTTCAAAATCAGTCAACGCTCTTGAAATGGCATTCTTTAAATCTGTCATTGCCTTGTCTTTTGCTGCAATAACACTTTCAAGTTCAGCGATTCTGTTTGATCGGTCTTCCAATTGTTTTTTAAGCGCTTCTAATCTTGCATTTTCTGCAGCAAGGGCTTGTTCTTTAGCCTCAAGTTGAGCTAAAAGCTCTCTGTTTTTCTTTGAATTTTCAGCAATGGCTGCCGAGCTGTTTTTTTCTAAAGCATCATACGAGGCTTTTAAATTATCATAATTAGATTTAAGTGCATTGTAATCGCTTTGCAATTTATCACGTTGCATTAAGGTTTTGTCATAATCACTTTGCAGCTCAGCCATGTCGTTTTCAAGTTTGGACTTGGCTTGCATTAATTCGTCATGAGCATCTGTAAGGTTTCGATGCTCTTTCTTTAAATTGGCATATTTATCTTCCAATTCTTTGTACACTTTTGGCGACACACATGAGGCAGCCAACACTAATGTTATTGCTATTAATACACTTTTTTTAATCATTGTTAGGTTGTTTTAATTGATTTCTACTAAAATTGGGCAATGGTCACTATGCACTGCTTCGGTGAGTATAACGCTTCTTTTGATATTTTCTTGTAAAGGATTTGCAACCATTGCATAATCTAAACGCCAACCTTTGTTGTTGACCCTTGCATTAGCACGATAACTCCACCAGCTATATTCTTGTTTTTCAGGGTGTAAGAATCGGAAAGCATCTATAAAACCACTATCTATAAACTTTCCAATCCACTCTCGTTCTACTGGAAGGAATCCAGAAACATTTTTCATTTTTGGATTGTGAATGTCAATTTCTTCATGGCAAATATTATAATCACCCAAAATCACCAGATTAGGATTGGTTTGTTTTAAATCATTAATATAATCTTGGAACATATCCATATAATCCAGTTTATGCTGTAATCTTAAATCGTTTGTTCCAGAGGGTAAATACAAACTCATTACAGAAATTCCATCAAAGTCTGCTCGTAAGTTTCTACCTTCAACATCCATAGATTCTATTCCAGTTCCATACTCAACATGATTAGGTTCGGTCTTACTTAAAATAGCCACTCCACTATATCCTTTTTTTTGTGCGCTAAACCAATATTGGTGTTTGTAACCAGCTTCTTCAAAAACAGAAAGATCCAACTGCTCTTCCATAGCCTTTATTTCCTGCAAACAAATCACGTCTGGATTTGCACTTTTTAACCAATCAGTAAAGCCTTTATTTAATGCTGCTCTTATGCCATTGACGTTATATGAGATTATTTTCATATTTATTTCCCATGAAAATGGGAATCTTTTTAATTTATATACATTTCAGCTAAAATAAATAATGCGTTACTTTTACACTATTAATTTAAAGCAGTTTTAACGAAAACTATCAACAAAATAATTTGATATGTTTTTAGTTTAATGTACTACATGAAGCTATACGTTACTTTACTCATTTTTCTTGTTGGTTGTTGTCTTTATGCACAAGACCAAACTTCTAATTACCGAAGTAAAAAAGTAGCTGTAAGTGACTCTATTAAAATAGATTCGGTAAGCATCAACAACAGTTGGTTTTTATTAAAAAAGAAAGACAACAGCACCATTGATAGTACGTATTATAATATTGATTTTAAAAAAGCCCTTCTAACTTTCAAAAAACCTATTGATACTGATTCAATAATTATTGATTACTTACAATTTCCTGAGTTCTTGACTAAAACGTATAAACAGCTTGATGAATCCATAATTGTTGATAATACAGACAATTTAAACAAGCTTTATCAATTATCTCAACCAAGCGATCGAAGAGCTTTTATTCCTTTTGATGGCTTAACAACTTCAGGAAGTATTTCACGTGGTGTAACGGTTGGTAATAATCAAAACTCTGTACTTAATAGTGAATTGGATTTGCAAATTTCTGGTAAGCTGAATGATAAAGTTTCTTTGAGAGCCTCAATACAAGATGCCAATATACCTTTGCAAGAAAGCGGTTACTCACAAAGATTGGACGAGTTTGATCAAGTGTTTATAGAGCTGTTTAGTGACGATTGGAATATAAGAGCAGGTGATATTGATTTGAAAAATTCAGATTCCTACTTTGCCAGATTTACAAAACGTGTGCAAGGTTTGTCAGTTAACTTTAATCTTGACCATGAAGTATCCAAGAGTACCATTTTTGCTTCTGGAGCTTTGGTAAGAGGACAATTTAGACGAAGTCAATTTACGGCTCAAGAAGGTAATCAAGGTCCTTATAAATTACAAGGCTCTAATGGTGAACTTTACGTGCTTATTGTTTCTGGCAGTGAAACGGTTTATGTTAATGGTGTGGCTGTAACAAGAGGTGAGAATGAAGATTATATAATAGATTATAATGCTGGGGAAATTATCTTCAATCCAACATTTCCAATTACTTCTGAAATGCGAATTATTGTTGACTACCAATTTAGTGATAGAAATTACTCGCGATTTGTTGCTTATGGTGGTGGCTCTTATGAAACTGAAAAACTAAAGATTAGGGCTTCTGTTTATAATGAAAACGACGCCAAGAATCAACCCTTACAACAAAATCTTTCTGAAGAACAAGTGCAGCTGCTTGCTGATGCTGGAGATGATGAAAGCCTAATGGTTGCTCCTTCTGCAGTACCTGAAAGCTATAACGAAAATAGGATTCTTTATAAAAAAGAACTTATTGATGGTATTGAAGCATTTGTGTTTTCAAACAATCCAGATGACGAATTATTTAGTGTTCGTTTTAGCTTGGTTGGCGCAAATCAAGGGAATTATATCATTACCTCAACCAATGCCATTGCAAATATTTTTGAATACGTTTCTCCAATTGCTGGAGTTCCTCAAGGGAATTATGAGCCTATTGTGCAACTTATTGCTCCAACAAAACTGCAAATGGCAGTTGTAAATGGCAGCTATAAACCAACTGAAAAAACAACCATAAATTTTGAACTAGCAGGTAGCAAAAATGACCTTAATTTATTTTCAAGTCTTGATGATAATAACAATGATGGTTTTGCTGGAAAACTACGAATTGAACAAGATTTCATACGTTCAGACAGTCTTTGGAATTTAACTTCTTATGTTGATGGTGATTACATTCAGCAGAATTTTAAAACTATAGAACAAATATATAATGCTGAATTTAGCCGAGATTGGAACATTGATTTGGCCTTAGGGAATCAGCAACTTTTCATTGCAGGAACGACCCTAAATCATCATGAAAAAGGAAGGTTCAACTATCAATTTGAGCATCTTAATTATTCTGAAAGTTTTAATGGTAACAGACATGTGTTTCAAACCAATTTAAGACTTAAACAATTCAATATACTTTCAAACACAAGTATTTTAAATTCAAATTCTACTTTAAATACGTCTCGTTTTTTGCGTTCATTTAATCAATTGAAATACAGCTACAATAAAGGTTGGATTGGAACACGATTCTCTACTGAAGACAATGAACAAAAAGATAAATCAACAGACGAATTAACGCCATTAAGCCAGCGTTTTAAAGCTTATGAAGTGTTTACAGGAGTTGGAGATAGTACAAAGGTATTTACTGAAATTGGCTATAAAAATAGAGTTAACGACAGCATTAAAAATAACGCTTTGCAAAAGGTAAATAACTCAAACACGTACTATTTAAATTCTAGGATTATTCAAAACAACAATACAAGTCTAGCCTTATATTTTAATTATAGGAATTTAAAATCTGTAGATGAGTCTATTGCTGACGAAGAATCACTAAACTCCAGATTGCAATACAATCAAAAACTTTTCAAACAAGTTGTTACACTTAACACCTTATTTGATACGAATTCTGGCACTTTACCACAACAAGAATTTACTTATATTGAGGTTGAACCTGGACAAGGTGCTTACACTTGGATAGACTACAACAACAATGGCATACAAGAATTGGAAGAATTTGAAATAGCTCAATTTCAGGACCAAGGGAAATATATTAGAGTGTTATTGCCAAATCAGATATTCATAAAAACTCATCAAAATAGATTGAGCCAAACGCTTACTATAAATCCTCAAATAATAACACAGGATGCTGACAACAAAAGTTTCTGGACACAACTTTACAATCAAACCTCTTATTTAATAGATAGGAAAATTAAACGTGATGGCAGTAATTTTAATCTAAATCCATTTGAAAGTGATGCCGAGAATCAGCTCGGCTTACAACTCAACTTTAGAAATATTTTGTTTTTTAATAGAGGAAAGCAACATTATACAACCTCATATACTTATTTATCAAATAAGGCCAAGAATGTTCTCTCCTTCGGATTTATTGAAAACAGTTTGAAGAGTCATCAATTAAATTTCAATCATAAAATTGCTGAAACATGGTTAGTCACCTTTTTAACTTCAATTGACAACAATGAAAGTTTTTCTGAAAATTTTTCAAGCAAAAATTTTAACATTGATGAGTTTCGATTAAATCCTAAACTCTCTTATTTGTTGAATGATAATGTAAGATTTGATGCCTTTTATCAATTTACAAACAAAGACAATACCATTGGAAGTTTAGAAACCTTAAAACAGCAAAAATATGGTGTCTCCTTTACTCTAACTGATACACAAAATGCTGCAATTTCTGGCGAGGTTAACTTTTTCTCAAATGATTTTATAGGCAATTCAAACTCACCTGTTGGTTACCAAATGATGGAAGGGTTGCAGCCAGGTAAAAACTTCACATGGAATCTGTTAGCCCAGAAAAAAATTACCAAGTTTCTAGATTTAAACCTCAACTACTTTGGCCGAAAAACAGAAACAAGTAAAACGATTCATACTGGAACGGTCCAGCTAAAAGCTTATTTTTAATAATAAAGGCATATTTTTTGTACATTGTTTAGTACAATTAAAACAACTAGCATGCTAACAAAAATTTTTACAGTAAGTTTATTATTACTTTTTACTTCTTGCAATACCTCGAAAGAAGCCACTCAAGAAACAAATGACAATGCTATGAGTAATGAATCATCAAATCACAAAATTATGGATTCACAAATGGTAAAAGATGGTTTTCACTTAGGTGAAATAAAGTATTTAAAAGATAGTGAGTGTAATTACATCATAATTGATCAAACCACAAAAGCCAAGTTTGATCCAATTAATATTTCAGAAGAATTATACAAGTCCGTTAGAAATGATGGTGAAAAAGTTTATTACAAATATAGACCATTACGAAGGATGAATAGGTGTCCTGATGCAAATCCGATAGAACTTATAGAAATAAAAAAAAGAGAAGGTTAGACCTTCTCTTTTTTATTAGTATTAAATGGTTGACGTTAATCAACAATAATTCGTTTTACATTTTCAGTTTTGCCATTTCCTATTCTCACAAAATAAACACCGCTGGAAGCATAAGACATATTTAAACGATATTCATATCCTTGATTTCCTTCATTTTCTAATGTTTTCCATAAAAGTGTTTGGCCTAACATGTTTTCAACTCTCATTTGCAGTCTGTCTGTAATAGTACCTCCTGGTAACTTAATTAAAAATTGTTTGTTGCCTTCATAAATTATAGTCATGTTGGCTTCAACCAAAAAGTCATCAACTGAAAGGTTTGCATTACCACATAATTGCAAGTCCCAACTATTTAAAGTTCCTCCATCTCCATTTGTATCATCAGTAATTGACAGTGTCCAATTTCCAGCAGATGACATGCCATCAAAATCTGATAAATTTCCTTGTGGTCTAAATGTTCCAGTAAATGGTGCACTTCCAGCAGTAATGGCTGTGCCTGCTTCATCATCAAGAACAGTATCAGTAAAATTATCACCACTACTACCAATATCTTCGAATAAAATCACTTCTGTAATACCATCAGGCGCAATAAGCTTAACGTCTAAATCACTGTCCCAAGAATGAGTAATATCTAGTGTAACATTTACATCGCTAATGGTAAAATCATCTGTGAAATTTATTATTGAAGTTGTCACTGTTCCTGCATTTGGACCTATAGCCTGAACTGTTGAATTTGTTTCAGTCTGACACATAAAGTTCGTAACTGAAGTTGTTGCTGAATCATTCGAAGAATCACCATCTCCAGCTAATAAGGTACTTGAAGTTATTACATACGTGTCAAAAGCAGATAAATCTGCAGGTGTAGTAAAATCATAAGCAATTGAACTTCCTGGATTTACAGTAGCTGCAACAGTTTCAACAACTGGAGTGCCTCCATCAATACTATAATTGACATCAAATCCAGATTGAGGATCTGTACCATAATTGCCAATTGTGATGCTTATTGTTTCACTGCCTAATCCTTCTCCAGAAACTGGAGCTGTAATAAAGTTCACGCCAATATCATTGGCTGATATTGTGAAGTTTCCACATAGTTCTAAATCCCAACTATTTAAGGTTCCTCCATCTCCTCCTGCATTATCTGTGATAGTAAGTGTCCAAATACCTGGTGATTGCAATCCATTAAAATCCGCTAGGCTTCCTTCTGGCTGAAATACTCCTGTAAATGGAGCTGTTCCAGCAGTAATAGAAGTGGCTGCATCATCGTCAAAAGTTGTATTGGTATAATTTTCTCCATCATCACCATTTTGGTCTGATAATACAACTTCTGTATCATCAGGAGACGTTAAGGTTATTGTTATGTCACCGGAATAGGTGTGCGTGATATCAACCGTTACATTAACATCCTCTATAGAAAAATTATTACCAACATAAAAAGTAGCTGTTGTAATTGTCCCACCATCTGGACCTACAGGTAAATTAGGTGAGTCTGACAATGTTAGACAAGAACTATTAACAACTGTTGCCATTGCTGAATCATTTGAAGTATCACTATCACCAACAAGTAATGTGCTAGACGTGAAATCATACGACCCTAATGCTGATAAATCTGCTGTTTGGGCAAACGAGTAAGAAATTGAACCTCCAGCTGGTACATTAACACCAACTGTTTCAACAACAGGAGTTCCTCCATCAAGGATATAGTTTACATCAAACCCTGTTTGATCTGCTGTACCAAAATTTTCAATAGTTACAGTAACAGTCTCGTTACCTAAAAAAGTTCCTGTTTCTGGAGCAGTGATTGCCGTAACACCAATGTCATTTGCAAATTCATGGGTTACATTGGCACTTGTGCAATCGTTACCATTATCTTCATCTGTAGCATAGTCTGTACAAGATGTAATTGTATACGTTTGTCCTTCTGTTGATAAGTCTGCCGTAGCACCAAAAACAAACTGTTCTGATGTTTGTGAAGCTAAAGTTCCTAAATAAGTTTCGGTAATTACTGAACCTCCATCTATTTGATAAGTAACATCAAATCCAGAAGCTGGATCTTCACCGAAATTGAATAATGTTACTGTTATTACTTCAGAATTTGACAAATCTCCTGTTATTGGTGTATCAATACTCACAACGCCAACATCATTGGTTGTATTTGGTGCTAATTGAAAAACGCCTGCGACATTTTTTCTACCACCAGACATAACTTCGTTCACAAACCAGAATTTTTTATCATCACTTGGATCAATATCTATTTTACTATAATCTCCATAGCGTGTGCCTGGAATATTGGCATCACTTGAAATTATAACTTCTTCAGCTACATCCATTGTACCTGTACCACTAGATGATGCCATTTGACCTGTATAATAAGAACCCACTCTTACATTAGGATTTGTACTATTAGCGCTTGACATTCCAGTATAGCCCATTCCAATATTTCCTTGAACATCCATAATCATACTTGCGTTCCAGGCATGTTTATTATCTGGTGCCGTATAAGTGCCTTCCTGATGAATCGTCCAAGGTTGGCCATCTCCAGTTTGTCTTAATTCATACCATCTAACACCAGCTTGCTCAGTAGCGCTTCCATCAACATCTACAACAAAATTAAATAATGCAGAGTTGTAGGAACCAAACTTTCTAAATTGTGCTTGATTCATTACTGTCCATTGTAATGCATCTATACTAGTCCCTCCTGATGGCTGTGCTAGATTAACAAAACTACCTCCATCAAATGTTGAGATAAATGGTGTAACTGATCCATCAGCGTTTCCACTTCCATCTACACCTAACCTTGTTGGGCCTGTTACTGATGAATTTGAAGTGTTATTCCAATCCATTGTAACGCTCCATAATTTAATATGGTCATCTTGGGTTACACTTCCCCAGGAATCATCAGCAAAATAAACCATTGTTGCTGGACCAGTAGCAGTAATATTATGACTTAAATTAAAAAATTGTGGAGACGTAAAACCTCCTGGATCTTGCCAACCTGGCACTGTAAATGATACCAATTGAACTCCTGGATTACCAGCAAGCATTTCATCACGTTCGAATACGTGAAATGTGCCAGTATCGTTATCAGTCATATAATATCCATCATGCCAAACAGATAGCTTCTGATAATCTACAACTGCTCCATAAGTATAAACTGTCCATCCAGAAGTCATTGGGTTAGGACCATCTGAAACTGCAATTTGGGCACCACTCCCTAAAAATGACAAAACCCATCTATCAGCAACATTATCATAAGATGCAGTAAGGTCACAACATCCTCCCGAAGGAAATATTGTTGGGTTTGGTGTAACTAAGCCTCCTGTTAGAGAATTACCATTCTTGTCAAATATTTGAAAAGCTGTATTTATTACAGATATATAATGATTTGGCCCAACAGCTCCAGCTGGATCAGTTGGTTGAGAAGTAGAAGCGCCTGTTTCAAAAACAAGTAATGGTGCTTTACTAGGGATTTTATTTTTTAATCTATGAGGGTTTTTAGCTAATGCATCATCTCCTGTTGAACCCTTTCCTATAACAATATCATATTTTGATGCTCTACCATCCATCATTTCTTCTGATTTCGTTAGATCTGGTCTAACTAAACTAGATCTTGAGGCAATTGAAGGAACTTTTTCAACTTTAGTTGGTTTACCAACGTGAATAGGTTTTAGGGTTTCACTATCTGTTTGTTGCGCAAAAAATGACTGAATGCTAAATAAAAGGCAAAAAGTCATTAACCAATGTAATTTTGTTTTCATAATGAATATTTTGATTAGAAGTAATTTTTTCTGAACTTTTAAAATTAATGGTTTTCTTAAAAAAAAGTTAAAGAAATAATACTAATCTTAGTAACTCATGACAACAATTCGATGAAGTGATAAAAAAGACGATAAAATAAAATATTTAATATGAAATTTTATGCTAAATTTTTGTTATATAGATAGTTATGTAGATAAATTCTCACTTTACTTTTTTAATTTGTTAAATTTAGAAGTAAAAAAAGAGAAGGTTTTTTCCTTCTCTTTTTTATTAAAATATGTGTAACTTAAATTATTCTACTATAATTCTTTTTACATTTCCAGAACGATTATTTCCTACTCTTACAAAGTAAATTCCAGAGGCTGCATAAGACATATTAAGGTTGTATTCATAACCTTGACCTGTTTTATTTTCTAACGTTTGCCATAAAACAGTTTGTCCTAGAACATTTCTTACTGTGAGGTCTAAGCGCTCATTAATTGAATTGGTATTTAATTTTACTAAGAATTGATTGCCTCCTTTATAAATTACATTAAAATTATCTTTGTCAACCAAATAATCATCAACAGATAAATTTGTGTTAGCGCATAATTGTATTGTCCAATCCAAAAGTGCTCCTCCTTGACTATTATTATTCTTATCAGTAATAACAAGTTTCCAATTGCCAACAGATGATAATCCATTTAAAACATTTAAATCTCCATCCGGAATGAAAGAGCCATTAAAAGGCGCTGTTCCAGAAGCAATAGTTGAGCTTGCGTCATCATCAAAAGTTGTGTTTGTGTAGTTGTCACCTGATCCTCCATTTCTATTAGAAAGCATCACTTCGGTATTGTCAGGTGCTATTAATTTAATTTCTAAATCTGAATCGTTTACATGAAATAAATTAACTGTAACATTAACATCAGAAATAATAATATCATTAGTAACATTTATAATGGATTCTGCTGGAATTCCGCTATCTGAAATGCCAAAATTATCTTCATTGGTTTCTGTAGAACATGCAACATGTGTTACTGTTTTAGAAGCCATATTATTTGAAGCATTTGCATCTCCTGCCAAAAGTGTTGCAGATGTAAAACTATAAGTACCAACACTTGATAAATTTGCTGGAGTTGTAAAAGAATAAGAAATCGTATTTCCAGCAGTTACAGTAGCTGCAACGGTTTCAACTACAGGAGTTCCACCATTAATAATATAATTTATATTAAACCCAGATTGATCAACTGTACCAAAATTTTCAATGGTTACAGTAACTGTTTCAGAACCTAATCCTTCACCAGAAACTGGAGACGTAATTTCAATAACTCCAATATCATTTGGTGCTATATGTGTAACATTTGAAGTCACACAGTCATTGCCATTGTCTTCATCAATGCCATAATCTGTACAAGACGTAATCGCGTATGTTTGTCCTTCTGTTGATAGATCTGCAGTAGTACTGAATGTATGCTGTGCTGATGTTTGCGATGCTAATGTGCCAACAAATGCTTCTGTTATTACAGAGCCTCCATCAACTTGATATGTTACATCAAAACCAGAGGCAGGATCTTCACCAAAGTTAAATACAGTTACTGTTACTGTTTCTGCATTAGTTAGTGTTGCATCAACTGGTGTATCAATACTTACAACACCAACATCATTGGTGGTATTTGGTGCTATTTGAAAAACGCCAGCAACATTTTTTCTTCCACCAGACATGACTTCATTATTGAACCAGAATTTCTTATCTCCATCAGGATCAATATCTATTTTACTATAGTCTCCATATCGTGTTCCAGGAATATTAGCATCACTAGAAATAATTGTTTCTTCTGCAATAGTCATTACACCAGAAGCATCATTAGCAAAGCGTCCTGTATAATAAGATCCAACTCTTACATTTGGATTTGTACTGTTTGCACTAGACATTCCAGTATATCCTAATCCAATATTTCCTTGTCCATCCATAATCATACTTGCATTCCAAGCATGTTTATTGTCAGGAGCAGTATATGTACCTTCTTGATGAATGGTCCAAGGCTGTCCATCACCAGATTGTCTTAATTCATACCATCTAACGCCTGCTTGTTCAGTTGACGATCCGTCTACATCTACAACAAAATTGAATATTGCTGAATTATGTGAACCAAACTTTCTAAACTGTGCTTGATTCATTACTGTCCATTGCAAGGCATCTATACTTGTCCCTCCAGATGGTTGGGCTAAATTAACAAAACTGCCTCCATCAAAGGTTGAATTGAAAGCTGTTACTGAGCCATCTGCATTTCCGCTTCCATCAACACCTAACCTTGTTGGGCCTGTTACAGATGAATTTGAAGTATTGTTCCAATCCATTGTAACGCTCCATAATTTAATGTGATCATCTTGAGAAACACTTGCCCAAGAATCGTCAGCAAAATAAACCATTGTAGCTGGTCCTGAGATAGTAGCATTATGACTTAAATTCAAAAATTGTGGAGAATCAAATCCTCCTGGATCTTGCCATCCTGGAACAGTAAATGAAGCTATTTGCGCACTTGGATTACCAGCTAACATTTCATCACGCTCAAATACGTGAAATGTACCGCTTGTATTATCTGTCATATAGTACCCATCATGCCATACTGATAGTTTTTGATAATCTACTACAGAGCCATAAGTATAAACTGTCCATCCATCAGTCATTGGATTTGGGCCATCAGAAACAGCTACTTGAGCACCACCTCCTAAAAAGGTAAGCACCCAACGATCTGCTACATTATCATAAGATGCCGTAAGATCACAACAACCTCCTGATGGGAAAATTGTTGGATTTGGAGTCACCAATCCTCCAGTTAGTGAAGTTCCGTTTTTATCAAATATTTGAAATGCTGTGTTTATCACAGAAATATAGTGATTTGGCCCTACAGCGCCTGCTGGATCTGTTGGCTGTGAACCTGAAGCTCCAGTTTCAAAAACAAGCAAAGGTGCTTTGGCAGGGATTTTGTTTTTTAATCTATGAGGATTTAATGATAAAGCATCTGGACCATTTGAACCTTTTCCTGGTGCAATATCATATTTTGAAGCTCTACCATCCATCATTTCTTCAACCTTATATTCTGGTCTTTGTAATTCAGATCTTGATGCAATAGAAGGTACTTTTTCAACTTTTGTAGGTTTGCCTACATAAATTGGTTTTAGAGTTTTTGTTTGCTGGGCAAAAAATAACTGACTGCTAAAGACTAAACAAATAACAGCAAGCCAATGTAATTTTGTTCTCATAAGGAGTATTTAGATTTTATTAATTTTTTTGTGAAGTTTTAAAAATAGTGGTTTTTTAAAACATAGCTAAATAATTTGTTGACAAATAGATGTATGTAATGCTTCATCTTAAAAATTTCGACAAAGTGACTTAAAACTCCGATGAAAGTTTTATAATACGTTAAGATTTGAACCAAAAAAACAAATCCTAAACAAATGATGTTTAGGATTTTATAATTTATCATGTAAATAGAAATAATTTACATTTTCATTAGCCAATGCTTCACATCAACCTCTTGTTTTATAATGCTGCTTAATTCTTCTATTTTTACACGTTTTTGTTCCATGGTATCACGATGTCTAATGGTCACTGTGTTATCCTCTAAAGTGTCATGGTCTACTGTGATGCAAAATGGAGTACCATTGGCATCTTGACGTCTGTAACGTCTTCCAACAGCATCTTTTTCATCATAATCTACATTGAAATCCCACTTTAAGTCATCTACAATTTTTTTAGCTATTTCTGGTAAGCCATCTTTTTTTACCAATGGTAAAATGGCTGCTTTTACTGGAGCCAAAACTGCTGGCAGTTTTAAAACGGTTCTTGTTGTATTGTTATCTAGCTCTTCTTCAATAAGAGCGTTTGAAAATACAGCTAAAAACATTCTATCCAATCCAATTGAGGTTTCAAGAACATAAGGTGTATAGCTTGCATTGTCTTCATGATCAAAATACTGTAATTTCTTTCCAGAAAATTCTTCATGTTGCTTTAAATCGAAATCGGTTCTGGAGTGCATGCCTTCCAACTCTTTAAATCCAAATGGAAATTTAAATTCGATATCTGTTGCAGCATCTGCGTAATGCGCTAGTTTTTCATGGTCATGGAAACGATAGTTATCTTTACCTAGACCAAGAGATAAATGCCATTTCATTCTATTTTCTTTCCAATAGTCAAACCACTCTTTTTGTGTTCCTGGTTTGATGAAAAATTGCATTTCCATTTGTTCAAACTCACGCATCCTGAAAATGAATTGTCTCGCAACAATTTCATTTCTAAAGGCTTTCCCTGTCTGTGCAATGCCAAACGGAATTTTCATTCGTCCTGTTTTTTGTACATTAAGGAAGTTGACAAAAATACCTTGTGCTGTTTCTGGACGTAAATACAAATCCATAGCATGCTCTGCAGAAGCTCCAAGCTTGGTTCCAAACATCAGGTTAAATTGCTTTACATCTGTCCAGTTTCGGCTTCCTGTTAAAGGATCTGCTATTTCCAATTCTTCAATTAAGGCTTTTACATCTGCTAAATCTTCTGCTTCCAAAGATTTTGCCATTCTTGATAAGGTGGTATCAATTTTTTCTTGATAGCCTAAAACACGTTGATTGGTTGAAACAAATTCTTCTTTATTAAAAGCATCACCAAACCGTTTTTCAGCTTTAGCTACTTCTTTATCAATCTTAGCTTCAATTTTAGCGCAGTAATCTTCAATTAAAACATCTGCTCGATAACGTTTCTTAGAATCTTTGTTATCTATTAAAGGGTCGTTAAAAGCATCGACGTGACCTGAAGCTTTCCAAGTTGTAGGATGCATAAAAATAGCGGCATCAATACCAACGATATTGTCATGCATTTGCACCATAGCTTTCCACCAATAGTCACGAATGTTTTTCTTTAATTCTACTCCATTTTGTGCATAATCATAAACTGCACTCAATCCATCATAGATTTCGCTACTTTGGAATACGTAACCATACTCTTTTGCGTGAGAGATTACTTTTTTAAATTGATCATCGTTGTTTGCCATGCTGCAAAAATAAAAAACCGCTCCAAACAAATGGAACGGTTTCATGAAATTTATTTTTTATTCTTACTCTAACTCTATTTGGGTACCTCCAAGCCTTCTGTTGTCTTGAAAAACATTGATGTAGTAAAGCCCTTCTTTAAAAGGTTCATCATTGTCTATGCTTAAACAAATATCTAAAGCTGAATTGGAGTACTTAACACTTTCTTTATGACTGTAAATCAATGATTCATCTCCAAAACTCACAGAGCCTTTGTCTGATAGAATATTATTGTTAGGATCAATTATTTGAACGTACAAATCTTTATTGCCTTTTGGAGTAATTACATTTTGTGCAATTACAAAACACAGTTCAATTTGATCTACTTCTTTGGCTTTGAAAGTTTGAATAGATTTCTTAAAAGCATTTATTTTATAAGCTTTTGCTATAAATGAATTAGCAGAAATAACACTGGCTTTTTCAATTTTATTTTTTAAAGTTTCTTTTTCTATTAAAGCGTTTTGCTTCTCAAAGTTTAACTCTTCAATAATGCCTTGCTTTTCTTCATCAATTTTATGAGCAACTCTAATTAAAGAATCTTCTCGATCTTCTAAACTACGTTTTTGTGTTCTAAGAAATATTAATTGACTTTGCAATGAGGCATTAAAAGCAGCTTTTGCTTCTAACCTCTCTATGGCATTACTAGTAACTCCAACTTTATATATAGTGCTATCTAATTGAGATTTAAGGGTTAGATTTTCAGAATTCAATGCATCATAACGATTTAATATCTCGCTCAACTCATTGTGTAGGTTTCTTTTTTCTTGCACTAAAAAATCTTTATCAGATTTTAAAGTGGAATAGCTTGTAAGGCCATAAGCTGAAAACACAGCAATTACAACAACTAAAATTCCTATCGTTAATCTGTAGTTAAATTCTTGCGGATTAACTATCATTATGAAATCTAAGGGATGAATTAATTATTGGGCGAAAATATATATTAAGTTTGTGTTATATAATTAAAATCGACAAAGTGATAAAAAACTTGTTAAACCTATTTTTTCCAAAGATTTGTTTTGGTTGTTCTCATTTATTATCAGATAATGAGGACTATTTGTGTACCAAATGCAGGCATGATTTACCAGTAACAAACTATCATTTTAATAATGACAATACCGTTGAGAAAATATTTTACGGAAGAGTTAAAATTGAAAAAGCCACAGCACTTTTACATTTTGAAAAAAAGGGTATCGTACAACATTTAATTCATAATTTAAAATATAAAGGTTATGAGGATATTGGCTTGTTTTTAGGGAAATGGTTTGGTCATGAATTAGCTTCGGTTGAAGATTACAGTGCTATTGATGTTGTAATTCCTGTGCCATTGCACAAAAAGAAACAGCGTAAACGCGGTTATAATCAAGTGGCCAAATTTGGTGCTGAAGTTGCACTAGCGCTTAATGCGGATTATATTGACAATGTTCTTATAAAAACCACCAACACTAAAACTCAAGTATTTAAAAAACGTATAGCGCGTTGGAACAGTGACAATGAAATTTTCACTATCAAGAATGATGAGTTAATAGATGGAAAACATATTTTGTTAGTTGATGATATTATTACAACTGGAGCAACCATTGAAGCATGTGCAAATATTTTAACCAAAGCCAAAAATGTAAAAATTAGTGTGGCTTCTATGGCAATTGCCTCATAAGTTTTTCGTTAGTTATAAATTAAGTTGTTATTTTGCGGAAAATTGGTTTTTTAATGAAGAGGCTTCTCTCAAATTTAGTGTTACTTATTGTTATTGGACTATTCTTTGCACAATGTGCCAACAGAGGAACGCCTTCTGGTGGCGAAAAAGATATAACACCTCCAGTGATTATAAAATCTGAGCCTGAAAACTATTCAACCAACTTTACTGCAACTGAAATAAAAATTTATTTTGATGAATACATTAAAATAAAAAATCTCCAAAAACAGCTTATTGTTTCACCTCCTATGGATCCTGAACCTGAGGTAACACCTTTAAGCTCGGCAAGTAAATACATTACCATTAAAATTTTTGACACCCTTCAGCCCAATACAACATACGCCTTTAATTTTGGCGAAAGTATTGTAGATAATAACGAGAGCAACCCTTATCCTTATTATAGATATGTGTTTTCAACAGGAACTTATATTGACTCGCTACAAGTTAAAGGTCGCGTTGAAGATGCGCTTGACCAGAAGCCTGAAGAATTTGTGTCAGTAATGCTTTACGAGGTAGACTCTACCTTTACAGATTCCATAGTTTATACTAAAAAACCAAAGTACATTACCAACACTTTAGATAGCACTTCAACCTTTCAATTAGATAATTTAAAGGCTGGCAAGTATTTGTTGGTTGCTTTAAAAGATGAAAACAACAATTACACGTTTCAGCAGAAAGAGGATAAAATTGGTTTTAGAAAAGCATTTATTACTGTTCCAACAGACACTTCTTATGTTTTAAGTTTATTTAAAGAAGTCACAAATTTCAAAGCGGCAAGACCAAGTTTGGTTTCAGGCAATAAAATTGCCTTTGGTTTTGAAGGTGATGCTGAGAATATGAAAATAAATATGCTTTCAGGCGCACCAGAAGGTTTTGAAAACAGAATCATTAAGGATGCCAAAACAGACAGCTTGTATTACTTTTTTAAACCAGATATAAAGTCAGATTCATTGGTTTTTCAAGTCACTAACACAAATTATGTTGACACATTAACTGTAAGAACAAGAACACTTGAAAAAGATTCCTTAGTGATTTCAGCAAAAAGTGCTCTAAATTTAAAACTGAGTGAAGATTTTGTGATGACTGCAAACATTCCGTTGGCTGCTTTAGATAAAAACAAAATTTCTATCATGGCTAAAGATTCTTCAAATGTGGAATTTGCTACAAATTTCGAAGCCCTTTCAAATAGCTACGTCTTTAAATTTAACAAACAAGAAGAAAATGCTTATAAGATTCAATTGCTTCCAGGTGCTATAAAAGATTTCTTTGGTGCTGAAAATGACTCATTGGATTTTACAATAAGAACAAGAGCTTTATCAGATTATGGCAACTTACGCCTTACACTCCAAAATGCTGTGTATCCAGTTATTGTTCAGCTTGTATCGCCTCAAGGTGAAGTTAAATCTGAATTATATTCTACGAAACCTGAACCATTAGATTTTATACATATTACTCCCGCAAATTATTTAATTCGTGTTATTTATGATACAAATGGAAATAAAAAATACGACACAGGAAACTATCTTAAAAAAATACAACCTGAACGTGTAAGCTATTATCCTGGTTTATTTGAGATTAGAACAAATTATGATTATATAGAAACCTTTACTTTAAAGTAAAAATATCTCTATCATTCAAAAACTTCAACTTCTGTCTTATAGTTTTCAAGTGATTTTTATTTAAAGTCACTATTTCAGTTTGCTCAGTGTTATGCTTAATATCTGTGATACATTCTCCCAAACCATCATAAATTGCTGAATGACCAACATATTCATGGTTATTCACATCAAAACCAACACGATTTACACCAATGCAGTAACTCATGTTTTCTATGGCTCTAGCTTTGAGTAACGCATCCCAAGCATTAACACGTGGTTTTGGCCAATTGGCCACATACATAACAACGTCATAATCATCAGTATTTCTTGCCCAAACTGGAAAACGTAAATCATAACATACCAAAGGATGTATTTTCCATCCTTTGTAATTTACAATTAGCCTTTTGTTTCCAGCTTTATATACTTTGTGTTCTCCAGCTAGTGTAAAGGTATGACGCTTGTCATAATATTCTAAATCACCTTTTGGTGTTACAAAAACAAATCGGTTATAATAGTTGTTATTTTCAGAAATGACAAGGCTTCCGCAAATTGCTGAATTCACTTTTTTTGCAATCTCTTTCATCCAAGCAATAGTTGTCCCATTCATGGTTTCAAACACATGTTCAGGATTCATTGTAAAACCAGAAGTAAACATTTCTGGAAGTACGATAACATCAACAGATTTCTTTATTTGTTTTATTTTTTCGTCAAAATTCTGTCTGTTTTGTTCAGGATTTTCCCAGACTAAATCAGATTGTAAAATGGCTATTTTAAGTTCTTCTTCCATACACTAAAAGTAACTAATTTTTTAAGTAAATTTATAACTGCTATGGATTTAACTTTTGAAAAATGTACAATGAAGGATTTGAATGTCTTGGTGGACATTTCAAGAGATACTTTTATTCATGCTTTTGAGAAACAAAACAATCCTGAAGATTTCTGGAATTATATCAATAAGGCTTTCAATGAAAATGCAATGATCGAGCAATTGTTAAATGTAAATTCAGAGTTTTATTTTGTGTACTTAAAGAATGTACTTGTTGGCTATTTTAAGCTCAATAAAAATGAAGCACAAACTGAACAATTTGCCAAAAGAAGCATTGAGTTAGAGCGTATTTATGTGATAAAAGATTTTCAAAAGCAAGGTATAGGAAAGCTCATGCTGCAAAAAGCCATTGAAATTGCAAAAGCTTGTAAAGCAACTTTTATTTGGCTTGGCGTTTGGCAAGAAAATAAAGATGCCGTTCGGTTTTACGAAAGCTATGGTTTTAAAATATTTGGCTCACATCCTTATTATATAGGAAAAGACAAACAAACCGATTGGCTCATGAAAAAAAGATTGCGTTAAGCTGATAATTCATTTTAAACTCTCATTATGAAAAAACTTTTTACAACAACCCTTTTGATCCTATCATTTATATGCAGTGGTACTTCCCAAAGCATTACCTATTTTCCTGAACGAAATGCAGTTTGGCAAGAAAAAACACCTACCGAATTAAATGTAAATACAACCTTGCTCGCAGATGCTGTTACTTTTGCCAATTCTAATGAATATTCAGAGTCAAGAGATTTGCGCATTGCTATTTTAAAAGGATTTTCTAGAGAACCTTTCCATGAAATTTTAGGCCCAACCAAAGAAAGAGGTGGTCCAGCTGGAATGATTATAAAAAATGGATACATTGTTGCAAAATGGGGAGACATTAAACGTGTGGATATGACCTTTAGCGTTACCAAAAGTTTTTTGTCAACTGTTGCTGGATTGGCTTACGATAATGGATTAATTTCCAATACTGACGATAAGGTTGCTAACTACATTTGGGATGGCACTTTTGAAGGCGAGCACAACAGCAAAATTACTT
>JAUIGO010000094.1 GCA_030429955.1 Bacteroidia bacterium
ATTTTTGCAGGCTTGAACAAATGCTTCTCTTAATTCTTCGGTCAATGTAAATTTGTACTGAACAGTTTTTGACTCTCTCATGCTGGTACTCAATAGGTAACTTTAAGGTACCTGCAAGGTACCATTGTTTTTTTATCAATCAATCTTAAATTTTAGACAATGTTGATTGTTTAGGAAAACTCAAAAATTCATTGATTCACTAATCAACAAAAACAACTCACAACAAGTTACTCAGCTAATTCGTCGGGATGTGTTTGTAAAACTGATGCTTCCGCGATTTAACCTAGACAGACTCAAACTACTAGCATAGCTAGTTGTTTGAGTGTTTTAGCAAGTGGGGTCCTTCTAATACCCCACTTTTGAGCCATGATGGCCTGTTTTTGCCTAAACTTTGAGATTTTAGCTCTTTTATAAGCTTTATTAAAAAATATCCAGAATTCGAGAAGTCCCGCTATGTAATACCGGGACTTTGTCCCATACGTGGGACTTTTATGTCTTTTATTGTTTCGTTAATCTTTGTGTTCTTGCTGAAGTTCCCATGCTTCTTGCTCCTTATCGAGCCTGTCTTTGTAATGCTCCGTGATTGCCTCTCTTTCGTGATCAGGTTTGTTACCCCAATCCTCATAGCTGTCTTGAATTAGCGTTTCTAATGCGTTATCAGGAGATGAGCGTTTTTGGATGTCTCTTAAATCTTCAGCCATTAAAAACTTATGAATGATATTAACCAAAATAGCTTTGTCATTAGGACTAAGCCCCATTGCTTTATCAAAGTAGTGTTGGAGTGCTTCGGATGAACTTGATAGCTTACGGTCAAATAGAAGGTCGTCTGCTGTGCATTGAAGAGCAATACACAGTTTTTTAATAGTTCCCAATTCTGGGTTGTCTGATTCACCGCGTTCTATTTTTGAAATCTGAGTCATACTGACGTTCGACAGTTCTGCTAGTTCGGTCTGAGTTAGGCCTTTCTTATTCCTTAATTTCTTTAAATTGCTCTTTAGAGACATATTCATCAGCTCAAATTGGTAATGTATTATCATTTTAACCTCTATTTTTCACCTTTCACGATTGACTACGCTTTAAGGACGAATTATATTCACCTCTTAAGACTATTGACAGGTTTTTCAAAGCAGAGGCGGAAAGTCTAGTAATACCCGCCTTTTGTCTCATTTTGAGACTAACCTCTACTAGTATAGGTAGTGAATTTGATTGATTGGGTGACAGCTGTTTTACCGTGCAGACATGTGAAACTAGACTCAGATCGAGTCTTTAAGGTTTCGCCTGCCGGAGAAATTCACTGGGAGACAGCTTGTCGAATTAGTGTGGCAGGTAGCTATGAATCATCAATTAGCGTTAAGAGTGTCGGGGTTGATGACAGGGAAGAGGGCACAATAAGCCATATTTTACTTTCAGGAAATCCATCTAAGTTTCTTCAAGGTCACAATATATTTGGTAGTGATGACCTTCTCTCATTAGTTGCTGATACTTATCTTGAAGTAATGAAAATATTAAACATCAATGTAAATCCTATAGATTACAAATTTGTAAAAGAGGGCGAATATCCTTTAAAAATGGTTGATATTAATTACTCATATGAACTTCCTGTTAGAGCAGATGTATTAAGTGTTATCCGATCTCTAGAATTCAAATCAAAAACTCGACATGGAAGACCATCAATGAAAGGAGGGACTTTGTATTGGGGAAAATCATCAGCTCGATGGGCTTTAAAAGCTTATTCGAAAGGTGAAGAAATTGAAGCTAAAAACCATCAGTTACCAGCCGAACTAAAAAGTACTAAATTAGCCGAGTGGGCAGACAATAAACTAAGATTAGAACTCCGCTTAAAAAGTAAAGAGATGCAAGAAATTGGCATACTAAAAGCGAGTGATTTAACAAGCGATACTGCCCAGAAATTATTTAACGAGTACGTTAGGAGAATTAATATGACTGAGCAAATTGCCCTATCAGATGATAAGGAATTAGAGATCCCTAGAAAGTTAAAATCAACTTATATATTGTGGAAAAATGGAGACGACTTACGCTCTGTATTACCTAAAGCAACTTACTATAGACATCGAAAAGATATGCTTGGTTACGGTATAAATATCGATTTAAGGCAAGATACAAGTCCCACTAGAAACGTCATACCATTGATCCGAATTCTTGAAGCTAAGCCAGCAGCTATACCAACTTGGGCTTTTTCAGAAAAATTAATCCACCGCTCAGCATTACGCTGAAAAACACGTTAAAAAGGAGAGTTTTAATGCAAACTGAAAAAATTGATTATGAAGAGTTAAGCGAAAGATTTTCTTTAATCTCTGGCTCTTATGAGCAACTTTATACCATACTTGATAAGCTCAGATGTGAAACTGATGTAACGCTTGATAGTGATATTATTTTGTCTTTAATTAATAGTAATTTATTTGACTGGGGACAAGACGCATTATCCAAAGTCAAATTTTATGAAGAACTAACCCAAACATTACTTGATGATAAAAAAGAAAAGAAAAAAAATGAAAAAACAATTCAAGCGGCTTGACTTACCTCTGATACCTGACGGTTGCAAGTACCTCACTTTTGGTCTAATTCATTTTAATTTGCGTCATGTAATTAACTGGCAAATTCAAACAGAATTACTTGCTGAAGATATTCGTCATTATAAAAGAGTTGTAACGATGACAAAAACGTTGATTTCTGTAACTGGTCAGTATGAATATTTACCTCAGTTCAATGATTTACAGCGAAGATTAAAAGCGTTACAAATCCATTATAACCTATATGATTAATGATAAATAATATGCCACAAAGAACTCAAATAAGTATTGAAGATTATGTGAAAAAATTTGATATTCCTGATGAATACCAATTTATTGGTTTTGCAGTTCATCATGAAAACAGAGATGATTTTTTACATTCCTACGATGCTAATTCCGAAATATCAAAAAGAACCTGGTCAACAACACCAGAGCTAGCCAAAGTATTTGATCATCAGATTGATGCTGAGAATATCATTACTGAAATCAATGATGGCTCTGTCGTTGCCTTATTATTTGATGCTGATGGCAATATAGGCGTTATTGTTAATCATTAACGGTATTCGCTGGTTATGCGAGTAAGCGAGCGATGGCGAGCGGAGCGTCGAGCAAAACCAGCGAATATCTATCCAGAACAAGTCTATTATTAAGATATCCGATAGGACTGCTCATAAGCGCAGCTTGTGACAGGCCAGTCGGATAATCTTTAAATTAACTTAGGTTCGCATAATGTATATTATGTTAAATAATATATGTTGTTCGATTTAGATATAACACCTCCAGACTCATTGGACGTTCAACTTAAAGTACCTAATCTTTCCAACTTAAAGCCTCTAATTCCTTGTAATTGTCTATAATCGATCGCTACAAGTAATGAGGCTGAGTCTTTGATGGAGTTACTAACGTAAAAATAATCTTCAATGACACTAAGAATAAGGAAGTATGGCTTAAAAGCAAAAGCTCGATTCTGAATGGGGTATTTCTAAACAAAACCCTTTAAATACGAATAGAGAATATAGAAAAAGTAAATAAATCAAAGAGATACCCTCTATATTCAATTCTTGAAAATTCAGCTCTTTTATTCTTGCAAACTAAGAATGTAAAACTTAGCCGATTAAAGGCGCCGATTTGGTTGCTTTTACTAGCGCTTATTAAGTGTAAAGCCACTATGTTCTTAAAATTTTAGGGTCATGCATTAATTCAAAAATAAAAGCCCTAGAATCACGTAGTTTACTTTTGGAAAAATCGAATATTCCATGAAGTAGAATATGCTCCCAGGTAACTGGTGATGAAAGTTTTATTTTGTTGAGTAGCGCTTCTTTTTCCGCAATTGATTTTGCATTCATTACTTTTTGCGACAAATACATGTAATTCCAACAAACAATCGCATTTTTAATGACTCGCTTGCAACTTTCTATTGCTTCCTGATCTTCTTTTTCAACTTGAACATATTCTGAGCGCCCAATTGCTAGAGCCCTATCTAATTTATTTCCACTTTCCCCTTTGTTTAGCTGTTTATGGACCGCGCTTCTTAATTCTTGATCATCGATGTACCTCAGTATGTAATGGGATTTAGGAATTCGTCCGAATTCTTTAATAGCTTTATAAAGTGGATTGTTATTAGTTGAGTATGAGTTTAACCTTTTGAAGACTTGGGAAGCTGTAGCCTCACCTAATTTAATAGAAACACATAACCTTAAGATATCATCCCAATAAGGCTCGATTCGTTCTAAGCGAATTTTCTTCCTCGGAAGTATCGGATAGTGTTTAGATGTGTAGGCTTGTTTAGCTTTTAGTGAGTATATTCTTTGTCTGTGAACATTCTTAATGCGAGGTGCAAAAGAAATGTCTAACAGGTGAGTAATCCCAAATACCACTTCAGTATACCCATGAGTATCAGTGGAATGCATGTCCGACTTGATGACATCATTTTTCAAGACACCATCAATCATGTAATGGGCCTCGCGCTCAGCGCCGCTTATCACGTTGGAGTGATAGAAAAGATGTCTCGTATCAATAAAATTGTAAGCAGCCAGAACCGGATCTTTTCCGCCATATTTAAATGAATAATTAGCGTTAAAAGTGTCTTTGGACGCTGTCCACTTCTGACCATCACTCGAAGTTTGTAATCCAAAATCTCCGACATAGAGCTCTGCTAAAGGCATGGACTTTGCAAATTCGAGAATTCGATCGCTTGCTGCACGCGAGTTCTCAACTGACATGTACTGATTAATAGTGGTTACTAATGCGGAGCCACTGACTGAACGAGATAATTTTGCAAATTGTTCGGGACTAAAGTGGAGGCCTAGACCCACAGTTGCAGCAATGAAAACGTTATCTTCCGGCCGGCCTTTGAGGTATTCATCATTGTGATGCTGAAATTCATCCAAGAAACCTGTTGCTTGATGAACAGTGTTAAGTACCTCAGAGATTGTTACAAAAGAATTTTTCGGGAACAAGTCAACTTCTAACGAGACTATAAATAAATCTGTGTAATTGTCTATCATTAGAACCAGAAATGGTTAAGGATAGACATTATGAACAAGAAAGATTTCGAAGCCTTTGCACGTGAAGCTGCTAAAGGTATGAAAACCGAACAAGATCTGAATGATTTCAGGAAGATCCTCACAAAAGTGACCGTAGAAGCTGCTCTCAATGCTGAACTCGATCACCATCTTGGCTTTGATAAGAATGAACCATCTCGTTCTGGTAACTATCGAAATGGCTCAATGAGTAAGACTCTAAGAACTGAAGATGGCCAATTTGAAGTTGATACCCCTCGCGATAGAAACGGCGATTTTGAACCTCAATTAGTCCCCTTCCAGTCATCTCAAAAATTCCAATCTCATTTGTTGAACCGAATCTGT
>JAUIGO010000034.1 GCA_030429955.1 Bacteroidia bacterium
TGCTCCCATGTTACAGATGGTTCCTTTTCCAGTACAAGATAAATTTTTAGCTCCAGGTCCAAAATATTCAACAATAGCACCAGTACCACCTTTCACTGTTAAAATACCAGCCACTTTAAGAATCACATCTTTCGCAGACGTCCAACCATTCAAGCTTCCTGTTAATTTAACACCTATAAGTTTAGGGAATTTTAGCTCCCAAGCCATACCTGCCATAACATCTACAGCATCTGCTCCGCCTACTCCAATGG
This sequence comes from Bacteroidia bacterium, assembly GCA_030429955.1. Classification (GTDB taxonomy): domain Bacteria; phylum Bacteroidota; class Bacteroidia; order Flavobacteriales; family Flavobacteriaceae; genus CAJQLB01. The sequence continues at coordinate 252 of JAUIGO010000034.1, forward strand.
CAACCATTCCTAAACCTCCTGCATTTACAGTGTGTGAATCGGTTCCAATCATCATACCACCTGGAAATGCATAGTTTTCCAACACAACTTGGTGTATAATTCCAGCTCCAGGTTTCCAGAATCCAATACCATATTTATTAGATACAGACGCTAAAAAATCGAACACTTCACTACTTGTTTGGTTAGCACGTAATAAATCTGGTGCAGCACCTTGTTTCGCTTGAATTAAGTGATCGCAATGAACCGTTGTTGGAACTGCTACTTTATTCTTACCAGCTTGCATAAACTGTAACAAAGCCATTTGTGCTGTGGCATCTTGACAAGCAATTCTATCTGGTGCGAAATCTACATAATCTTTACCTCTAACAAAAGCCTTAGTAGGTGTGCCATCCCAAAGATGGGCATATAAAATCTTTTCAGAAAGTGTTAATGGTTTTCCAACAATTTTACGTGCAGTATCTACACGTTCTGCCATTGTAGCATACACTTTTTTAATCATGTCTATATCGAATGCCATATATAAATTTTAAATTAATTATCTGTTTTTTTGCGTCTCGCAAAAGTACAAAAAAATAGTGTGTTTTTGAAAATACACAACAGAACAGTGCAATTACTGATTATTTTTTATTGAAAACGGAATTATTCAATTTAAAATTGAAGAATTGGTAATTTTCAAGTGGGATATTTAATAAATTAACAATTGGTAATTAATAAAGTCTAGAACAAGCTCTTAATAATCTGCTCGTCTGTGATACCTTCTGCTTCAGCCTTGTAGTTTTTAATAATTCTATGACGAAGAATACTATTGGCAACCGCTTGTACATTCTCAATATCTGGAGAGAATTTACCATTAATGGCTGCATGTGTTTTTGCGGCTAGAATCAAATTCTGTGAGGCCCTTGGTCCAGCTCCCCAATCAATATATTGCTTTACCAATTCGGAAGCTGTTTGGTTGTCTGGACGTGTTTTTGCAACCATACTTACAGCGTACTCCACAACATTATCAGCCACAGGAATGCGTCTAATGACATGTTGATAATCTAAAATTTCCTTTGCTGAGAAAAGTGAATTCACAGTAACTTCATTATCAGATGTTGTTGCTTTTACAACCTCAACTTCTTCTTTGAAGGAAGGATATTGTAAATTAATAGCAAACATGAATCTATCTAACTGAGCTTCTGGTAAAGGATACGTTCCTTCTTGCTCAATTGGGTTTTGTGTTGCCAAAACAAAATATGGCAACTCCAATTTGTAATGATGTCCTGCTACTGTAACAGCTCTTTCTTGCATGGCTTCTAACAAAGCTGCTTGTGTTTTTGGAGGTGTTCTGTTAATCTCATCTGCCAGAATAATATTGGCAAATATTGGTCCTTTTATGAATTTAAAATGTCTGTTTTCGTCTAAAATCTCACTTCCAAGAATATCACTTGGCATTAAATCTGGTGTAAACTGAATACGCTTAAAATCGAGACCTAAAGCTTGTGCAATAGTATTTACCATTAATGTTTTAGCCAATCCTGGTACTCCTATTAGCAAGGAATGACCTCCAGAGAAAATAGAAATCAAGATTTGATTTACTACCTCATCCTGACCAACAATAACTTTGGCTATTTCGGTTTTAAGTGTTTTGTATTTTGTTACAAATTGATTAATCGCAGCGACATCAGACATAGGCTTTTATTTTTCTTTTTTTAACCAGTTACTATTAAACTCACAAGATTTTTGTTCATTGGCAATACTAATAAACGTTTCCATGATCTTAGAATCTTGCCATTTCCCAATAGCTTTCAATTGTTTTTCACGAAGCGCAAGGTCTTTTATTTTTAAATAGTCTTTAGCGAATTCGGCTTTGTGCTCTTCTTTACGTTCTGTAACGGTTAGTATTTTAAACATTATTGGATGTTCACGATCTTCATCTTGGTAGATTACGCTTACTTCTCCATCTTTTAAATTTTGAAGTTGTGTATACAACTCAGTATCCATTTTTGTGAGTTCAAAACTATAATCTTGTGTTTCAGGATTACGCAATTGACCTCCATCATATTTGGTTTCTACTTGATCACTTACTTCTAAGGCAGCTTCAGCAAAGGTAATATCACCATCCATGATACGTTTTCTGGCGTTTTCCAATTCTTCTTTTGCTGCTTTTATATCTGCATCACTAACTTTAGGACGTAATAAAATATGTTGTACATCGTATTCTTGTCCTCGTATTTTTTCTAAGTAGATAATATGATAACCAAAATCTGTTTCAAAAGGCTCAGAGACTTCTCCTTCTTGAAGTGTAAACGCGACATCCCTAAATTCTTTTACCATTTGTGGCCTTGTTCTGTTTAAGGTATATCTTCCTCCATTTTTTTTAGAGGCAGTATCTTCAGAATACAATACAGCTTTGGTTGTAAAACTTGCTCCATTGTCTATTACATCTCTTCTAAATTCGTTTAATCTATCGATTACTTTTTGTTTTTCGGCTTCAGTTGTTTCTGGTATTACAACTATTTGCGCCACACGAAGTTCTGCACCAAAAACTGGACGTTCGTCTTCAGGTATGCTATTAAAAAACTGGCGGACCTCCTCTGGTGTTACTTCAACATCTTCGATGATTTTATCTTGCATCATCTTTATCATCTGACCACTTTTGTTCACATCATACAACTCATCTCTAAGTTCTTGTTCAGTGTTTTTCTTATAGTAAGCAATTAATGCTTCCATAGAGCCAATTTGTTGTGCAAATGCATTTATTTGTTGGTCTATTCTAGATCGTATTTCAGCATCATTTACGACAATACTGTCTTGTACAGAATGGTGCATGTATAGTTTATCTTCTAACAATTTACCAAACATTTCGCAACGTGTTGGCATGTCTGAGGCTGAAACGCCTGCTTGCTGAAGTTGATCGAATTGCCTATCAATATCAGACTCTAAAACGACGTAATCTCCTACTACAGCAGCAACGCCATCTATTTTAAAGCGTTTTGAAGTATCTATAACTTCCTTAGTGTTTGTTTCTTTGACATTTTCTTTCTCTTCAATAATTTCTTGTGCAGAAACTATACTCACCGAAAACATTGTTAATAAAGCAAGGAAAAAATTTCCTTTAATTAAATAATTCAAATTGTTTGTTTTTAATTGCATCTTTGGTAATATCCTTTTCTAATTTTTTAATAAATTCCAACTTTCGTTTGTTGATAACGATTTGTTTTATGGTTGGCATCACGTATTCCATAGGTGCTGTTTCGTTTCGTAACAACACATCATTAATTTGCATCAAATATAATCCTAATGAATCTTTGAGCTCTATAAAATTAGATTTTTTTAACAGTTCTTTTTTGTTTTCGGCATTAATAGCTGAAATTTTAGAAATTGCTTGATCTACTCTTATCCAAATAGAATCGTTTAGTGAATAAGACTTGAATTGAATTGCAATAGAATCCAACACACGTTTATCTTTATTGTCAAATCTTTTAAAGCGCTTTTTAATATCATCAACATTGATGCTATTTTCATTAAGTTTAATGTACCTGAATTTTATAAGCTCTTCATTTAGCTTAAAGGTTTCTTTGTTTCTTTCATAAACCTCACTAGCCTCTTCTTTGGTGATGCTTGTATCAATATTTTTGCTTACAAGTGCTTCTTGATAGGCTTTGGTGTATAAATCACTCTTATATTGCTCTACCAATCTATCAAATTCGTGCTGCTTTTCTGTTGATAGGTTAATTTTTGCATTGGCAATAAAAAGTTTTTGCGTTGCCCATTTATTTATGAAGTTGTTTACAATAATAGCGCTATCCTCTTTTGAAATATCATCTGAAACCAATGCTTTTATATCACTTTCATACAAAAAAACATCATTAACCCTTGCAACAGGAATTCCTGGTTCTGCTTTCTTGAAAAATTCACAGGAAGAAAGAACCATACAAAAACAAACTATAATGATTGAATTTTTAAGCAATTAGTTGTGTATTTGAGATTTTACTTTTTCAAGCACATCTTGATTAATATTTATCTTGTATTTTGCTGTAAGTTCTTTAAGCCAATTATCTTCATAAATGGTCTGGTATTCTGAAATAACTGGTCCTTGAGCATCTTCAAACGATTTTGTAGATTCTGGCAATACCTCATTGATCTTTGCTACATGAAATGATTTATTGTGCTCATATATATCTGAAATGCCTTTTTTAAATACAAACGTTTTAGGAAACTTTTGGTCTTCTCTTGTGATTAATCCTGATGTAACAATAATATTTTGCTGAGTGTTGGTGTTTAATTGTGCTTTGATATCGTCTACGCTCATGTTGTTTTCTAAAGCTTTTTTTGCTTTTTTAATATAATCATTTTTTGCAGACGTTATAACAATAGCATCAACACGCTCTGGCCAAGTATACTTGCTTTTATTTGCTTCATAATAGTTTTTTAATGCTATTGTATCATTTTTAACCGCATTCCATATTTTGGATTCCATCAAATCAAAAAGCAATAAACCTTCTCTATATTCATTAAGAATGTTGGCAAATTCTTCATTTTCAAACTCAAGGTTTTCTTCATGGTAAGCCAATACTTCTTTATCTAAAAAAGCATCGTACTGCATATTGATTAAATCTTGAGGCGATAATCTTTCAGAAACACTTTTTTGGCTAGCTTTTAAATGATTTGCGAAATCCTGATATGTGTATGTTTTTTTGCCAATTGTAACAAGTTGTTCATCTTTTTTAAGGGTTTCTGGTATGTTCCATGCTTTATTGAAATAACTGTCATCTACAAGTGTCTGAAAATATACTAATGCACTGTTTTTGCTTGAAACATTGTATTTTTTTCTTAGATTCTTGCTCATTGAAGAGTTAATTAACTTTGAGCGTGAATCTCGCTTTACTCGTTGCTCTAATTCGATTTTCACATCCTCAAAAGGTTCTAAAGGTGTTTTTTCGTACAGCTTTATAATATGCCAACCATAATCTGATTGAAAAGGTTCTGAGATATCACCAATATTTTTCATGTTAAAAGCTTCGTTTTCAAACTTAACAGATGCTAATTGACCACTTTTAAAAGGGGTTAGTTTGCCTCCTTTGGAAGCAGAACTCTTGTCTTCTGAAAACTGCATAGCCAATGACTCAAAATCCTGTTCTTGTTGTATGAGTTTATATATTTCTTTTATTCTTGTTTCAGGCATCACAGCACTATCTTTTTGCTCGTTGGAAACCATGATATGCCCAACGGTTACTTCGCCTCTAGATTTTCGTTTGTCTAAAACCTCAACTACGTGGTAGCCAAATTGTGTTCGGAATGGTTTTGAAACGTCTCCTACAGGAGTGCTATAGGCTGCATTTTCAAATTCATAAACCATTTTAAAGCCTGAAAAATATCCTAAATCTTCAACAAAAATTGTATTACCATTATGAGCAGATGCTTTTACCTTGTCAAATCCTTCTTTCAAAAGACGTTCTTTCAAACCTAGTATTTTATTATAAGCTTCCGTTGTATCTTTTTCATGTGCATCAATCCTAACTAAAATATGCCTTGCATTGACGTCATAAGAAATTCTGTCATAAGCCTCTTTTACTAATGCATCAGTAACGTTACTATCTGTTAAATAGTTTTTACTCAGTTGCTTTTTGTAGCTCTCAAACTCCCTTAAATAGCTTGGTTTCTTATCAAAGCCTAAGGTTTTAGCTTCAGCAAGTTTAAGTTTATAGTTTATAAAAAGGCTTAGGTATTGGTCAACATCCTTTTGAGACTCATCCTGAACCAAATCTAAATTTTTATTGTAAACCCTTATAAATTCATTTGCAAAAACAGGTTCGTTATTTACAGTAAATAACACATCTTTACCTTTAATTTGCCCAAAAGAAAGGGTATTAAAAGCAATTAAACCTATTAACACAATGATATATCTTTTCATTTTAAAATCACATTTTAACTGCAGCAAAAATAACAATAATAACCTATAATACAAGGTCAAAAGGGAAACGAAATATTAAGCGTATTAGTACGCAAAACCAATTAAATTTATTTAATATTTAACATCTTAGCATAGCTATTTTTATTTTTTGAAAATCTAGGTTATCTTTAAACTCCACTAAAACAACTATAATGAAATACAATGTAGAAATTACCATTGATTTGCCTCGAGATGAAGTGATAAAAAAAATGGACAGTGTTGAAAACATGAAACATTGGCAACGCGGACTCACATCAGCTGAACATATATCAGGTACACCAGGAGTAATTGGGGCAAAAATGCAATTGAACTATACCTTTGGGAAACGTAAAATGCAACTAGTCGAAACCATAACCAAACACAATTTTCCTGAAGAATTTCATGCTAATTATGATGCAAAAGGCATGCATAACATTCAGGAGAATTACTTTTACCAAACTCCTGATGGTAAAACTAAATGGATCTCAAAATCTGAATTTATTCCAACAAATTTCATGATGCGCATAATGGTAGCACTTATGCCAGGAGCTTTTAAAAAGCAATCTAAAAAGTATATGGAAGATTTTAAAAACTTTGCCGAAAACGGAACATCTGTAGCCAATGCGTAACCTAAAACTTATTTGGGATTTTAAAGGACCTGATGCCATTATTACAGCGCAACATCATGAAATTCATTTAAAACAATACATTGAACGCGAAAAAGCACCTGTTACCATTACTGGAGTTGAAACCTTAAATGAAATGCACTCCATTGCGTTTTTGGTTGTGCGTGAAGATAACATGAAACCTATTAGAGACGCTATAAAACCTCATAGAGCACAAGTATATATGCAATAAAAAAGGATGGTTTTAAGTTATAGCTTTACTAACCAAACATATTATGCAGCAAGCATCACCTTACTGCTTTTACATAATTCTGTTGCTTTTAGCACCTTTTTTTGTAATAGCTCAAACGCCAGAAGGCAATGGTTCTACTCATGAAAAATGGGAATACGTACTTGAAGACTCTGGTGATGTGTTAATGATTGCCTTACCTGTTGCAGCAGGATTAACCACACTATTTAAAAATGACTATGAAGGCACAAAGCAATTTGCATTTTCATACGCTACTACTTTTGTACTTACACATTCTTTAAAACGCATAATTAAAAAGGAACGTCCTGAAGGTAGAAATTTATTTGATGCTTTTCCATCTGGACATACGTCTTCTGCATTTTCAGGAGCATCATTTATACAGCGACGTTATGGTTGGAAATACGGAAAATGGGCCTATATATTGGCAGGAATTGTTGGTATAAGCAGGATGGAGGGTCCAGATGGATGGCATGATCATTGGGATGTTTTGGCTGGAGCAATTGTAGGTATTGGTAGCACTTATGTATTTACGAAACCTTTTGAGAATCAAAAATCTGTTCTTAGTTTTGCTTCAGATGGCAAAACTTATGTGCTATCTTTAACATATAAGTTTTAAGTTTTGGTTGATTGACTTTGTGTAAAAAATAGTCGACCTTCGTTTAACTTACTTTTACAAGCTAAAATAAACATTGGAACAATCTATTTACATAAGTGAAAAATTCAAAATTCCTAAAATTGGTAAAATACCTTTGTATTTAATCATTGTAGTGTTCGTTTTTTTATTGGCAGTACTTCAAGACTACATATACAGTAAAATCCAGCAAACAGGATTTTATCTATCAGAATCATTGCTTTATAATACGTTTTGGACATTTTTTATTCCACTTACCATTTTTATAAACCGACTGATTAAAATTATTAACCCAAAGAATAAATTGGGAAAACTACCTTTTAATTTAGGAATTGGTATAACTTTTAGTTTTCTGCACATTATATTGTTCACAGCTTTATTTGTGTTCGTGAGCAATTTGGCATTCACTCCACCACATCGTTTTTCAACTATTTTTAATGCTGCCTTTTCAAATCAATTCTATATTTTGCTATTGTGGTATACAATTTTTCCTGTAATTTATATTTCAAGACTTAGAGCAAACATTGATACCTCTGGTTATTCTGAAAAATTCAAACTTAAAATTGGTTCAAAAATTATAAATGTTCCAACATCAACAATCCAGTTTATTTCAACCGATAAGCCTTATTCAATTATTTACACAAACGAACAAAAAATTTTGGATAATAGAAGTTTGAAGGAATTTGAAACAAAACTCGATCCAGCTGTCTTTTTAAGAGTACATCGCTCTAAAATTATAAACGCTACATACATTAAGGAACTAAAATCAAGAAGTAATGGTGATTATGATGTAAAACTTGAAAACGGTCAAACCGTAAGATTGAGCAGACATTATAGAAGTAATTGGCACCAACTACTCCAGTAAAACATATATTCACTCCACACAGGCAAGCAACAGTAAAATGCTAAGTGCACAACCTCTTAAATAGCTATATTTATTGGAAAACTTCAAAAATGTTACAAATTTTTAAAATTGGCTTTTTTCTATTAACGTGTTTAAATTTGTTAACCTGTAATGGACAAACTCCCAAAAAGCAGACAAATACATTAAGCAATGATTTTGACAAATCGCCACCTTTTTATTATAAAATGCCCGAAAATTTATTTTCAAGTGATACAAGTCCTGCATTTGACGAAAAAGGACAGAAAATTTTGCTAACAGGGACAGTGTATCAAATAGATGGGAAGACACCTGCTTCAAATGTTATTTTATACTATTACCAAACAAATAGCAACGGTATTTATCCAACAAATGAAGGCGAGGAAAGAAATATGCCTAAAAATAAATTGGGACAAACTCACGGCTACATTAGAGGATGGGTTAAAACAGATGAGCAAGGAAAATATGAAATTCACACAGTAAAACCGGGAACTTACCCAAGCAGAAACGAACCTGCACATGTGCATGTGACTATTAAAGACAAACACATGAAAGACATCTATTATATAGACGATTTTGTTTTTGATGATGACCCACTCTTAACAACACAGCGTAGAAAAACAATGGAAAATCGTGGAGGAAGTGGTGTTATTCGATTTGTTCAAAAGGATAATATATGGATTGGTGAACGCAATATCATTTTGGGTTTAAATATTCCAAATTACCCAATAGAAAATACAATTCCCGTAAGCTCTGGAAAGAATATTGGCGAGGATATTATTTCTTTTACACCATTCCACGCTTATGGCGCAGATAAAGGCACCAAAACCTGTCCGATATGTAAATATGGTTGGTATCACGGTATTTTATACTTTGTAGGGAACAACCCTAATTGGAATGAAATTAAAGACTGGCTCACATTTTTAGACAGCGAAAGCGAAAAAAGAGAGAACTATTTGAAAGTCTATTTTGTATATGGTAACGAATCAAATTACGATAAAGACAATAGAATGCAAGCATTAGAAAAACTAGGAACTGAGATAGGGTTAAAAAAAGCTGCCTTAACTTTTGTGCCTTCTTTTAAAGATAAAACGTCAGAAGTATATTTAAATAAAATAGACTCAAATGTGGAAAATACGTTTCTGATTTACAAACGAAGTAACATTATTGACAAGTATGTTGATTTTAAACCAAATGAAGAGAATTTTAAAAAATTAATAAATCTGCTTGACCAATCGACAAACGAATACTTTAAGCTTCTAAGGCCAAAGCAAAATTAAGATAAGTAAACAACGTACAAAATTAAAAACAGTTTTGGTTTTTAAACCAAGCGCTTTTTTTTATATTTAAGTGTTGGTATAGTTTAAAAAGTTTGTCTTTTAAAAGCCACTATTACCAAACTGACTATGAACCATTTTCATTAACTTCGTATAAACCCAATGAAACTGTAGCTGACTTAAGTATAAACACTTAAAATCATGAACAGTTTATTTCCTGTCATTAAGGACTTTGTCATTTCAGCAATCATTGCATTGCTAACAGCCAATTTGTTTTCGCTTTCAAATCTTGTTTATCAAATCATCATTTCAATACTGATATTACTTCTTATCTTTTTTATACTGAGAGGTCTTGACAAAATGGCAAAACGCATGGAAGTCCTTTCCATATTATATTGCGAAGTATTTATAAAACGTGTCTTGGAGTCTTTTGATGCAAATATTGGTACAGAACTCAACCATACTATTGTAAATAAAATAAAGCTGTTTATTATTCTACCAAAAAATAAAGACGAGCTTCACTCCATTGGCGAAAGAATAAAGCAGTTGGATCGTTTCACCCTTAAAAATACCAATACAAGGAGTTGGTTTGTAAATGGCAAACTTTTAGGTGACAATCTCATTGTATTTGACACACCAAGCTCTTGGATAGCTGGAATAAATACGCTTATCGAATCTGAAAAAATAAAACCAAAAAACGTGGCACGTTTGCTTAATAAAATGAACGAAGGCATAAAATTGTACGCTAAGAAAAATATGGTTTATGAAAATAGGAAGCTAAACTTTATTGAAATTTCTGAATTCGAAACTTATTTTGACTAATTTTAGCCAATGCAAGCAGTGGATTGGTTAGGTTTTGTTGGAGTGTTTCAAATACTTCTGGCTTATTTTTTAAACGTTACAGATAAAGTTTTAAATACTTCGTTAATATTTATACTTCTTAACCTTATTGGAGCCACCATGGCTTGTATTGCTTCTATCTTATTGGACTATTTGCCTTTTATTATTCTAGAAGGGATTTGGGCTTTAATTGCACTCTATTCCTTAATAAAATATAAGAAACCTAACATTTAATATTTTATCTTTGCTAAATGGGATTAACCAATAATGACATCTTTAAAAAACTTCGCGTAGCACATAAGTTACGTGACGAAGATATTGTAAAAATATGTGCCTTAAAAGATTTTAAAGTCACCAAAAGTGAACTTGGCGCTATTTTTAGGAATGAAAACCATCCGAAATATATGGAGTGTGGCGACCAATTTTTACGTAATTTCCTCGATGGTCTCATTATTCATCTTCGTGGGCCAATGCCTCCAAAAAAAGATTCAAAAGGATTTTAAATGTTCAAAAAGCAATTTTTACTAACCTCAAAAGATATTGCTGCTTTTAATGATTTTATTAAAATAAAAATTGGTTCTTACTTCTTATATTACCATAAAGACTTACCCTTTTCAAATTCTAAGCATAATGACAAAGAAGCTTATCTTTTAGGGTCACTTTATAGTTGGGAAACCCCTACTCTTTCAGATGCTGAAATATTAGATTCTATTATACCCTCAAACAGTATTGAAGAATTTTTAAATGGAACCTCAAATTTTTATGGCGAATTTGTAATCCTATATAAAAACAAAGATGACGTCATTGTATTTAATGATGCGTGCGCTCAGCGAGAGATTTATTACGATACTAGTTTTGAGGCTTTTGGAACGCAACCAAAAATAATTGCTAAAGTAAAACCAATACAACCCAATACAGATAAGGAAGCCATTAAGTATTATGAATCTGAATATTTTAAGAAAAATTGTGTATTTGTAGGAGATTCAACCCATTTAATAAATGTAAAACATTTGTTGGCAAATCACTATATAAATTTAACCACTAAAGAAGTAAAACGATTTTTTCCAATTCTTAAAAAACAAGAATTACCATTAGATGATGTTGCTAAAAAAGCAGCACTTATTTTAAAAGGTTATGTAAAAGCAATTTCATTACGTCATAACATTATTATGCCTGTGACTGGAGGTTATGATAGTAGGTTGTTGTTTTTAGCAAGCTTAGAGCTAACACGTCCATGCCATTATTTTGTATCAAAACATTCGCACATGACTAATGATCATAATGATATTACGATACCAAAAAAACTTACAGCACTCTTTAATAAAAAGTTTCAAGTAGTAGAAGAAATAGACACTCCAAAGCAAGATTTTAAAAAGGAATATATAGACAGTATAGATTTTCCAAGATATGTAACCATTTCAAATATAGCTAAACCAACAAATGTGCTTCTTAATGCCAACATAAGTGAAGTTAGCAGCTGTTTATTAGGTTTTCATACCAATGTAAATGCAGTAAATTTGGCTGCTTTAACGTCGCAAGCACCATATAAATTTCGCATAGAACAATATGATACTTGGCTGCAAAAAACAAATGAAGACACCAAAGGGTTGGATTATCATATTCTTGATCTGTTTTACTGGGAAGAATTTGAAAGTAATTGGGTTGCAAAACTAAAAACTGAGGCAAATGCAATTAATATTAATGTTATGTCTCCGTTTAACTCTAGGTATTTGCTTACTCTTTTATTGAGTGTAAAACGTAGTAAGCGAGGAGTATTTGGCAACAAGTTGTATGATAGAATTATCTATTATTTATCAGAAAACAACAAAAATGTAATTAATCTACCTATAAATCCTGATTTACCAACCAAGACTTATAGGTTTATGAGTAAAATTGGTGTATTAGAGATTTATCAAGCTTATAAACTGAAAAAGAAAAGCAAAAAAATGATAAAAAATTTAAAATAAATCTACTCCAACCACTCCTTAAAATCTTTTACACGTTCTCTTGCTACAATAACACTGTCTTCGTTGTAAGTATTAAGCTTTATTTGCAGTCGTGAATTGGTATAGCTTACCATATCCTTTATAGCATTGATGTTCACAAAAAATTTACGATTGATCCTAAAAAACTTGTGAGGTTCCAGTTCATTTTCAAGCTGTTCCAGCGTGGTGTCTAAAAGATAGTTTCTACCTTCTGAAGTAAACACATAAGTGCCTTTGTTTTCGCTATAGACGCACTCAATATCATCAACATTAATCAGTTTTAAATGCTGGCCAACTTTTACTGAGAAACGCTTTTTATATTCGCGATCAATAGGATTGACCAACAGGTTTTTGATGTCATTAAAATCTAGCGTGACAGCTTTTTGTTTTGGAAAGCGTTCTTTAAACTTAGATACTGCTTTAGCTAAATCATCGTCATCAATTGGTTTTAGCAAATAATCGATACTGTTGAGTTTAAAGGCCTGCAAAGCATATTCATCATAAGCAGTTGTAAATATAACAGCAGATTGTATATTGATGCTTTCAAAAATTTCAAAAGATAGACCATCACTTAATTGAATGTCTAAAAATATAAGATCTGGATGTGTATTCTTCTGAAACCAATCAATAGATTCTTGAACCGAATGTAGCATTACTTCTGCTTCAATATCTAAATTACACAACATACGCTGTAAACGTCTTGCCGAAGGTTTTTCGTCTTCAATTATGATAACATTCATTTTTTTAAGTTTAATTTATTTAATAAGTTTTATCCTCTCTCATTAACTCTTCAATCTTTTTATCTTCATATTCTTTGCTGAAAATAAGTTTTCCTTTAAATACAATCCATGCATGAACAAGGATGCCTATGCTCCAGGTTATCATAATATTTAAAACAACCCAAACAAATAAATTCAGGCTTTCGTCTTTTTCCAACATGAGTAATCTGAATAATAAGGCAATATTTACGATTAGAAACAAAAACAAATGAATGTAAAATTGTTTTAACCTTTTTACTCTTTGCTTCGCTTGTATATATTTTCTGTTCATTACCAATTATTGAAAGCGTTGATATTCTTCTTTTTCTTTATCCATAAACTCTTTCATTTTCTTTTGTTCCCAGTTTTTACCGAATATGAAATTTGGTCCAAACACACCAAGAAAATGAAACATTAATCCAATTCCCCAAAAAAATGCAGTAGCAAACGTACCAAAGCTCCAGAATTCTCCATCATCTCTATTACTACCAATAACAATAATTAAAAATATATTTATGATAATGTATACTGCCAAATGCCAATAGAAGCCTACTAGTTTTTCCAACTTCTTTTTAGCTCTTAAATAAGCTTCTTCTTTTTCAAATTCATACCTTGATTGCTCATCATTGTATGGCTCTATCTCGTACTTTTTCATGTTCTTTTAATTAAAATTGTTCTTTTTTTCTTCTTCCATAAACTGCTTGATCTTCTCTTCTTCCCAATTGTCACCAAGGATTCGAGGTAAACCAAACACTGCAAAGGCGTGTATAGCTAAACCTATTCCCCAAAACAACCAAATACCTGAAGTACTAAAATCAAAAAAAGCTTCTTCAAACGATTCTCCTCGTCTAAGGTTTCTAATAATTTTTAAGGTTGAAATGGCAGTATTAACCACTATATAAACTGTAAGATGTGTGTAAAATGCCTTTAGTTTTTCGACTTTTTGTCTGGCCTTTAAATATTTGCGATCTTTATCTGAATAGTCCATGATACTTACTTTTTAATTCCAACGATTATTTTCTTCATCTTCACGCATAAACTCTTCAATTTTTCTGCGTTCCCAATTACGACCAAACATACCATCATTAACATACACTTTATAAGCGTGGAACAATAAGCCTATTCCCCAACCCAACATTGGCCACCAAAACCATTGGTATTCCCAGAATGTCCAATAATTAATAAATGCTAAAAAAGGGATTATAATTATGTATGATATGAGGCTATAATAAAATTCTTTTACTTCTTCTACGTGTTTACGAGCACGAACGTAACTGTCGTCAAATTGTTCTTTTGTTCTTGTTTTCATGACTGTGATTTGTTTTGTAAGCATTGGTATTGCTACTGCAAAACTTTCTGCTTGTTGATTGATGTTTACTTTTCTATCTGTTAATAAGTCGTAACGTTGTCTAATATTATCCAATCCAACACCACTACTCTTTTTTACGATTTGTTTTGGTTGTAAATTATTCTCTACGACCAATAAATTATTGGTTTCGTAAATTTTGATATGTAACGGTTTACTCGATGTTACCATATTGTGTTTTACTGCATTTTCCAACAGTAATTGCAATGATAATGGTACTACTTTACTCTCAGGGTTTGAGGCTTGTTCTGGAATTTCAAAAATGATACTGTCTTCAAATCGCATTTTTAATAAGGACATATAGGTTTTTGCAAATTCTAATTCTTCGTCAACCGTTACTAAGTCCTTGTTTTTTTGTTCCAAAACATAACGATATACTTTAGACAGTGCTGTTGTAAATTTTTGTGCACTTTCTGGATTTTCATCAATTAAGCTTGTTAACACATTTAAGCTATTAAACAAAAAGTGAGGATCTAACTGATTCTTTAATGCGTCAAACTTAGCACTCGCTGTTCCTGCAATAACCTTTTGCTCTTTAATCTTATTTTTCTGCAATTCTTGATAAAAATAAAAGGCATGGAAAAATAAGGAAGCTACAATGGTTATGATTAATGAGGTATAATAGAAGTCCATGGTTTCAGTGGCTAAAAACTCATTATAGGTTACACCATCCAATACAACTCTATGAAATATTCGTATTAAAAAAACGGTGCCAATGGTAATGATTACTGAACCTAAAAAACCAATTGCTAATCTGTATTTTTTATAGCGATTCCAAACTACACGCTCGTTTATGTATTCAAAAAATGAAGAGTTTACAAAGGTTAATGATATGCTATACATTACATAGTAACCAAATACCTTTAAAAGCTGAAAGTTATATTCTACATCAATATTAGAAGAGTATCTAAATACTATTTCTACTACAAATAATATAAATGCAATTATTAAACTTAAAGCTAATATTTTTATAAACGACTTCATTCTTTTTAATGTTATTTACAGTTACTTAGTACTTGTTCGGCTCTTTCTTTTCCCCAATTTGGATGAAAAGGAGTTTCAGGTTTAAAGTTAGCAAAAAGTTCTAAGGCTCTCTCTAAATCTTTACAAAATGGTGCAGTGTCTTGTCCGAAAAATCGTGCGCTTCCCATATCCCATTCTGCCTTGTTTAAAACTACTCTTGGGTTTGTTGGGTCTATTTGTTCAGCTTGAGCATATAAAGCAGCTACTTTTGGTGATAATTGCATACCATAAGTTGCGCCATCATAAGCCACATAAGCTGTATGTAAAATAGCTTGCATCACTAAAATTTCTGGATTGTTCTTTGAGATCGCTGTTGCATCGTTAATTAAATCCTGAGCCTTTTTAAGTTGAGAATCTAACTTGTCTTTATCCTTCTCATTAAAACTTTGAAGAATTAATACCTGAGCTGCATAGTAAGGTGGTAACCAGTTGTCAGTTTCGGCAGCAGCAATACGCTCAAAAAGATTTGAAGCTTCAATTGGGTTTGTTCCCCAAAGTTCAAAAGCCTTTTGCATACCTTTTTCATAATTTGACTGCGAATTTCCTATTAAAGAAACCAAAAACAGCGTTAGTAACATTAGTTTTTTCATGATTTTATAATTTAATTGTTTGTGTTATTGAATTATTAAGAATTTCAAATTTTGCATCTTTCCATTTTGGTGGTCCCATAAAACCACGTGCATTGTTAGAGCATCCATAATCTTCTTTAGGAATTCCTAAGAAATTACTGTCCATTTTGTTATTATCATTTTCATCATGAAATAACGAAATGGCATATATTCCATTAGGTATTTCTTTAAAAACAACTTCACAAGCATTGTTTTCAATTGTACCAATTATGGACTTATATCCTTTACCTAAAAATGAAGTTTCAGAATCATAAAGTGCAACATAAATTTTACCAGAGTTACTGTTTATGTTTGTTATTTTTACTACAATTTCATTGTCTGTTGAATCTTGCGCATGAAGTGCTACCTGACTTAAAACAAAAACGACAATAATTTTAACTAAAGTGCTCATAATAGTTCGTTTTTTAATTATGAGACAAATATCACCTGAAGCCTCTTATTTTAAAAAACAGAATGACCGAACTGTAATAATTGTAAGATGAATTGTAAGTTTTTACAAAAAACACATTAAAATTGGTAACTTTATATGCCTCTTGCCTACTAATCATTATATCATATAAAACCAATCAAATGAAAAAATTATTCTTAAGTGTATTGTGCATTTGTTTTATACTTCCAATACTCAGTCAAACCGATAAGCGATTGAAAAACATTGATGCCGAATTACAAAAAGTTCTGGATGCCACTCATGCTCCAGGGTTTGCCGTTGCAGTTGTTGAAGGCGATAAAATTATTTACGCTAAAGGCTTTGGCTATAGAGATTATGAAAACAAAATTCCTGTTGATGCCAATACACTGTTTGCCATTGGT
This sequence comes from Bacteroidia bacterium, assembly GCA_030429955.1. Classification (GTDB taxonomy): domain Bacteria; phylum Bacteroidota; class Bacteroidia; order Flavobacteriales; family Flavobacteriaceae; genus CAJQLB01. Next base: position 17,241 of record JAUIGO010000034.1, read on the forward strand.
TCATCAACAAAAGCATTTACTTGTGCTGTTTTAGGTCAATTAAGAGATGAGGATAAATTATCCTTTGATGATAGTCCTCAAAAATATTTACCAGAACTGGAATTTTTCAACAATGACATGAATAACAACATCATCATTAAAGATTTGATGCGCCATAGCACTGGTTTACCTAGACATGATTATTCTTGGTATTTATTTCCCACACACGATAGAGATAGTTTAATACAACGCATTAAATATCAAGAACCATTTACAGGAATCAGACAACAGTGGTACTATAATAATTTTATGTATTTAGCTCAAGGTGTTATTGCTAAAAAAATCACTGGGAAAAGTTGGGAAGATAACATTAGAGAGCGTTTTATAAAACCTTTAGGTATGTCAAGAACCAATGTAACAATTGCTGAAATGAAATCGGCAAGCAATGCTGCTTATGGTTATGAATTGAAAAAAGGAGACGTAATTACTAAAATGGATTATTATGACATTGCTGCAATGGCTCCAGCAGGAAGCATCAATAGCAGTGTTAACGACATGTCTAAGTGGATGATTACTTGGCTTAACAAAGGAAAATTTAAGGACGCTCAAATTCTTTCTGAAGCTTATATAAATGAAGCCATAAGTTCACAGATGATTATTAACGCTGGATTACCTGATGAGGAGTTACCAGACATGCATTTTGCAAATTATGGTTATGGTTGGATGTTACAATCATATCGCGGACACTATCGTGTTGAACATGGTGGAAATATAGATGGCTTTAGCGCAAGTGTGGCACTTTATCCAACAGACAAATTAGGCATTGTGGTTTTAACCAATCAAAATGGTTCTGCAGCAACTGGTTTGGTTAGAAACACCATTGCAGATAGATTACTTGGTGGAAAAACTACAGATTGGGTTAAACGCTATACTGACGCTCAAGAAAAAGCAAAAAAAGAAGAAGCTGAAAACAACAATGAAGATAATTCTGCCATCGTAAAAAACACAAGACCTTCACATATTAGACAAGAATATACTGGAATGTATTCGCATCCAGGTTATGGCGATTTTAAAATTGAAGTAGAGCGCGACTCATTATTTGCTCATTTCAAATTATCTAAACTTTGGTTAAAACATTATCATTATGATGTGTTTGAACCTTTTGAAGTTGAAGAAACAGGAATCGATACAACCGATTCCGGACCATTGCGTTTTAAATTTGTAATGAATACCTCTGGAGATATTTCAGGTGTTGAAGCACAGATTGAACCAGCATTACCAGAAGCCATTTCTTTTAAACGAACTCCAAATTCCTTAAATGTTAGCAAAGAAACCCTTGAACAATATGTTGGTGTTTATGATTTACGAGGTAATGAAGTAAAAGTCTACATTAAAAACGAAAATGTACTATATGTTTTTGTGCCTGGACAACCAGAATACGAACTCATACCAATTGAAAAACATAAATTTAATTTCAAAATACTTGATGGTTTTAAAGTAGAATTTACTGAAGCTGAAGATGGAACTATAAAAGACTTAGCTTTTGTACAACCTAACGGAACCTTTAAAGCGACCAAAAAAGACTAAATATTGCTCAGTTTAACTGCACTTATAAATAAATGCTGGAGGTAAATTTATTGGAGTAAAATCTAGTTTTACCGAATTGAAAACTGATTTTAAAAACTTATACTTGTTCAAACTGTATTGATATTGCACAAAACTGCCATTATTAATCAAGTATTCTGGTATTTTTTTAAATAAAATATCCAAATCGGCTTTTGGTAAAATTGCTAGTGGTAAACTGGATATTAAATAATCTACTTTATCTATTTCCAATTGTTTTAAAAGAGAGTCAAATTCAATGGCAGAATGATTGTAAATTTCAAAATTGCTGTATACCTTAAATTTATTTTCACAGTGTTTCAAAAAAGGATCGTTTATTTCTAAAGAAATTAATCTAGAAGAAGAAGGCATCTGTTTTAAAATTTGTTTTGTAATTGCACCATTTCCAGACCCAAATTCAAGTATAATCTGGTTCTCTCTAAAATCCATATGTCTAATGATATTATTTGCTAAATACTTAGAACTAGGCGCAATAGCTCCAATATGTTTTATTGAATTTACAACTTCTTTTACAAATAATTTCATTTAGCTGTTATGGTTCTTTAATTATATAATACTAATATGACGACTTACAAGCAATAAAGTTACGAATATGAATACTATTTTAGTGAAATCAAATAAATTAAAGTTGTTTATAGAAAATTATTTAACTTTCTAATCTAAATAAAACTTAATGAGATTATTCAAAATTTTAATTATAGCACTAGTTCTTACAGCTTGTAAAAACAAAGCAGATAAATTTGAGATAGATGATAAATATCATTCTGAAATAAATAAATTTTTTGAAGCTAAAAAAGAAGAACGACAAGGCGACTACTTGCAATTAATTGCATTGCACAAATTAGATATTGGCAACAATACATTTGGAAAAGGAGATATAAACAACTTGGTTTTAAACGTTGATGGTTTACCAGAAACCATTGGAAACATAACGTTACAAGAAAATCTTTTAAGTTTTAAAGCTTCTGAAAATGTTGTAGTTAAAACAGAAAATGACTCCTTAATTACGGAAACACCTCTAGAATTAAATAATTACGGAAGTTCTAAAAAATTGTTTTATAATCGATTAAGCTGGCAAGTTATTACACGTTCTGATCAGCAGTATTTAAGAGTTTGGGATGCAAAAAATCCAGCTATTGAAGCATTTAAAGGATTTGAAAAATTTGACTTAAACAGTGAATTAATTTTTGATGGATATTTTACTTATTATGAAAAAGAAAAATCTGAAGTTGTAAAAGCAAAAGTTGATGGTAAACGAAGCATAAGTTTTGTTGGCAAAGTAAGTTTTGAATATAAAAACGAAATCTATAACCTTGAAGTTGGTGCTGACGGCTTTACCATGGTTGGAGATATTACAAATGGTGATACTACGTATGGTGGCGGAAGGTACTTTTATCTTGACCTACCAAAACAAAACGGCTCTGTAAATGTTGACTTTAACAAACTTTACAATCCGCCTTGTGCTTTTAGTGAGTTTACCACCTGCTTATATCCTCCAAGACAAAACCACTTACCTTTCATGGTTTTAGCTGGAGAAACCATAACTAGGCTTTAATTTTCCAGTATAAAATTAATAGGCACACTATAAGGCACGTTTACAGCTCTCCCTCGTTGTTTCCCAGGTTGCATTTTTGGTAATAAACTTATAATTCGCTCAGCTTCTTTTTCTAATAGCTTATTAGGTCCTCGTGATCTAATACTGGAAATATTACCTTTAGAATCAACCACAAACATTACATATACACGACCATCGATTCCAAGTTCTAAAGCGGTTTCAGGATACTTGAAATTATCAATAATATGCTGTGTTGTTTTATCTTGAAAACACTTTTTTAACTCATCATTATTTCTTCCTGTACATCCAGGAAACACTGGAACGTTTTCAATAACTGCAAAAGGAACTTCAATATCTTCTTCCAATTCTTCTACTTCAACTTCATCAACAAATAGCTCTCGTTCCTCAATTTCATCTTCTTGACTGGTTTCAGTACTTTCAATAACTGTCTCTTCTACTTCATCAACATCTTCAACAATTACTATAACTTCAGGAGCAGCAGTTGGTGGTGGAGGTGGAGGTGGTGGTGTGTTAATATTCAACAAAGGAATATCTTCTTCTGTCTCTTGATTAATTTCTAAAATCTCTGATATACTTTCATCTACATCATAAGTTTTAAAATTCAACAAGCCGTAGGTTATAAAAAGCATTATACATAATCCCAATGAAAAATACAAAATGCCATTCCGATTGAGGTCTAAATCGGGATTCTTTTTAGCTTCCATGACTTTAGTATTTATTAACAGAAAAGTTACGAGATTTCATTATTAATAAATATGACTTTTATCAGTTTTGCCAAAACAAGATCAGATGCAACTATTCCGAAAAAAATAATTATCTTGGTAGAACTCATTTTTTAATAAAACCAACCATTAATATGATTCGTTTCTTAGCTGCCTCAAGAGACTTTTATCCTGCTAAATTTGTTTTTTTCGTTTTAATTTTATTTTCAATTCATAGTTGTGATTCTGAAATTGAGGAAGGTGTCATGAAAAGTGACCTCAACAAAGATGTCGAAATGATAACCAATTATGGTACTATCATTATGAGATTATCTGATGAAACGCCAAAGCATCGAAACAATTTTATTAAACTAGTCAATCAAAAATTCTATGATAGTTTACTATTCCATCGCGTTATTGAAAATTTCATTATCCAGACAGGTGATCCAGAAAGCAAATTGCAAAACTCTGAAAAAGAATTAGGAGCATCAGATTTACCATATCGTATTCCTAAAGAAATTAACAATAAGCTATTTCATAAACGTGGTGCTCTCAATGCTGCAAGAGAAGGTGACGACAGCAATCCAGAACAGGCCTCAAGCAGTACACAATTTACCATTGTACAAGGTCGTGTTTATAATGATAGTACTTTAGAAGTTGCTCTTGGTAGAATCAACAATTGGCTTGCTTATAATAAGGTGATCCATAAACCTGAATACAAAACTCAATTTGAGGCGTTACAAAACATCATAGAAAGTAGAGATTCTGCCAAAATTGAAGACTATAATCGTCTTAAAAAAGAACTGGATTCATTTACCAAATTAGAAGAAGCTTCTATGACAAAATATACCTACCCTAAAGCACATCGAGAAGTTTATAAAACGCTTGGTGGTGCTGCACATTTAGACCAAAATTACACAGTTTTTGGTGAAGTTGTTAAGGGAATGGATGTTGTTGATAGCATCGCAGCTGTTGAAAAAAATGGATCAAAACCAATAAACGATGTCAGAATCATCACAGCAAGACTTATAAAACGAAAAGAATACTAACTATATAATTATTACAAATGAAAAAACAAATACTACTATTATTAGCTTTAGCATTATCATTTACCATCTATGCTCAAGAAACAAAAAGCAATGACGTTTCAGATGTCATTAAAAAACATGGTATTGAAAATAGTAAGGTTATGGATATTGCCAGTTGGATGACTGATGTTTATGGTCAACGACTTACAGGATCTACAGGATTGGCAAAAGCCAAAGAATGGGCAAAAAATGAGCTCACCAAAATGGGACTGCAAAATGCACGACTAGAAGAATGGGACGATTTTGGCAGAGGTTGGGACATGACACATTTTGAAATGCATGCAGAAGCACCAACATATTGGCCAATTATTGCTTATCCAAAAGCATGGTCATCACCTTCAAAAGGGTCTGGTCAAGTAATTTATCTTGATGTAAAATCAATGAGTGATTTAGGAAAATACAAAGGAAAACTAAAAGGCAAATTTGTATTACTTGACAGTATTCGTCCTGTTGAAGAAGCCTTTGAACCAACCGCTAAACGTCACGATTCTGAAAGCCTATTAGAGCTTGCAAATGCAACGCTCCCTATTCCTAGCCAACGACGTGGAGGAGGCGGAAATAGCGCTGCTGCAGATTTACGAAAAGCCACCTGGGAATTATTAGAGGCTGAAAAACCATTAGGCGTTTTAGATAGAAGTTATAAAGGTGACTTGGGAACCGTTTTTGTTTCTGGAGCAAGAACTGCAGAAGGTAGCGCAAGAGATAAAGATAAATACGTTGTACCACAAATGACTTTGGCTATTGAACATTACAATAGAATTTTTAGAATGCTTGACAAAGGTGTTCCTGTAACATTAAGCATCGATGCTCAATCTCAATACACCAATCCAGGAGGAAATGAACACAACGTCATTGCAGAAATTCCAGGAACAGATCTTAAGGATGAAGTTGTGATGTTTGGTGCGCACTTTGATTCTTGGCATGCAGGAACTGGAGCCACAGATAATGGTTCTGGATCTTCAGTAATGATGGAAGCCGCAAGAATTCTTATGGAAACCATTAAAGAAACTGGAATAAAACCAAGACGAACCTTAAGAATTGCTTTATGGACAGGCGAAGAACAAGGACTTTATGGTTCCAGAAAATATGTAGGTGAACATTACGCAAATGTTGAAGGATTCAGCGTAACAACCTTAAAGGAAGCTCAAAAAAATGTTTCAGCCTATTACAACATGGATAATGGTACTGGAAAAATTAGAGGTGTTTATTTACAAGGCAACGAAGCTGTTTCACCAATTTTCAGAGAATGGTTACAGCCATTTCACGACATGGATGCTGCAACTTTAAGTTTGAGCAATACTGGAGGAACAGACCATTTAGCATTTGATATGGCAGGAATTCCTGGGTTTCAATTCATTCAAGAGCCAATTTCCTACTCTACCAAAACACATCACTCTAACATGGATAATTATGACCACTTGGTTGCTGATGACCTAAAACAAGCCGCAACAATCATCGCTTATTTTATATGGCAAACCTCTCAACGTGATGAAAAGCTACCAAGAAAAGAAATTGATAAAAAATATGACTAAACAATATTTAACCACAATCATGAATAAAAAAATTTTAGTATTAGCTGTTGCACTTTGTAGTGCAACAGTTTTTTCTCAAGAAAAAAAAGAAGAAGCAGCAAAACCAATTCCTGAAGCAAAATCTTTTGTTACTACACACCAAGGAACATTTGGAAATACAACCATTAAGTATAAAGCAACTGCAAGCGAAACCTATTTAAAAGATGATGATGGTAATCCTGTCGCTTCTATTTGGTCAACTGCATATACTAAAGACAATGTCACAAACACTTCTAATCGTCCTGTAACTTTTGTATTCAATGGTGGTCCTGGTTCTGCCTCAGTATGGTTACACATGGGACTTTTTGGACCTCAACTCGTTAAGGTTGACTCAGATGCTAAAGAAGATGATGGTGCTGCTCCTTATGAGTTGGTTACCAACAACTATGGCATTTTAGACTTAACAGACCTAGTTTTTATTGATCCTGTTGGCACAGGTTATTCTCGTGTTATTGGCAAAGGCAAAGTAGAAGATTATTGGGGACTTATGGAAGATGCCAATTCTGTTGCAAAATTCATGCGTCAATGGATTACCGAAAACAAACGCTGGAACTCTCCAAAATATATAGCTGGAGAAAGCTATGGCACAACCAGAGCTGCGGCTGTAGCCAATGTATTAGAAGATGAAGGGCAAAGCATGGCGCTTAACGGTTTGATTCTTATTTCTCAAGCCTTAGATTATGCTGGCTCAACCTCAACACATTACAATATCACCTCATACTTGACCTATTTGCCAAGTATGGCTGCAACAGCTTGGTATCATAAAAAAGCTGGACAAAGTAAAACACTAGAAGCTTTTGTTGAAGAAGCTCGTGATTTTACTTACAATACTTATGCTCCTGCTCTTTATAAAGGCTCTTTGCTAAGTGCCGCAGAAGAAAATAGCATCGCAGAGAAACTATCATATTTCACAGGTTTGGATAAAACTTATATTTTAAGATCTAACAATCGTATTTTAATGCATCGCTTTCAAAAAAATTTATTGGCAGATCAGGGATTAGCCATTGGAAGACTTGACGGTCGTTTTATGGGAGACGACGCAGATGACGTTTCCGAAGGACCAAGTCTTGGAGATCCATCTTCGTATCAAATTGATGCTGCTTATACAGCTGCTCTGAATCACTATTTTGCTGAAACCTTAAAAGTTGAAATGGACAGACCATACTTGATTTCTGGTCAAATTGGAGGGAAATGGCGATGGAAACCAGTTCCTGATGGAAGCTATTGGGAACCAATGCCTGTAAATACTGCAGGAATGCTTGGTGAAACCATGCGACGAAATCCTGATATGAAAGTTCTTGTTGCTAGTGGTTATTACGATCTTATTTGTCCATTTTTTGATGCTGAATATACCTTTTCCAGAAATGGAATTGTAAGTGAACGTGTAACATTAACTTATTATGAAGCAGGTCACATGATGTATGTACATCAACCAGATTTAGTAAAGGTCGCAAAAGACATTCGTGATTTTTTAAGTAAAAAATAAATGACTGTAAAAGTAGCAATAGTACAAGATGCGCCTGTTTTTTTTGACAAAGAAAAAACACTTCAAAAGGTTGAAACCATCACGAAACAATATGCCAATGAAGATTGTAATCTTATTGTATTTCCTGAATCTTTTGTTCCAGGTTATCCTCGCGGATTTTCATTTGGTGCAACTATTGGTAGCCGAACAGATGAAGGCAGACAACATTATGCTGATTATTACAACAATAGTTTCGATTTAGAAAGTAATGATTTAACACGTTTAGAAACGCTTTCCAAAGAACAAAACATATACATTGTCATTGGTGTCACAGAAAAACAAAACACTAATGGCAGTTTGTATTGTTCTATGCTCTACCTCTCTCCTACTAAAGGCTTACTTGGTGTGCACAGAAAAATTAAACCAACAGGAACAGAACGCTTGGTTTGGGCTGAAGCTGGAGCAGAGTCCTTAGTCACTTTTGACACCAAAATTGGTAAACTTGGAGGACTCATTTGTTGGGAAAACTACATGCCACTAGCACGAATGAGTATGTACTTAAAAGGTGTAGAAATTTACATTGCTCCAACAGCTGATTCTCGTGAGCAGTGGACAGCTACCATGCAGCAAATTGCCTTAGAAGGACGTTGTTTTGTATTAGGTTGCAATCAGTACATGACCACCTCAATGTATCCAGAAAAGTATAAAGATGAAGTTGACAACCAACCAGAAAACTTTTGTCCAGGAGGCTCTGTGATTGTGTCTCCTCTAGGAAAAATTATAGAAGGCCCTTTATTTGATAAAGCAGGTGCTTTAGTTGCTGAATTAGATTTAGAAGACATTAAACGTAGTAAATTAGACTTTGATGTGGTTGGACATTATGCACGTAACGATATTTTTGAGTTTAAGGTAAAAGGACAACCTGAAACTAAAAAGGAATAAGTAATGCTAAAATTCTTCAGATTATGTAAACAAAATAAAACTGTTTGTTATTCCGCACTTGATGCGGAATCCACTTTCAAGTTCCAAAATAGATTCCTGCCTTGTGCAACTGCTAAAGCTATAATGACACGCAGTCGCAGAAATGACAATAAAAAACTATGATTAAATTTTTCAGAAAAATACGATACAACCTTATGAGTGAAAACAAAACAGGAAAGTACCTAAAATATGCCATTGGTGAAATTATATTAGTAATGATAGGTATTCTCCTAGCCTTACAAGTAAATAATTGGAATGAAGGCAGAAAAGACCGAATGAAAGAACAAGTTGTACTTAAACAACTGCAAGAAGATTATCAAGCTAATCTCATACAATTAGAAGAAAAAATGGCGACTAGAGACAAGATACTTATTTCTGCAGTTCAATTGCTAAAGGCTTTTGACCAACCTGATGGAGTTATTCGTGATAGTCTTGTCAAAGACATTGCCAACCTTTGCCATGATCCAATATACGACCCTATACAAAATAACTTAACCAGTTCAGGTAATTTAGTTCTAATTCGCAATCACAGGTTAAAACGCTTGCTATCAAATTGGTCGTCAGATGTAGTAGCAGTACAAGAAATTGAAGTGGTTTGGTCTAAGTATGTAAACGGGGAATTTGGTTTAATTATATCAGAATTAGGTTTAGGCAGAGATGTCTCAAACAGTTTTATGAACGATTCTAAACACCTTTGGTTATTAGATAATAACCCAAATTCTTACAAAATAGAAATTGGCACCTCCAAACTTGGTGCTCCATTAAATGAAATATTAACCAGTAGAACGTTGGAAGGGAATATTGGAAGTGCTATTACTTTAAATAAATCTGCAAATTTACAATCGGAAGCTTTACGCAACAGAATACATGAGATATTGGATTTAATAAAAGCAGAAATTAAAGAATAATTAAAGGAGTCAACCAATGTTAAAATTCTTTCGAAAAATACGATACAACCTTATGAGTGAAAACAAAACAGGCAAGTACTTAAAATACGCTGTTGGCGAAATTATTCTCGTAGTATTAGGAATTTTAATAGCATTAAGTTTAAATAATTGGAATGAAAAGCGAAGCCTAAAAAATGAAGAGATAAAACTTCTAAAAGAAATGAGGTCTGCATTATTAAGTGACAAAGCCGATATTATTTCAAATATTGGCGAGCATTCATCAGCAGCAAAATCATGTGCAATATTAATTAGGGTTATTTCTGACAAATTGCCTTATAATGATTCATTAGACTTTCATTTTGCAAATGCGCTTAACTCAACAAAATTTGGTCATACTTCTAGTCCATACGAAACTTTAAAAGTTAAAGGTCCAGACCTCATAGAAAATGACAGTCTGAGATTATTACTAAATGATTATTATGATAATCGTGTTGGATATCAATTTGGCTTGCAAAATAGTGCTCAGCGAGCTTTTGAAGCAGCAAGAGAAAGACAATTTGAACTCTTCACAAGTCTTCGTTATTGGGATAAGATGAAGCCCGTAAATTATAATGGATTACTTGAAAATAAATACTACAAATCTTGGCTAACATTTACACATGGTGAAAGAGAATGGGAATCTGGGCAATTTAAAAACCTGAATGCAAAAGTTGATGCCTTACTTACTCTATTAGAGGATGAAATTGAAAAAAGTAATTAAAGTCCAACACTAGTTAATGATAAAATTCTTTAGACATATTAGAAAAGACCTTATGGAACAAAATAAAACAAGAAAGTACCTAAAATATGCCATTGGTGAAATTATTCTTGTGGTTATTGGGATTTTGATTGCATTATCTATTAACAATTGGAACGAAAAACGAAAAGAAAAAAAGGAAATAAGGAATATTTTCGCTCGAATTGTACAAGATCTCAATCAATCTGTCACAGAAATTGACAGAGAGACTGCAAAAATGAGTGGTCGACGTATATTGATGCTTGATATTAGAAAAGGTGAGGTTAATCGTGATTCACTAATAACTAATGATGAATATTTTAACAAATATTGGAATTGTACAACTGGTTTTCCAGATATTAAAATTAATGATACAGGAATTCGCTTATTAGAATCAAAAATTGAAACTAATTATGAACTAAGTAATGATCTTACGGAAGCACTTACCTTGTTATACTCCGAGCAATTATTTGAATTTGAAATTGATACGCAATCCTTAACTAGTAATTTTTCGAGACTCGGAAATTATATTGATGAGAAAGGAATTAGAGTTGATTATAAAGTCAATGATGACAGAACCACATTTATAAATATGATTTTAGAAGATCAAATGTTTAAAAACTATTTTTTTCCTTATTCAAGAAATTATATAGTATATGAAAATAGACTTAAAAAGTTTAAAACCGAAGGAGAGGTACTAATTGAGAAAATCAAAACTAAATACAACTTATAATAATTAATTATTTATAAAAATAATTATTGAAGCCAATGATTAAATTCTTTCGAAAAATAAGATACAACCTAATGGAACAAAACAAAACAGGCAAATACTTTAAATATGCTATAGGTGAAATTATACTCGTTGTTATTGGCATTTTAATAGCGCTTTCAATTAATAATTGGAATGAAAATAGACTGGCTAAAAAACAAGTTTATGGTTATTTAGCCAATTTAACAGAAGATTTAAAATCTGACATTCTACTATATGATGGCAATATAAAAGGGTATGAAACTGATAAAGCTAATAATAGTCAAATATTAATAAATGATGATTATAAAAAACTAGAAGTAGATTCAATTTTGACACTTACTCAAGGCTATTGGATGCTAAACCAAACTTCAGATCAAACGTTTCAAAAAATAAAGAGTGCAGGACTATTAGAAACATTGGGTACTCCAGAAATTAACAAGGCAGTAAACGATTATTATAATCTATGGATAGCTCGTTACGATTATCTTATTGAGTTCGATAAAGAATGGTCAGACAGGGATAGCTATTTTTGGATTTACAACGACAATTTTGAAACCAATACACCTAGTTTTCTTGAATCGTCAAAGCTACCATTTAAAGACAGTTCAACTAAACGAAAAGAGGACTTGATTAAGCTTACAGAATCTACATTGGGTAGAAATTATTTAAGAAATGCTATTGGTAGAGACGAATATGGCATCGATATAATAAAAAATATAAAATCTAAAGCCGTTTATTTATTAGCCTTAATTGAAAAAGAAATTAGTAATAAATAACTTTTATGACGCATAAAATATTTTTTTTAATCGGACTCGTTTTTTTTCTAGTTGGACAAATTTTATTAGCACAAGGCAATGATTTTGTGTATAACCAAAAACCTATTGATTTTGCGCATTGGTTTTTATTAGTTGGTGTAGTTTTTTTAATTCCACAAGTTGTAACTTTTAAGAAAAGTATATTTAGTTACATTGCAATTCCGCTAAGTCTTGTTGGTATTGCATGTATTATTGGAATGTGTGTTTTAGATTTTATTTGGTGGAGTTTCCCAACTGAAGAAGCACGTATAGAGTTTACTAACCATATTTCTCAAGTGCCATCCATTTGGAAACCTTTTATTAGCATAGGTCCAAGTTCTAAAATCTTTAATCTTGGCTTGCTTATTTTAAGTTTAAATTACTTTAAAAAAGAAAAAGTGGGCGTCGCTATTGTTTTTATTGCTACACTAATTTTGTGGCATATCATTCCATTACCTTTTAGACTCGTCTTTGGATACTCACTAACTTTAATTGGTTATAGTATAATTTTTCTTAGAAAAAGAGACAAAAACCTACTATAATACTCACTGAGTTTCAATGTTTATATCAAATGATAGCATTTGACTTTCTCATTAAAAAAGTCGAAATTCGTTTAACGTCTGATATAAAACATTGAAACGTTAGATATCATAACATTGTAACACATTTGCCAAACCAACAAAATGAAAGAACTTAAATCAGCAATTTTAGAATCTAACTTAACGAAACTAAACTTATTGTTGAGCCAAAATAAAGTTGTTGAATTAAACGAAAATGAAATTAAGGAACTTATAAATTTGAGTAAAGACAAAGGAATTGTAAAAATTGAAATAACTCTTTTGTTGAAATACAAAACGGAATTAAATTCATACTCTGAAAAAGATATAGAAAATTTAATTATCACGCTGATTCAAGAATTAAGTGAAGATATTTATTGCTCTGGATGGAATGACGGAATTGAAAAAGAGTTATGGAATTGGGGAAACGGAATTTCTGAACCGAAAGAAATATTTGTAAAAAGAGTAGTCGAATCAGACGCAAAACTTGCAGTAGATTTTGGGAATGAAATTGGACTTTGGGCGGAATGGAATGATAAACAAAACGAACCAAAGGCAATTAATTTGGAAAAATGGATTAAGAAAGTAACTGAATAAAAACGTGTTACAACAAAGAACTGAGTTAAAAAACAAGCAATTTTAAGCTAATTTAGAAACAAAGTTTTTATCATAAGGCAAGCCACTTTTTGCTATTGCAAAAGCCTGTTTTAACAACTTATTTGCCACTGCAATC
>JAUIGO010000035.1 GCA_030429955.1 Bacteroidia bacterium
CTTGACCTCTATCATTAAGCTTTACTCCTGCTGCTTCAGCGTTTAATCCATCTGTATAAGGACGACGACCAACAGACACCAAACAATAATCGCCTTTTATGATAACCTCTTCTCCTTTTTTATTATCAGCTTTTACAATAACTTCATCACCTTGACGCTCAACAGATTTTACTTTGTGAGATACGTTCATGGTAAACTTCGCTTTTTTAAATACTTTGTTAAGTTCTTTAGAAAGACCAGAATCCATCGTTGGAATAATTCTATCCATATACTCAATTATAGTTACTTCTGAACCTAAACGTCTGTAAACCTGACCAAGTTCCAACCCAATAACGCCTCCTCCAATAACGATTAAATGCTTAGGTATTTCTTTTAATTTTAAAGCTTCAGTTGAAGTTATAACTCTCTCTTTGTCAATCTTTATAAATGGCAAATTTGAAGGTTTACTTCCAGTTGCTATAATTGTTTTTTTAGCTTCTATTTCAGTGGTTTCCTTTCCGGAAATAGTAATATGTGTGGCGTCTTTAAAACTTCCTAACCCTTCATACACATCGATATTGTTTTTCTTCATTAAGAAATCAATACCACTCGTAGTTTGGTCAACTACTGATTGTTTTCTAGCAATCATCTGTTCGATATTCACTTTAACATCGCCAGGAATTTCGATACCATGTTCAGCAAAATGCTTGATAGCATCTTCGTAATGATGAGAAGAGTCTAAAAGGGCTTTACTTGGAATACAACCAACATTTAAACAAGTACCTCCAAGTACTGAATATTTTTCAATTATTGCGGTTTTCATGCCTAATTGTGCACATCGTATTGCCGCTACGTATCCTCCAGGACCAGAACCTATTATTGCTACATCGTATGAATTCATAAAATTGTTTTTGTTGTTCATTTTTAATCGAACACAAAAGTACGACTTTGTAAACTTATTTACGAATGACTTTTAATGATTTTTTATAAATAATTAAGACGGAAATCCAAGCATTTCTCCCATACCAACTGTAAACAACCAAGAACCATAAATAGCATGCTCAACAGTAACTAACAGTGTTGATTTTGTTTTATAAAAGGTAAAACCAAATAAAACACCTCCTAAAAAAGTTAAGACAAGTACCAAAGTGTTTCTAAAAAACAAATGTGCCAAACAAAACACAATGGCATTGATAAAGATTAATGTTTTTGGTGATTTAAACAATGCTTGGTAACGTTGAAAATAAAACGTTCTGTAGATAAGTTCTTGTGGATATACCGAAAACAGACTATAAGCAAAAATAATGGCAAACCACAGAAATGGCTTATTTAAAACTACCGCAAAGAGATTAGATTGATCATATATACAAACATAAACCGTTGTTAAAACGATTACTGCGACAAACTTTAACATGGTTTGCTTCCAAAACAATTTCCAATTAAGATTTTTAGCAATTTTGAATTGATTGTTTTCAATTCGAAGTAACACAAATATGATATAAATAAATCCTACGATACCAATTAAAAACTTTATCAAAATTGGATAATCCAGAACAAAACTTACAGGAACAACTATAAATGCTATGAAAAACTCAATAAACTTATAGCTATGACTTTGCATGTGTTTAAATACTAATTGCAGTGGTGCGCTTTACTTCATTAATAACAAACATGCTATGAGTACTACCAATATGACTAATAGTTGTTAATTTTTTAACCATAAAATCCCTAAATGCCTCCATGTCACTCACATGCACTTTAAGCAAATAATCATAATCGCCACTAATGTGATAACACTCTAATACCTCATTTATTTTAACAACTTCTCTCTCAAATTTTGTGACAAACTCCTGTGTATGTTGCACTAATTTTATGTGACAAAATGCAACAAAGGCTTTATCAATTTTCTCTTTATTAATAAGTGCCACATACTTATCGATAACACCATTGTTCTCCAGCTTTTTAATACGCTCATAAACCGCTGTGATAGACAAACTAAGTTTATTGGACAGCTCCTTATTGGTTTGCTTACTATCTGTTTGAAGTAACTCAAGTAGTTTTTTATCAATCGCATCGAAGGTCATAATTGAAAAATTTTCAGTTAATAAAGATTCTAAAATGTATTTGACTAAATATCAATTGTAAATATAGTAATAATAGATTTATTTTCTAAATAATAATATATCTATTGATTTTTAATCTAATTATATAGAATTTTACACTATAATAAACCAAAAAATCTTATAATCATGGCATTTAAACCAGCAAACAATATTCAAGACTTACAGTACTTTGGAGAATTTGGAGGTGTAAATCCTTCCATTTCAGATTCATCAACCTATACATTTCTTTCTGCAAAAACAATGTTTGACACCTTTGAAGGCAATGCTGATGGTTGTTATTTATATTCACGACACTCCTCACCTTCTAACTTATATTTAGGAGAAGCATTGGCCGCTATGGAAGGCACAGAAACTGCAACAGTTACTGCATCAGGAATGGGAGCTATTACTCCTGTAATCATGCAACTTTGTGGTGCTGGAGACCATGTTGTGTCTAGCAGAACTATTTATGGTGGTACTTACGCATTTTTAAAGAATTTTGCTCCAAGGTTCAACATTGAAACTTCGTTCATTGATATAACAAAATTAGATGTCGTTGAAGCAGCCATTACTAAAAATACTAAAATATTATACTGCGAATCTGTAAGTAACCCATTACTTGAAGTGGCTGATATTCGTGGATTAGCAAAACTTGCCAAAAAACACAATTTAAAGCTGGTTGTTGACAATACATTCTCTCCTTTATCTATTTCTCCTGCAAAATTGGGAGCAGATATTGTGATTCATAGTTTAACAAAATTCATCAATGGTTCATCTGATACTGTTGCTGGAGTTATTTGTGGCACTCAAGAATTCGTTGACGATTTACGAAACGTTAATGATGGCGCATGCATGTTATTAGGTTCTACTATGGATAGTTTACGCTCAGCTTCTGTTCTTAAAAACCTAAGAACGTTGCACATAAGAATGCAGCAACATAGTTACAATGCGACTTACTTAGCTGAAAAATTTGAAGCAGACGGCTTAAAAACAGTTTATCCTGGACTTAAATCACATCCTTCACACGAACTCTTTAAAAGCATGATGTATGATAAATACGGATTTGGAGGTATGTTAACTATAGATGTTGGCTCTATTGAAAAAGCCAATGAATTGATGGAAATGATGCAAACTAAAAATCTTGGATATCTAGCAGTAAGTTTAGGGTTTTATAAAACGTTGTTCTCTGCTCCTGGTAGTTCTACATCATCTGAAATTCCTGATGACGAACGTGAAGCAATGGGATTGAGTGATGGATTGATTCGTTTTTCTATTGGACTTGACGCAGATATTGAAAGAACATACACTATGATGCGCAAATGCATGGAAACACTTAATATTTTAGAAACTAAAACTTCCGAAATGGTATAAAAAACAGAAGCCTTGTCAGAATTTGATGAGGCTTTTTTTATTCGCCCTTCATTCGTTCCCAGAAATACGAAAAATCTTCACTTGAAGGTGGTCTTCCTTCAAAAGGCAAGACATCCCAACGCTCTCCTTCTTTCTTTAAAGTAAAGCTAAAAATAGCGTTGTTTGGATCTTTTTTATCAAAAGAAGGATAACGTAAATCGTTATATCTTATCACACCTTTTCCTTTATCAATTAGATTGTAATAACCATTGCTAAACCAAGCTAAAGTATTAATATCTTTATCTTCTGTAGATGCTAAATGATGATTTTTAGGCAACTTATTCCATGTTTTCACTTTTGAAAATGAATCGAGCAAAGAATAAAACCCAACGTAATAATCGGTTTCTGTTTCTGCAACACCATACCAGAGAATATTATTTAAAACTGAAGGTTGTGTCTGAAACCTTGAATACACAATACCTTCTTCTTTTAAAGAGTTTTGGTAAACAGAATTAATATAAACCTTATTGACAAGAGTTAACAGCATATAAGCCGAACTTATTCCTAAGCCTAGCTTCAACCATAACTTACGTTTTGACGTATTCCGCTTGTAAAACATGAGTACAATCATACATATTAAGAACGGAATGGTATAAATTGGATCTACAACCGAAATATTATTGATGGCAACTCTATAATTTGAAAATGGTGCAAACAATTGCGTTCCGTAAGGAGTAAAACTGTCTAGAATAGGATGCGTAAATAATGATAAAAAGAACAACCAAATCCAATCTTTTTGTGACGTTGTTTGTTTTCTCTTTCCTGTGCTATAAAGTTTATAAAATAGCCAACCAAACACGAAAGCTCCAATAATTGTAAATAAAATAGAATGCATAAAGCCTCTATGAAAAGCCATGATATCAATTTCGTTGTTATAAATCCAACGACCTACAAATACGTCTAAATCTGGAATTGTGCCACCAATAGCACCAAACAACAACGCTTTATTTCCTATTTTTTTACCTAGAGCAGCTTCTCCACAAGCGGCACCTAAAACTATTTGAGTTAGAGAATCCATTTTTAAGTTCAACAAATGTACATAACAAAATCGATTTGGAAACCTCTACACAAAATCGTAACATTACAAAGCAAAAAAACTAAGACATCATTTATGGAAAGCCAAGACATTAAACCTAGAGTACCTCAAGATGAACATATCGTTGAAAATGTAGAATTAAATATTTGGGAAGCTCTAATTCCTGTTTTTGCTTTAGTTGGTATGCTCGCTTATAATATTTATGTATATGCCGACGATGCCTTAAGCGGAAGTAACCAATTTATCCTTCTTATGGGAGCTTCAGTTGCTGCTATTGTTGGCTTTTTTAATAAAGTCTCTTACAAGCAAATGCTTGAGGAAGTTGCCGAAAATGTGAAATCGACAACTGGTGCTATACTCATCTTACTAATGGTTGGAGCTCTCGCTGGAACTTGGCTTATTAGTGGCATTATTCCATCCATGATTTATTATGGGTTGCAAATTTTAAACCCAACCATATTCTTAGCAGCTTGTGTTATTATTTGTGCTATCATTTCTATTGCAACTGGAAGTTCTTGGACAACATCTGCAACTGTAGGTATTGCATTAGTTGGCATTGGTGAAACTCTAGGTATATCTATGGGAATGACAGCTGGTGCTGTGTTATCTGGAGCTTATTTTGGAGATAAAATGTCGCCAATGAGCGATACAACCAACCTTGCTCCTGCTATGGCTGGTGGTGAGCTTTTTGATCATATAAAGTATATGGCATTGACAACAGTTCCAACAATTGTTGTTACGTTGATTGTGTTTATTATTATAGGATTAAGTATTGATACAACAGGAACTCCAGATATTTCTGATAAATTAGTCGCTATAAAATCGGCTTTTAATGTAACGCCTTGGCTGTTTTTGGTTCCTGTTGCAGTAATAGTCATGATTATTAAAAAAACATCACCATTAATTGCTTTATTACTCGGAACACTTTTAGGAGGCGTTGCTGCTATTATTGCACAGCCAGATATCGTTATGTCAATTGCTGAAGCTGATAGCTTAACGTTTCAATCTGCTTATAAAGGAATTATGAATGCCATGACAGTAGATTCAGCTGTAGAAACTTCAAGTGTTGAGCTCAATGATTTATTCACTGCAGGTGGAATGTCTGGGATGCTCGGAACCATTTGGTTAATCATCTGTGCTATGGTTTTTGGAGGCGTAATGGATGCTATTGGTGCTTTATCAAGAATCAGTGCCGCATTATTAAGCTTAGCAACTACAACCTTTGGTTTATTTGCAAGTACAGTAGCAAGTTGTTTAGCTCTTAATGTCACCGCTTCAGATCAATATTTAGCACTAGTCGTTCCTGGGAAGATGTTTAAAAAAGCATACGAAGACAGAGGGCTTGCTCCTGAAAATTTAAGTAGAACGCTTGAAGACTCTGGAACAGTTACTTCGGTCTTAGTGCCTTGGAATACTTGCGGAGCTTACCAAAGTGGTGTTTTAGGTGTTCCTGTCGTTGATTACTTCTTCTTTGCCATCTTTAATTGGTTAAGCCCAATTATGACATTAATTTTCGCAGGATTCCAAATCAAAATCAAACAGTTACGAGGTAAGTTAGATTAAACCTATACTGACATAAATTTTTAAAATACTTAGACATTGTTATTCTGGTATCAATGCATACCTTTGCAGTCAAATTTAAATTTTAACATAAAAAATATAATAAAAATGGCTGTATTAGTAGGCAAAAAAGCACCTCAATTTAATGCACAAGCAGTAGTAAATGGCTGCGAATTTGTTGATAATTTTTCATTAGATCAATTTACTGGAAAACACGTAGTATTATTCTTTTATCCAAAAGATTTTACATTCGTATGTCCAACTGAATTGCACGCATTTCAAGAAAAACTTGAAGAATTCAAAGCTAGAAACACTGAAGTTATTGCTGTATCAACAGATACTGAGCAATCTCATTTTGGATGGCTTCAAATGGAAAAAAATAAAGGAGGTATTAAAGGCATCACTTATCCTTTAGTAGCTGACACCAACAAAACCATTTCAGCTAACTACGATGTGTTGGCTGGAGAAACCTATTATGATGAAAATGATATGTTGCAAGCAGAAGGTGAATTGATTGCTTATAGAGGTTTATTCCTAATTGATAAAGAAGGGATTGTGCGTCATCAAATCGTAAACGATTTACCATTAGGTAGAAATGTTGATGAAGCCTTACGTATGGTTGATGCTTTACAATTTGTTGAAGAAAATGGTGAAGTTTGCCCTGCAAACTGGAACAAAGGAAAATCTGGAATGCAAGCGACTCACGAGGGTGTTGCTGATTTTTTAGAGAAGCACGTTAACTAAAACAAATGTTCTAAAAAATAAAAAGCCTGCTTTTCAGCAGGCTTTTTCATTACATATCTAATGTAATTTATTTCAAATCAAATCGATCTAAGTTCATAACCTTAGTCCAAGCTGCAACAAAGTCCTTTACAAATTTATCCTTACCATCATTTGCTCCATAAACCTCACAAACTGCTCTTAATTCGGTATTAGAACCAAATATTAAGTCTGCACGTGTCCCTTTGAATTTTACTTGACCTGTTTTACGATCTCTTCCTTCAAATAATGTATTGTCACTAGACGCAGCACTCCATGTATAACTAAAATCCAAAATGTTAGTAAAGAAATCATTGGTTAAACTTCCCACGCTATCTGTAAACACACCATAGTTAGAACCATCATAATTGGCTCCTAAAACGCGTAAACCGCCAACAAGTACTGTCATTTCAGGAATAGACAATGTTAATAAGTTAGCACGATCTACCATGAGGTCTTCAGCTGCTACTTTT
This sequence comes from Bacteroidia bacterium, assembly GCA_030429955.1. Lineage (GTDB taxonomy): Bacteria > Bacteroidota > Bacteroidia > Flavobacteriales > Flavobacteriaceae > CAJQLB01. Next base: position 7,320 of record JAUIGO010000035.1, read on the forward strand.
ACATCTGACTTCACATAATTTCTAAAACCATCAGCTACAGGTTCTAAATAACCAAACGATTCCAAATCCGTTTGTTCTTGAGTAGCATCTCCTCTTCCTTGAGTAAAAGGAACAGTAATATTCTTTCCAGCTTTTCTAGCTGCTTCTTCAACGCCTGTATTTCCAGCTAAAACAATTAAATCAGCCATTGAAATGGTTCCGCTAAATTCTTTTTGAATGCCTTCTAAAACCGTTAAAACTTTATTTAACTCGGCTGGATTATTAACTTCCCAACTTCGTTGAGGCTCTAAACGAATTCTTCCTCCATTAGCACCTCCACGCATATCTGAACCTCTAAACGTTGATGCTGAAGCCCAAGCCGTTTTTACCAATTGTGATACTGAAAGACCAGAAGCTAAAATCATGTTCTTTAAGGAAGCAATATCTGAATCTGATAATTTATAATTCACTTTCGGAATTGGATCTTGCCATAGTAATTCTTCTTTAGGAACTTCAGGACCTAAATAACGATCTATTGGTCCCATATCACGATGCGTCAACTTATACCAAGCACGTGCAAAAGCTTCTTCAAATGCTTTATGATCCTTATGAAAATGTTCTGAAATTTTTCTATACGTTGGATCCATTTTCAAGGCCATATCAGCTGTAGACATCATTAAGGCTTGTTTCCCATTTGGATCTCCTGCTTTAGGAGCCATTCTTGCATTGGAAGCAGCAGTTGGTGTCCATTGATGTGCTCCAGCTGGACTTTTGGTTAATTCCCAATCATAATTTAATAATACATCAAAATAATCATGATCCCATTTAATTGGGTTTGGTGTCCAGGCTCCTTCTAATCCGCTTGTAATGGCATCATCTAAAACTCCTGTACCAAATGTGTTTTTCCATCCAGTACTCATTTGCTCAATTGGTGCTCCATGTGGTTCTGCACCAACGTACTTCCCTGGATCTGCAGCTCCATGAGCTTTACCAAATGTATGACCACCTGCTATTAATGCAACCGTTTCTTCATCATTCATAGCCATACGACCAAAGGTGATTTTAATATCGTGAGCCGATTTTAAAGGATCTGGATTTCCGTTTGGTCCTTCAGGATTTACATAAATGAGTCCCATATGCACAGCTCCTAGTTGACCCTCTAAATCGCCATCGCTTGTATCATAGCGTTCATCATTACCTAGCCACTGATTTTCACTTCCCCAATAAATATCTTGTTCTGGTTCCCAAACATCTTCTCTTCCTCCTGCAAAACCAAAGGTTTTAAAACCCATTGACTCTAAGGCACAGTTTCCTGCAAGAATCATAAGGTCTGCCCAAGAAATTTTGTTTCCGTATTTCTTTTTAACAGGCCATAATAACAAACGTGCTTTATCTAAATTACCATTGTCAGGCCAGCTATTAAGTGGTGCGAAACGTTGCGATCCTGAACCAGCTCCTCCTCTACCATCACCAACACGATAAGTGCCTGCACTATGCCAAGCCATTCGAATCATAAGACCTCCATAATGACCATAATCTGCAGGCCACCAATCTTGAGAATCTGTCATCAAATTGATAACATCTTGTTTTAATTCTGCATAATTGATGCTGTTGAATGCTTTGGCATAATCAAAATCTTCTCCCATAGGATTAGATTTTGGTGCATTTTGTCGCAGAATATTCAACTTTAATTCATTTGGCCACCAATCTCTATTGCTAGTCCCTCGACCTCCAGTTTCTTTTAAATCTCCATTGTGAAAAGGACATTTACTAATGTCTCCATTCTTTTTATTGTTCTCCATTTGTTATTTTTTTTCTTATTTAAGCTTTAAATTTAGTGCTTTAAAAGGCATCAACAAAATTGATTGTTACTATAATAAAATAGAAAAAGATTATCTTTTAGTAATAACTATTAGGTTGTTAAAACACTTTAAATACATTACTTTTACCTTAAAATAAATAAACTATGGCTACAGTAACTTTAAAAGGAAACGAGATACAAACATCTGGGAGTTTACCTGAGGTAGGCAGCAAAGCTCCTGATTTTAAATTAACAGCAACTGATTTGTCAACCAAAACACTTTCAGATTTTAAAGGCAGTAAGCTTGTGCTCAATATTTTTCCGAGTATTGACACTGGAACATGTGCGCAATCAACAAGAGAATACAACAGAGAAGCTGCCGAAATGGAAAACACAAAAGTGCTGTGTATATCAAGAGATTTACCTTTTGCTCTTTCAAGATTTTGTGGAGCTGAAGGACTTAATAATGTCATCACACTTTCAGATTATAAAGATGGAAGTTTTGGAAAAGATTACGGTTTAGATTTCGTTAATGGTCCTCTAGAAGCCTTACTTTCAAGATGTGTGATTGTTTTGGATGAAAATGGAATTGTTCGTTATACTGAACAAGTTCCTGAGATTGTTGATGAACCAAATTACAAAGCATCTTTATATGCATTATTGGATGAATAATTATTGGTTCACTCAAAGATGGTTTGAAATGATTTTCAAAGAAAATTACAAAGCATCATTATATGCTTTATTAGATGAGTAACAAGGATTCCTTTTTCATTAATAGAATAAAAAGTATAGGTTACGCTTTTAAAGGCGCTTACCATTTAATCTCAAGGGAAGCTAGCGTTAAAGTTCAGTTTGTAATAGGCATACTAATGACTATTGCAGGTTTTTATTTTGGGTTATCTACAACAGAATGGATCATTCAGATATTGGTTATAGCCCTTATCATGGCTTTTGAAGGGATGAATACTGCTATTGAAGAAATAGCTGACTTTATACATCCTGAATTTCATAAAAAAATTGGACTCATTAAAGACATTTCAGCAGGTGCAGTTTTTATATTTGCAATCGCAGCAATAATCATAGGTTTAATAATTTATCTTCCTAAGATTTTTTAAATACTATATGATGTAGGATAAACGTTTGTAATTTGTATTTTTGTTCAATATTAAAAGGGATTAATGGCCAAAAAGAAAACCAGTAATAAAACCACTAAAAAGAAGACAACCACTAAAATAAAAAAACCAAATTTCACCTTATCTAATCAGCAAAAATTAGTGTTTGGTAGTTTGCTTTTGATTCTTGGCATACTTCTATTTATTGCGTTTCTTTCTTTTTTGTTTACAGGAAAGGCTGACCAAAGTATCATAAGCGAATTCTCATCAAGAAATGTTCAAGCTGAAAACTGGCTCAACAAAGTTGGTGCTTGGGTAAGCGACTTGTTTATTTACAAAGGATTTGGAATAGCTTCATTTATTTTTTCAGGCCTTATCTTCATTTCTGGTATTTACGTTTTACTCAATATTAAAAAAGCAAAACTTGCAAAGCATTGGTTTTGGGGAACTATCATTATCATTTGGATGTCTGTTTTTTTTGGGTTCTTTTCAGAATCAAATCCATTACTTGGTGGAAGGATTGGTTATGAAATGAATGATTTCTTCCAAGATTACATTGGTAAAATTGGAACTGCTCTACTTCTCCTACTCTGCTTAATCACTTATTTAGCCATCAGATTTAAATTAACTCCAGAACATTTTATTGGTTTCTTTAAAAAAGCGAAAAGCGAAATTAAAGGTGAATTTGCTTCAAATTCTGAACCTGATGACAATACTTCTTATGTTCCTTTAGATAACAATCTTTCTGAGGAAGCTGAAGCCATAAAGTCTGCTTTTGAAATTCCTCTAGAAGATTTAGAACCAACCATTAAACATCATTCTAGCACAAATACTAAAGATGATAAAAGCTTAGAGATTGAAGTTGCCGAAGACGAAGATGATTTAGAAATGACTGTAGAATCCGTTACTGAAGAAACATCAGAAACAGACAACCTTGCCGATAAATTAGTGGAAGATTTTGGTCGTTTTGATCCGACCTTAGAATTGAGCAACTATCAATTTCCGTCATTAGACTTATTAAAAAAATACGACAGCGAAAGCATTACCATAAATCAAGAAGAGTTAGAAGAAAATAAAAATAAAATTGTTGAAACGTTAAGCAACTATAAAATAGGTATTGCGAGTATTAAAGCCACTATTGGACCAACTGTAACACTTTACGAAATAGTTCCAGAAGCTGGTATTCGCATTTCAAAAATAAAAAATCTAGAGGATGATATTGCCTTATCGCTTTCAGCATTAGGTATCAGGATTATTGCTCCAATTCCTGGAAAAGGAACTATTGGTATTGAAGTACCAAATAAAAATGCAACAATAGTATCAATGCGTTCAGTAATTGCATCGCAAAAATTTCAGAAATCTGAGATGCAATTACCAATTGCTTTAGGCAAAACCATAAGTAACGAAACTTTCGTTGTAGATCTTGCCAAAATGCCTCACTTACTTATGGCTGGAGCTACTGGACAAGGTAAGTCTGTTGGATTAAATGCAGTATTGACGTCATTGTTGTACAAAAAACATCCAGCAGAAGTTAAGTTTGTATTGGTTGATCCTAAAAAAGTCGAACTTACGTTGTTTAATAAAATTGAGCGTCATTACTTGGCAAAGCTTCCAGATAGTGAGGAAGCCATAATAACAGATAATACAAAGGTTATCAATACACTCAACTCTTTGTGTATTGAAATGGACAATCGTTACGATTTGCTTAAAAACGCTTTTTGTAGAAATATTGCTGAATACAACGAAAAATTCAAAGCACGTAAACTAAATCCTAACGACGGTCATGTGTATTTACCATACATTATTTTAGTTGTTGATGAGTTTGCTGATTTAATCATGACCGCAGGAAAAGAAGTTGAAACTCCAATAGCTCGTTTAGCGCAATTAGCTAGAGCAATTGGTATTCACTTAATTATTGCTACTCAGCGACCTTCTGTAAATGTGATTACAGGTTTAATCAAGGCGAATTTCCCTGCTCGAATAGCATTTAGGGTTACTTCAAAAATTGATTCAAGAACTATTCTGGATGGCTCAGGTGCAGACCAACTTATTGGTCGTGGAGATATGTTATTTACTCAAGGCAATGACATGACAAGGATTCAATGCGCTTTTGTTGATACTCCAGAAGTAGAACGCATTACAGACTTTATTGGGTCGCAAAAAGCTTATCCAGATGCTCACCTTCTTCCAGAATATGTTGGCGAAGAAAGTGGCACAAGTCTTGATATAGATATCTCCGAAAGAGATCAGCTGTTTAATGAAGCTGCTGAAATTATTGTGATTGCACAGCAAGGTTCAGCCTCATTGCTACAACGTAAACTTAAACTAGGTTATAATCGTGCAGGACGACTGATTGACCAATTGGAAGCAGCAGGAATTGTTGGACACTTTGAAGGAAGCAAAGCACGACAAGTATTGGTTCCAGATTTAGCATCTCTTGAGCAATTATTAGAAAATGAACGAAATGGCATTTAATTCAATAAAAATGAAACAGATATTAGTTACACTTTTGGTTTTAGTAAGTTTTACATCTTTTGCACAAAACGATGCAAAAAAATTATTGGACGAAGTTTCTACTAAGGTAAAAAGCTACGATAACATTTCAATCGATTTTAAGTATGTATTGGTAAATCTTGAAGAAGACATTAACCAAGAAACAAGAGGTAATGTCATAATGCAAGGCGACAAGTATTTATTAAACATTTTAGGAATCACTCGCATTTTTGACGGAAAAACATTGTATAGTATTAGTCCAGAAGATGAAGAAGTGACTATTTCTTCTGAAAACTCTCAAGATGAAAACACAATTACACCAAGTAAAATGCTGTCTTTTTACGAAGATGGTTACAACTATAAAATGGATATTGTTCAGAATGTAAATGGCAGAAAAATTCAGTATGTAAAACTTACACCTATTGATAGCAATACAGAAATAAACCATGTTCTTTTGGGTATTGACATCAATACAAAACACATTTACAACCTAATAGAAGTTGGTGCAAACAAAACAAAAACCACACTAACTGTTAATTCTTTTAAAACCAATGAGCCTTTGTCAAAAACCTTGTTTACTTTTGATAAAACGAAGTACAAAGATTATTACATCAACAAAATTGATTAGGCTCAAACCTTTGTGAAACTACTAGATAGATACATACTTACTACCTATTTAAAAACCTTTTTCAGTGTGTTTATTATTCTCATGCTGATTTTTGTTTTGCAGTCTGTTTGGCTTTATATCACTGAACTTGCAGGAAAAGATCTAGAAATTGATGTCATTATAAAATTCTTGATTTTTGTTACACCAAGACTTGTTGTTTTGGTGCTTCCGTTAACTATTTTGTTATCATCTATAATGGTTTTTGGTGGTTTTGCCGAGAATTATGAGTTTGCAGCAATGAAATCTACAGGTGTGTCCCTTCAACGTGCCATGAGAAGTTTAAGTGTTTTTATAGTAGGGTTATCTGTTATCACATTTTTCTTTGCAAACAATATAATACCAGCTGCCGAACTAAACTTTCACAACCTCAGAAGAAACATTGCCAAAGTAAAACCAGCCATGATTATAGCTGAAGGACAATTCAACCAAATTGGTAATATCAATATAAAAGTTGATAAAAAAAGGGGCGATAGAGGTCAATATTTAGATAGTGTGCTTATTCACCAAAAAAAAGGAAATCTTCCTGGAAACCATACAGTTTATGTTTCTGAAACTGGCGAATTAACAAGTAGCGAAGATTCTGATGTGTTACAATTAGTGCTACATAATGGTAACTATTACGATGATCTGCAACCCAAAGAATTGGAAGAGCGTAGAAAAGTTCCGAATATTAAAAGTTCCTTTGAAACCTTAACCCTAAATATCGATCTTGCCGAAATAAATAACGTAGATTTTGATGAGCAAAACAGTGATATAACCAAATACACCATGCTTGGCGTAAGAGATTTAAACTACACCATTGACTCACTAAACACCGAACAAAATAAAGATTATGATGCTTTTGCCGTCAACATGTACAATCGCTCAACCGCTTCTACACTAAACCTAAATGTAGATCCTGTAAAGGACAAACAATACACTGATGATCATTTTTTAGACCTTTTTGATACAAAGAAAAAAGTACAATTATTAGACCTTGCCATTAATTCTATAAACAGTACAAACCAGATTATTACCATAAAACAGAAATCCTTTTTTGAAAGTCAGAAAAAAATAAACAAGCACGTTATTGCTTTGCATGAAAAATTTGCATTGGCTCTTGCCTGTATTATTTTGTTCTTTATTGGAGCTCCTTTAGGTGCATTGATTAAAAAAGGAGGTATTGGCTTGCCTATTATCATTGCTATTTCGTTTTTCTTGACCTATCACTTTATCGGAATTTTTGCTAAAAACAGTGCTGAAGATGATAGTTTAAATCCACTGATCGCAACATGGCTTTCAACAGTTATCATGCTACCAATAAGTATTTATTTAACAAGTAGAGCAACCAAGGATAGGAGTTTATTGGATTTTGACAGCATTTTACAACCAATTAAGCGATTGGTTAATGCAAAACGTGATGACGATGATATAGGTTTACAAACTTTTGAAGAAAATTCATCAGCATTTATTAAGCTCAATGATTATTCAGATAATAAATTGATTGATCTCTTAAAAAATTACAGACAACACGATTTAGATAGAACTTACAAAAATACAGCCTTACAGATACTTAACCTAAGAGGTATTACAGAAGAAGAACTTCGTTTTGGAGGAAACTTGGCAAACGAGAAATTTGAAAGCGCATTACGTTATAAAAACAACTATGAGGAAAATTCCAGGATGGGATTGTTTTTATATATCATAGCACTAACTTTTGATCTTTCTGGAGCCATATTAAACAACAATGGCTTTCCATCACTAGGAAAAACACTACTTGGAATAGGTATATTAGCCACTATACTCTATCTTATTTCATTTGTAAAAACACTCTCAAGCCAATCAAGTTTCTATAAAGTTTTAGGTAGCAAGGTTATGGCAAACAGTATTTTATTGGTCATTTTAGGAATTCCTCTCTACTATTTATATTTCATCTATTTCAACCGAAAAATGAAAGAAGATTTAAAAGAAATTAGGTAACTTATTTTTAAGCCATATCTTTGCACAATAATTGAACAATCATGATTCAGGTGGACACAGTTAACAATTCCAACAAAATACAGCTCAACACAATAGAAGATGCTATTAATGATATTCGTTTAGGTAAAGTCATTATCGTTGTTGATGATGAAAATAGAGAAAATGAAGGCGATTTTATTGCTGCTGCTGAAAAGGTAACGCCAAAAATGATCAACTTTATGGCACAACATGGTCGAGGCCTAATTTGTGCGCCTTTAACTGAAGATCGTTGTGAGGAATTGGATTTGACTATGATGGTTCAAAACAACACGGTTTTACACCATACTCAGTTTACCGTTTCGGTTGATTTGATTGGTCATGGTTGTACAACTGGAATTTCTGTACACGATAGAGCAAAAACCATAAAAGCTCTTGTAGATGATGACACCAAACCTTTTGATTTAGGTCGTCCAGGTCACATCTTCCCTTTAAGAGCAAAAAATGGTGGTGTGTTGCGTAGAACAGGACACACTGAAGCTGCTGTTGATTTAGCTAGACTAGCTGGTTTTAAACCTGCTGGAATTTTGGTTGAAATTTTAAATGAAGATGGAACTATGGCTCGTTTGCCTCAACTTGTTGACGTTGCCAAAAAGTTTGATTTAAAAATAATTTCGATTGAAGATTTAGTGGCTTACAGAATGGAGCACGACTCATTAATTGAGAAAAAAGAAGACTTTCAAATTGAAACTCGTTTTGGAAGTTTTCGTTTAAGAGCTTACCAACAAACCACTAATAATCAAATACATATTGCTTTAACAAAAGGTGTTTGGAGTACTAATGAACACGTTTTAACGCGTATTAATTCCACCTTGGTTAATAACGATATTTTAGGAACGCTTACCAACAATGCAGACCAGAAACTGGATAGCATGTTCCAGGTCATTAATGATGCTGGAAAAGGTGCTATAGTATTTATCAATCAGCAAAGTCAATCTATGAATTTATTGAAACGATTAGCTACTCTAAAAGATAATCAAGTTGAAGGCGAAGTTGTAAAAGCGCCTGCCATTGAAATGGACTCCAAAGATTTTGGTATTGGAGCTCAAATACTGCATGACCTCAACATTCACAAGCTTAGACTTATTTCCAATAGCGAACAAACCAAACGTGTTGGTATGATTGGTTATGGCCTTGAAATCATTGAATACGTAAAGTACTAGTTTTTTACCTGAAATACTTTAAATAAGCCTTTACTTTTGGTGTTAGGCACTTCAGAAATCAGTGCGTATTTACCTGGCTTTAAATCGGCATAAAAATACCCTGTACTTCCTGCTGGCATATCGTTAACACCACCTAAAAAGGTAACACCCTCTGGAACTGGCGTAATGAGTCCTTTAGGATGTGCCCAATCCATCCACTTTTCTAAAGCTTCTTCACTTGCAGATTCAGATAATTTTACCAAGTTGACATCATGCCAAATAAAATTCTCATGTGGTTTTTGATCTTTTACGAACACAGAAAAAACTTGCTTTCCTTTAGTTATTATTTTATCATAACTAATGCCTTCTTCGCCTGATAGCGTAATATTTACCGTTGCTTCTGCAGGTGAGTTACCACTATCTTTTTCAAGCACAATGATAGGCTTTGCCATTCCCATTAAGGTATGAAATTTCCCATTAGGCATTTTTACATAACATTCCATAATGTAATAACCAGGATCTAGCTTTATGGTTGTAATAGCTGTATGCTTTGGAGCAATTAATCCTGAACCACCTGAAAATACAATTTTCCCAAACCATTCAGGCAATTTACCAAAGGCAGCAAAACCTTCATTTGATTTTCCTTCGTTTATTAAATCCATACCTTCTTCAAAAACAGGTGCAACATCGGTTAAGGTGTTTTCTACAGTCTTCCCTTCTGGGTATTTATCTAATAAGAAGAAATGCGTTTCGTTAGAAAGATTTTGATACTTAAAAGTGTTCCATCCTGAAGGAATAGTGTCTACACTTTGAAATTCCATACTACGCGTTACAATATCAATAACATTTGAAGGTTCTTCAACCAAAGACTCTTCAATTACTGTTGTTTCTTCAAAGGTTTCTGTTTTTTTGTCGTTTTTGCAGTTGAAAAGAACAGAAAAGGCCATTAGCAATAGAAAAACTGGCTTATTAATTTTTTTCATGATTAAATATTTTAGTGATTTGATATAATTTTAGTTGATAATTATTTTTTTGGTAAACAAACCCTCATCTGTATCTATCTTAAGAATATATATGCCTTTATTTAGTTGCTCTATATTAATTACTTTATTTGTTTTTTGATTAATAATCAATTTTCCAATTGCATCATATAGAGTAAAGTCAATAATATTTAAATCTGTTTTGATATAAATTTTGTTCTTTACAGGGTTAGGATATATTTTAATAGTTTCATCATTAGACTTTTGATTGATTCCTAAAGTTTCTGCTTCTAATTTAACTACCCAAAAATCATAACTCCCATTATTGCCGGAAACATCAATATTATTGGAAATAGAACGACCAGCTACTATAAATCCATTATCTGTTGTTTGCTGTATTGAGTTACCAAAATCATTACCAGATCCTCCTAAACAATTTTGCCATTGTAATTCACCAGTTGCATTAATCTTTATGACCCAATAATCGTAAATATAATTTCCAGGATTACCGCTAACATCATTATCATCAGAGTTTGTTTGTCCAACTACAACATAACCACCATCATTTGTTTGTTGTATTTTAATTGCAAAATCATTTTGGGTACCTCCATAGGTTTTCTGCCATTGCAAAATTCCTGAACTATTTAGCTTAAATACCCAAAAATCTTGATTGCCATAGTTGTTTGTAACATCTCCGTCGTTAGATTGCGTCATTCCTGCAACAATAAAACCTCCATCAGTAGTTTGTTGAACAGCATAACCATAATCCGCACTAATTCCTCCAAAACTATAATCCCAATCTACATCAGACGAGGAGTTTAATTTAACAACCCTAGCATCTATATTGTTACCAGTATTTACTTTATATCCTGCTACTACAAAACCTCCATCTGAAGTTGTATCTACCGAATACGCTTGTGCGCTACCAAAAGACGTATTGGACCAATTGTTATCAAGGCTACCTGTGCTATCTAATTTTGCCACCCAAGTTCCTCCTCCTCCAATAAATCCTGAAACAATATAGCTACCTTCAGAAGTTTGTTTTACGCTATGTCCTCGTTCACCAGAAGCAGTACCAAATTTTTTTCCCCATTCAACAGTACCATTACCATTAGTTTTTATCACTAGGATATCGTCATTACCAAAGCCAGTACCTAAAAAATCATTAGAGTCTGACAATCCAGTTATTATATAACCTCCATCTAAAGTTTGTTGTATTTCATAAGCTTCTTCGCTCCCAGTTCCACCATAGCTTTTTTCCCATTCAATTGCGCCAGAACCATCAAGTTTTACAACCCAAACATCTCTGCCTCCATTGTTTTCAGACACATCACCATTTACAGATGTTGTATAACCTGCAACAATGTAGCCTCCATCTGTAGTTTGAGTAATTGAGCGAGCCACATCAGAATTTGTTCCTCCTAAAGATTTTTGCCATTCAATTTCTGGTTGAGCTGAAGCAAACAAAATCGATAAAAAGATTGCATATTGAATTATTGTTTTCATATTTTTTTGGTTCTTGTTAAACTAATTGGTTAAACTCTGTAGATTAAATTCTTTAAAAACTTCCCATAGTTCGTTTTGCTTAAAACCTTTTAATTTTATTTCAACACCAAAGCGGTTATTGTAGAAAAAGGATAACGTGTATGTGTTATTATTTGAGTTGAATTCTTCTTTTACTGCTGTATCTTCATACATGACAGTTTTGGTATAGCCATTGCTTTTTTCAGTATTGATATTGTCGTATGTTACTGAAACGTATGGTCCAACTGCCGCTGCTCCTCTTTCGCCATGACCATCTATAATGAGAATGCTTAGATTTTTGCCATAGTCTTTTCCATATTCTGGGTGTTCTTCTAGATATTTAGCATTAACACCTGTTATACCACTTTGAGTTAAAGCAGTGCTTTCTGTTTTATGCATGCCTTTAATATTATCTGGAAGCCAGTCTTGTAGTTCTTTAATTGTCAATGGGTTTAAGGTTTTTAAGGCATTTTTTTCTTTGTTTAATGCTCTTATTTTTTCTACCACTGAAGCGCCTTTACCAAAGGATTTTGAAGATTTTTTAGCGTTATCATCATTTTGCTTTGTTTCTTGACTATATGCCATTAATGACATGGAAACCATAATAACTAAGAATAATTTTTGGATTGTTTTCATAAGTTTTAAAAATTAATTAGCATTTGAAAAAATTAAAATTGCCTCCAAAAGAGCCTATAAGATTTTCAATGGTGCTAGCACCAGCTCCAACCGAACCAAGTGAATCATAAAGTATTTCTTTGTAAATATTACAGGCTAATTCTTGTATGGCTAAAGCAATATCTTCGTCCATTCCTGTTGTGTTCATTAAAATCAATGCTTGAGATGCTAAAGCATATAATCTTACTAAGGTTAAACTATAAGTGGCTACAATGCCTATAGGTAAATTACCCAGACCTGTTACAGAAAGCCCTAAGTTCATTTTGGTTAAAATGTCTTTATATCCTTCAACAACTTCATCCAATTCTTGTAATTGTTCGTAAGTTGTTCGTTCTCCACCTCCTGTTTGATCTGGTAGAACTCCATAGAGTTCACCTGTATTTCCATCAATTCTCCAAAATGATTTCTTTTCTGCTGATGCATCAAACAATTTTATGGTGCTTCCAGCAAAAACACGTAGTCTAAAATACCTGTTATTTTCTCCTAATGCCTTAGTGCTATATTGTTCATCATTGCTTGATTCACGATTAAATGCCAAAGTTTTATCTTTTAATTCAGAGAGTGCACTGGTTTTAAAAACGGCATCTTCCAGTATTGCTAAAGACGCTGTTTTTCTTGTGGTTTTAGAAAAAGCATGAGTACCATCTTTTGTTATTGAAACATAATTTGACGTAGGTAAAAAATCAAATGATATATCGCTTTGTTTTTTGTAAAGACCTGGTTTAAACTTTAAAACGCCAATTCTATAACCTTCAGGATATGTAGCCGAAGTATCTGTAATAGCGTTAGGTAAAGGCTGCATCATGCTTAAAAGTAACTGCGGATAACCAAACGTTCCTTTTTGTAGATGCTCAACAGCTTTCTCAATATTGCCATCTTGAACAGCTTCGTGCCAGTTTCTGTTGCTCATCATGGCTTTTAAATATTCTGTAAACTGGAGTGATAAAGTTGGTCCTTCACGTTCAAATGCCAATGTAATATTACCTAAAAGCATTTCATGAACATCTTCTGCCATAGCTCTATTTGGCTTTAAATCTTTGTCAATTATATTGTCCCAGCCAGCTAAAACGCGTCTTATTGGTGATTTACTTCCTATTTTAACTTCTAAATACAAGCCTATAATTCTATTACTAACCATGTTTTGATTTATGGGTGGAAATTTGAATAGGCTAGTGCTTTTTTTGTCAGTTTCATTAATTTGTATTTCAACCTGATGTTCTTTATTCTCTTCAAATGAATTATAGGTTAATACATAAGGAGGAAACGTCATGACGTCTAATTGCTTCTTAATTTCTGCTATGGTCAACTCTTGATTATCAGCAGGAACAGAATTAATTTCCATACTTTTTGATAATCTATTGTACATATAGCCATTAGGTCTAACATCTAAAAAAATAGTTGTTGGTCCAGAATCGTAAATAGGTTGGTAAGCAGGATCGTAAGTATCAAAACAATCACCATCTGTTGCATAGAGAATTAAATCATGACTTGATTGTTTGGCTTTAAGTAGTGAAGTAAAAATATCTGAACCTGTTTCCTGAAGCCAAATTTTTGCTGTAGGATAGTGTTCCTTAATAGAATCTTGTAAATCTGCCAAAAACTTTTTTATTCCTTCTTTAGAATATTCTTTTGGCATACTCAAAGAGGTATCATACATTAACAGTATTCTCGGAGCCAAAATATTTTGTTGCATCCAGCCAGTTACGGTTGTTCCATTGTCAATAATTTTAAAATTATTAGGTTTTAAACCTTCAACAACATTGCCATTACTGTCTTTTGGGAATAATGAAATTTTAACTTTCGGAAATGTTTTAGCTTCAACTTTTGCATCAAAAGAAACGATGCTATTTACATCGCCTTTTTCTTTGTTTTCTGGAGGTTTTATAAAAATATCGTTATCTAAAATATGTTCTCCTTCTAACGTAATTGGTTCACCTAAAAAGGAGCGTTCTTCTAGATATTCTGTGTTTTTATTTATATCCTGTAATGCAAGACAAGGTGTAAAACTGGATATTTGACTAATAGATTGGGTTGCTTGTTCAGCAAAACCCATATTATTTAAAAATTGCAGTTTTATTTGATTGCCAATAAGTTCTGAAGCTTTCCAAGTGCCTTTAATTAGTTCGGTCTCATTCCAGTTATCTAAAGCATTAATACAGTTTAAAGTGACTGTAATCTCATCATCTTTTACTGGTCTTAAATCTGGTGCTTTTTTAAATTTTTTGTCTTTATTGGTAGGATGCAATGAACCAAATGTAACCGATTGGTCAAAGACATGTGCATACTTTTCTTCACCATTTTCTATATAAGCAACTGATGGAATAGCCTCAGGATTAAACCTAAAATGAACAGGCTTATTTTTTTTGTATTTATCATCTATTAGATTTAATAGATTATTTGCCAAACTATTAGCTTGTTCTTCGACCTGTGGGATTTCATTAAAATTTCCATCTTCACCATTAGTTTCAAGAGTTTTAAACCATTGATTAAACTGTTTCTCTGATATAGGTGGAGCAAAATCTGGTGTTTTAGGATTAAACACAATTGCTTTTGCCTCATCTACTGAAATTTGTGTTTGTTCAGAGATAACATGTGCTTCAAAACCAGCTTCAATAAGCATTTCTTTAAGTATTTCAGCTTTTTCTCTTGGTGTTGCAAGTCCGCAACGCATTGCAGCTTGCACACCATACATACTATGCCTATCTATATCGTGTAAAAAATCAAATTGTCTAGGTAAAAGTTGAAAACTATCACGTACAAACTCTGTTATTGCTTTAGGGTTTTTAGTGGCTATAAGATGTTTTCTCATACCAACTAAATTGTCAGGACTTTTTTCTAAGGCATCAATAACTTCTTCCCATACACTAAAAGGTGGTTTCCCTGTTCCTTTTTTTAATTGCGAAGGTTTTTCATTACAAGATTGCAAATAAGGAAACAAACTTAAACCTGCACCTCCTAAAATAAGTTGCTTAAAAAATAATCTTCTAGTTGCTTCTGTAGTCATTTAATCATGCTTGTATATTAATAGCTCTGTAGGTCTTTATTTTTTTGGTTTATAACGAGGTGATTGAAATTTAAAATCACCACTTACCATATAAGGTTCTTTTATTTCTTTGTTGTCCTTGGTATAGGTATAAATAGCAATCCCTTCAAAACTTCCTTTTACATAAGAGGCTTTCATGCGCATAATTTTATCTATAACAACCTCTTCCACATTTACAGACACTGATTGTGCTTTTAGTGAAATGTCACCAATTGAAATACCAAGGTTAAAAGTAGGATTGTCTTCTTTTAATTCTATTAAGCCTTTATTTGCAGGTACTTTTAATAGAACAGACATTTTTTGTGCGAGATCCATATAAGAGAGTTCTGCTATTTTGTATTGACCTGAATTGCCATCTGGAAAAATCATGGCAGTTACATTTTGGTTAGCATTGTTTTGGTCTCCTTTAATACTAAAGGTGTTGTTTATTTGATTGCCAGAAATGCTGAGTTTAACATAACTAAGCTCTTCAGCGTTAAAATCTTTATTGATAAAAGAAGTTAACAGTAAAACTGTGCTTAAGAATAGTGTGAGTTTTAATGTTTTCATGGCTATATTTTATTGTAGTTGATCTAATTTTAATTCAATAAATATCTGTTCTAATTCATCGCTATTTACTTCACTAGTTTCAATATCTACAGCAAAACGATTGTTATAAAACAGTGACAAGTTGTATTTATCATCACCTTTAAATTTTGTTTCTTTTACTTTAAGACCATTAATGGTTTTTGTTTTGGTGGTTCCCCATGATTCGTCCTGGTTATACTCCATTTTACTTGACATTTGATAGGATTGCACAGCACCTGAACCTTTTTCTCCTGCTCCATCTATAATCATCACTCTAATTCGTTTGTTTTTTATGCTGTATGTATTGCCACAGGAACCCATTCCAGGAAGCATATTAATGGTTGATGACGTCAATGGTAAACCTAACAATGTTTTGGGAGACCAAGATTCGAACTTTTCTTTTGATAAAGGCGTTTTGCTTTTCAATAGGTTCATATTGTCTGCCATGTCATCTGCTTCATTAACTGCCTTGGATGCATTTTCAATGGTGTTTTGCGTGTTTTTTATTTGACTTTTTACTTTTTCGGCATTTTCTCCGCAGGACGTTATTAGAAAGAAACAAAAAGTAATTGCTATTGTTTTTAATGTTTTCATTATTAGACTTGAATTAATTTTTTAAAGATCTTGCTCCTGAAAACAAATCCATGACCTTGTAATTCCCTTTTATGAGCTGTTTTGGATTTTTCTTTAAAGATTTAGCAGTTATTGTAACATTGTTTTTGGATTTCTTTTTATCTATCAATTCCATTTCCATGATAAGCCCATTAGAAAACTGAGAAAGTATTCTTGGATCTATATCTGGCAAGTTCATGTTATTGTTGCCACTAAAATTTAAAAAGTTACTTAATGTAACTGGTGTTCCTGTGGCATGATATACCTTAAACACATATTTATCATCTTCCATTTGAAGTCCTTTACATGAAAACCCTAAAATGGTTTTTGAAGGTAATTCTGTGATGTTATATTCTACTTTTTCGTTGGTTTGTCTTGGTTCTGGAATTGGATACATTTGTAGATATTTTTGCCCTTGTCCTTCCATAAACATAACCATGGTATTAAGTTCAGTATCAAATAGCATGGTCATATTTCCCATATCTTTTGATTTGCTATCAACCATTTGTGTTCCTTGATAAGTCGCTCCTTCCTTAATTAAAAAAGTCATATTTATAACCTCTTTTTTTCTGGATGCCATTACCATTTCGGTTTCATATTGCCACTCAAAATCATAAGATTCAGGAAGATCATTTACAGTTACCTTATGATTTTTAAGTGCATTTCTTACAGATTTTACTTGTCCTTTAGAATCACTTGTATCATAATCGTCTTCATCAATATCACTAGCGTTTTTATCTTTTTTAAAAGAACCCATCATCATTTCCATCATACCTTGTCCTTGAGACCTTACTTCTTTTGCGTCAGGCAATTGCACATCTACTGATGTATATTGGTATTCAATTATTCGTTCTCCAGGAGGCGTCATATCCATTTGAAATCCATCCATAGATTGGTCTGTTGCGGTTTTGTTTGAATAGACTTTTACCAATCGGTCTTTGTCATCAAAAAGCACATAGCTTCCTTCGTGTCCAGGTTCATTAAGAAATTGAAATTTGGTATGAGTTTGACCTTTTATGGTCTCTTTAGTTTCCTTAAAATCTTCGTATCTAAATTGTTCAGGAGTGTATATAAAGGCAAACTCAACAATCCCATTAAATGGATTGGCAACCATGCCTAAGTCCTGTTGCTTTTGTAAATTTGCCATAACTGGTTCTGGAGGTAACTTATAGGCTTCAACCATCATGGTTGGCATCATCATACCTTGACTACCCAAAGCCACCATTGACGATTTGTTATATTGACCTTCTCTTTCATTGTAACCATAAATAAATCCTTCACTATCTATATAACCCGATTTTGGTTGATTGTCCTGCTCTAATCTTGCAGCTACTTGATCTGCATCAAAATACTGTGTTTGGTTTAGCCTTCCATTTTCATGTAATTTTATGACTACATCTTCTTTATAAAAATCCTTTTTAGCTTGAGTATGAAGACCTAATGCAGAATTGGAAGATTCCTTACCTAAATTTTTTTCTGTTTCACCTATTTCTTTGGATTTTTTAGGTTCTCCCTTTTTAGTAATACTGTCTATTGTATTTTCAGTTTTTTCGGTAACTACTTCATCTGTTTTCTTTAAAATAGTGCGTTCTACAGCTTGTTCTGCTTTCTTTTTAAGCTTTTTGAGCAGTTGTGCTTCGGCATTTCCTGCCATAAAGAGGCAAAGAAGTAGTATTAGGATGTTTTTTGTTTTCATAATATATAAGATTTATTACCCTTTATTCTTTTTGATTTTTACAGATTTGCACACTTTATTTTCTACCATAAAATTGAAGGTGTATTTCCCCTTTTTTAAATGGTCTATATTTAAATAAATGTGCTGGTTGTCGGCTTTTTTTTTATCACTTTCACTCATTTGTCAATGATTTTATTTCTAACCTTTTGTATATAGTTACAATGAAATTTTGCTTGTCACTTAAACATTATAAGACAAAAGTATACTGTAAGCAAGAAGGTGTCTTTCACTTATGTAACAAAGCCTTTAAATTATGTAACGCGTGCTTATAAGTACTGTGTTTATTGAGATGAGCGATACTCATCAGGAGATGTATTGTAATGTTTTTTAAAACATGTACTGAAATAGGAAGGCGAATTAAAACCAACTTGATAGGCGATTTCTGAGATTGTTGCGTCCGATTTTTTAAGCAGTGGTAAGGTTAATTTTAGACGTTCTTTAGTAATAAACTCTGTAGTAGATAATCCTGTAATTGCTTTTAGTTTTCTGTGTAGTTGCATTCGGCTCATATGAAGCTTATTGCTTAATGTTTCGGCATTAAAATCACTTGCAGAAATAAATTCATTTAAAACGGTATACAGCTTTTCTAAAAATTGCTGTTCTGTATTAGAAACTGCTAAATCCTTTAGTTTAAAATCTTTACTATAGCGTTTTTGCAATTGCGCTCTAATATTTAAAAGGTTTTCAATTTGCACTAGCAATTTGCTTTTATTAAATGGCTTAGTGACATAAGCGTCTGCACCAACTTTTAAGCCTGTAATTTCGTGCTCATCACCAGCTTTGGCTGTTAATAAAATAATTGGAATGTGGCTAGTTTTTTCATCTTGCTTTAAGGTATTGCAAAGGCTTATACCATCTTCAATAGGCATCATCACATCGCTAATAATGACATCTGGAATACTTTCAAATGCTTTTTTCACGCCTTGCTTGCCATTAGTGGCTTCAATAACTTTATAGTAATTTTGTAAGATTGATTTAACGTAAAGTCTTATGTCATCATCATCTTCTACCAACAGTAACAATGGCTTGCTTTCTAATTGGTCTTTTTCAATTGTAAATGATTCTTCTGTTATTGTATCAGCCTCTTCGTTTTCAACTGTTTGCGCAGTTGTTGTTCCTAATTCTGTCGATTTAAAATAAGAGCGCTCAATAGGTAAAGTGACTGTAAATTGAATTTCGTCGACATTTAACGTGTGGGCTATGATGTTTCCATGTGAAAGAATTGCCAATTCTTTAACCAATGCCAAACCAATTCCTGCGCCATCGTTATTTTTATCGGCTTGATAATATCTATTAAATAGCTTTTGAAGGTCTTCTTTTGAATAATGAACGCCATTGTTAATAACACTTATCACCACATGTTCATTTTTAATGAGCGATTCAAAACGAACAAATCCATTTTGAGGCGTATATTTTAAGGCGTTTGAAAGGAGATTTAAAACAATCTTTTCAATAACATCTTTATCAAACCAAACGTTTTCGGTTTTGTCAATACTGTAGGTGAAATCAATTTGTTTTTTTTGGGCTTTGAACTTGAACGGAGTCACGAGTTGTTTTAGGTTCAACTCCAAGTCATCTTGAGCGACGGTCAGTTTTAAATGGCCCGTTTCCAGTTTGGAGAGATCTAATATTTGATTGACCAAATTGAGTAACCTTCCAGCATTTCGCTTGACCAAGGTCAGTTCTTCTTTGTCTTCTATTGTTATATAAGCTTTTGAAAGTTGATTCTCAATAGGTTCTGATATAAGGGTCAAGGGGGTTCTGAATTCATGGGAGATGTTGGTGAACAAGCGGTTTTTGAATTCATCCAATTTTTTGAGGCGTTCAGCTTCCTTATGCTCAAACTCCAATTGGGTTTTCATTTGTAAGCGCCATGCGAGGTATCTGTAAAAAATAAAGACACCTATCACCACCAATAGACCATAGATTATATAAGCCACATGGGTGCTGTACCATGGTTTTAATATCGTAAATCGGTAAGTGGCTGGTGTTTCGTTCCAAACATCATCATAATTACTTGAAATAACCTGAAATTCGTAATCATTTGGTGGAAGGTTGGTATAATGCGCTAGGTTATTATTTCCAGATTCAATCCAATTAGGATCATTATTTACGAGTCTGTATTTATATTGATTGCGTTCTGGTTGAGAAAAATGCAAGGATGAAAATGTAAAGGATACGGTGTTTTCATTGTGTTTGAGTGCTTGATTTTCTATAAGTTTTTTATTCTTACTAAAAACTTCAAATCCTGAAATAACCGTTTCCGGTTGAATAGGATTAAACTCCAATTGCCCCGGATTAAACCAGTTAACACCTTTTAAGCCACCAAAATAAAGAGTCCCTTTTTGGTCTTTATAATAGGCTCCTGTATTGAATTCGAAGGCTTGTAAGCCATCGTAATTACTGTAATTTTCTATGGCATCAATGGTATCACTTTCAAAAGCTATTTTAGAAATCCCTTTGTTACTACTTAGCCATAATTCGTTCTCAAAACCAGGCAATATGCCATAAATCACATTGTTTGGCAAGCCTTGCTCTTTTGTAAAGGTCTTGACTTCTTTGGTTGCCTCTTTATAAGCCATTAAGCCGTTACCATTAGTCCCAATCCAGAGAGTTCCGTTGTCAAAATACAAGGACTTTACTGGATTTAAAATAAGTTCAATATTTTGTATAGTACTTGTTTTTATATCCAATTTAAAAATACCTGCATCTTCTGTACCAATCCAAAGTGAATTGGCATCTCCTTGTACAATGACTCTAATATTATTACTGGTTAAGTTAGAATTCTCCATAGTGAATTGCCGCACTATCCCTTTGTGTTCATCAAATTGAATAAGCCCTTGATCCCTCGTGCACAGCCATATATTTTGTGCTGCGTCCTTATAAATGTTCCAAATGGTAAATTGTGCCGTTTCTTTAAAGGAAGTCAGTCCACCCATAGCGTCCCTTATCTGAAGGCCGTGTGTTTGGTGACCAATCCAAAGCTTATCATCCTCATATAAAAGGCTCATGATACGATCTCCCAACAGCTTGGAGTTGCCCGTATTATAGGTAGCAAAGTCTTTGGTGTTGTTATTTATGCGGGTTAATCCTTTTCCCGATGTTCCCAACCAAATTGTATTATGATTATCAGTTGTAATAGCCCTAACCACATCAACGTTTACATTTAATGGTACCTGGTCGTTTGTCAGTACATTGAACTTCACCAAATAGGCATCGTAATAACTCAAACCAGCACCATCGGTCCCTAACCAAATAGTCCCTGTTCTATCTTCATATAAAGACAGCACATCGTTATAATGCAATGCATAGGGGTCGTTTTTATTCTCGGTGAAGTTTTGAATGGTTTCAGCTTCAAAATCAATTACGTACAAACCTTGGCCATAGGTGGCTACCCATAACCGGTTACGCTGATCATACAATAAATCCTGAATGATTAAATCATCCGGTAAGTCATGGGATGCAAACCCTGTGAATTGGTTAAACCCTGATTCGGAAGGCCGTTTTATAAAAAGGCCTTTGCCATAGCTACCCAAATACAGATGATTAGTTTTGGATTGTGCAAGCGCACTAAAGTTTGTTTCAGACTGCACTGCTAAAAACTTATAACCTAGCTTGTTGATTTCAATAAGGCCATTGGCTGTAGTGGCCAATATGGTTTGATCAGTGGTCTCCATAAAATCATTAATGGTACGTTGTGCGTCTGTTGATTTTAATACCTGGAGGGTATCCTTGGTTTGGTGAGAGATTTTATAAAGTCCCTTACCATAGGTACCTATATAGTAATTTTTATCGGCATCTTGAATCAAGGTACTCACCTCACTCAGATTGGAAACCGTGATAAAACTATCACTAGCCTGATGGTATTTCTCTAATATTCCGGAATTTGAAACAAGCCACAGTCCGTTGGACTTATCTGCATATATGTTTCCAAGTTTGCTGTAGGTAGGACGCGTTACATCTTCAAATTGAATGTTGTAATGTTTAAAGGTGCGTCCGTCATATTTATTCAAACCATCTTGGGTAGCAAACCACATGTAACCTATACTGTCTTGGGCAATATTTACAACACTGTTTTGCGATAAGCCATGATCGACCGTTAAATCACGAAACGATACTTGTTGGTTACTTTGCGCCACTGCAACGCAGGAAAAGCAATACGAAAAAAGTAACTTCAAGTAATTCATTTACAAATGGTTGATTACTTAAAAATACTAAAAACTGTTGAAATAAAAAAGAGATTAAACAGAAGTAATGATGTCAACCATCTTCTCAGCACGTTCCTTCACCTCTGCCTCTGTCCATGACAATTTGATTAAACAGGAGATATTGCGCCCAATATAATGATCGGACTGCGGAAAGGATCTATCCTTTAAATACGAAAGGCCATCTTTCACCTCTTGCGATAAAGGGTACAAGGTTTTTAATTCTTTAAGATGCTCCCATCTGCGTATGTAATGCCAGTTGTTATCGTAATAATGAAAGCAAGCATCTACTCCACCTTCTTTAAACGTTTTGGTTACTTTTCTTGCTGTATTTAAATCTGGCAAAAAGAAACTTAAAAAGGAGTAGCTTTCTACACCGCCTTCAGGAACCGTTCTAAAGGTCACCTCAGGTATTTGCGACAAAGCCTCCCTGATGATGCTATAGTTTTTTTTCTGAATGGCCACAAACTCATCTAAGCGTCTTAGTTGTGCAAGTCCAACTGCAGCATGCAGCTCAGAAATTCTGAAATTATAGCCTAAAAACGGATGGGTTTCGGCGCCACGATCGTTTCCAACATGGTCATGTCCATGGTCTGAAAAATGATCAGAATTACGATAAAAATTTTCATTATTGGTCAATACAGCACCACCTTCACCAGCAGTAATAATCTTTACAAAGTCTAAAGATAAGCAGCCAAAATCGCCAATACTTCCTAAGGGTTTTTCGTGATATGTTGCACCAGTAGCTTGTGATGAATCTTCAATTAATAAGAGGTCATGAGCGTCGCAAACAGCCTTTAATCCATTAAGATGAGCCATACTTCCACACATGTGAACCACCATTACTGCCT
>JAUIGO010000036.1 GCA_030429955.1 Bacteroidia bacterium
ACATCTGTAAATTTCATATCACCATCAAGTATTTCAATTATTTGGTATATATACATTGCAATTGGCACTAAAAGCGCATGATACCACCAATGTTTATTTGTGAAGAACCAAATTAATAACAGCATTAAAGGAATTATACTTGTAGTTAAAGACCAAAAACTTACTGCTACGCTTTCATACCAACCACTTTTATAGGTAAACAAAAAGGTGTCCCAGACTTCAACATCAGGAACACCTTGGTATAAATTAAAAAGTAAAGGAGTAGCGGCAATAATTGTTGCAATGATGCTACCTCCTAAAATGTTTTTTTTATAAACACCTTTATCTTGGTGGTAATTTAACTTTTGTCTTATCGACTTTTGTTGTGAATTGTCCATTTAGGTTTATTAAGTCAGCAGCTTGCGCTGTAAACAAAACGCCTCCAAAAATCGCAATTGCAAGGATTAATTTTTTGCTTTTCATAATTCAAGGGATTTAATTAATTAATATCTATTTACAAAGATACTATCAAGAGTATCTAAATAATGTTAATAAAATGTTAAATCCCTTTATTTATGCTGCTTTCAAGCTACGGTTTTTCCGTAGTTTGTCGATTTTTATTTGGGGTTTGCTTAGGTTTTTTTTATACTTTTTTTCTGTTTTTTTTCTCTATGGCATCAAAACCCTGAAACTTTAAGGTTCTAGAGCCGTCTTTATTCAATTTTAAGTAAGAAATATCTGACTCATTCGGCAGAATTTCCGCTATTTTTTCTGGCCACTCTATAAAAACCCAATGCCCAGAGTAAAAGTAATCTTCAATGCCTATATCGTATGCTTCTTCTTCGTTTCTTATTCTATAAAAGTCAAAGTGATACACAATATCATTATCAACTTCATATTCATTTACAATAGAAAACGTCGGACTTGTTACATGTTTTCCACCTAGTTTTTTCACTAAGGCTTGTATCAACGTGGTTTTACCAACTCCCATTTCGCCGTAAAACAACACTGTTTTAGTGGTTACCTTTTCTAAAAGGCTTTCGGCGATATTATCTATTGAGTCAAGGTCAAAACTTAATTCTATAGCCATTACTTAATTACAATATTATAACAAATGTATGAAAAAAACAATAAAAAAATGCATTTTACCGATGTTTTTTGCATTTAATCTAAAAAAGGTGTCAAGAAACAATCTTTATATTTTAAATTCAACGCTCTTTTGCGAAGGGCAAACGATCATTTTTAATCGTTTTAGTTGAAGCTATATCTAGCGTGGATTAAGTACCACAAAAGGAATGATAATTTCTTCTAACGATACACCTCCATGTTGATACGTATTTCTGTAATAGCTAACATAATGATTGTAGTTGTTTGGATAAGCAAAAAACAAATCACTTTTAGCAAAAATAAACGAGCTGCTCATAGTTATAGACGGCAAATGCACGCTTTTGGGATCTTTAACTGCAAATACTTCTTTATCCTCATAAGTGAGGCTGCGACCTGTTTTATAGCGCAAGTTCAAACTAGTATCACGATCACCAATAACTTTTGAAGGGTTCTTAACGTTTATGGTACCATGGTCTGTGGTTAATACAAGTTTGAAGCCTAAATCTTGTGCTTGCTGAATCATTTCTAACAAAGGTGAATTCTTAAACCAGCTTTCAGTTAGCGATCTGTAAGCCTTATCGTTTGATGCCAATTCCTTAATAACTTCCATTTCGGTTTTGGAATGTGAGAGCATATCAACAAAATTATAGACTACAACGGTTAGGTCATTGTCTTTTTTTGATTTAAAATTCTCTATAAATTTCTTTCCAGATTTTAAATTGGTAATCTTAACGTATTCGTGTTTTAGGTGTGATAGCCCTAAACGCTTAAGTTGTGCTTCAAGAAACTCGGCTTCATATTGATTTTTTCCACCATCGTCAATATCGTTGAGCCATAAGTTTGGGTGCAATCGTTCCATATCACTAGGCATCAAACCAGAAAAAATAGAATTTCTGGCGTATTGAGTTGCTGTAGGCAAAATACTAAAATAAGCAGATTCTTTCTCAACCTTATAATAATTGTTTATGATGGGCTGAAGCACTTTCCATTGGTCGTATCTTAAGTTATCAATAACTACAAACAAAGTTGGTTGAGCGTTAGAAATTTCCGGAACAACCTTATCTTTAAATAAATTGTGAGACATGGTTGGCGCATCAACATTTGGTAAAAACCATTTGGCGTAGTTTTTATCTATAAACTTACCAAATTGATGATTGGCTTCGTTTTTCTGTGATTCCAAAATTTCAATCATAGCAGGATCTTCTATGGTTTCAAGTTCAATTTCCCAATAAATCAGTTTTTGGTAAAGTTCCACCCATTCCTCGTAGCTATTAACCATAGCCATGTCCATGGCAATCTTTCTAAATTCTTGCTGATAGTTTGAGGTGGTTTTTTCAGACACCAATCTAGTATTGTCTAGATTTTTCTTAAGGCTTAACAGAATTTGATGTGGATTTACAGGTTTTATAAGGTAATCGGCAATTTTACTGCCAATGGCTTCTTCCATAATGTATTCTTCCTCACTCTTTGTAATCATGACCACAGGAATATTGGCGTTTTTTTCCTTTATTTCAGATAAAGTTTCTAAACCTGTTAAACCTGGCATGTTTTCATCAAGAAAAACAATATCAAATTTTTTATCGTTAATAATTTCTAAAGCTTCAGTACCACTTTTACAGGTGGTCACTTTGTAATTTTTTTGCTCTAGGAATAAAATATGTGGTTTAAGTAAATCTATTTCATCATCTACCCAAAGGACGTTTATGTTGTTCATATAGTTATATTTGTAGAAATTTAATTGTTATAGTTTGAATACAAAGAACAAACTTAAAATATTTAACGACCCAATTTACGGTTTTATTACGATACCGAATGCTTTAATTTTTGACCTTATTGAGCACAAATATTTTCAGAGATTAAGGCGCATCACACAAATGGGCTTATCTTACTTAGTATATCCTGGAGCACATCATACACGTTTTCATCATGCATTAGGTTGTATGTATTTAATGCAAAAAGCTGTTGGAATACTTCGTTTTAAAGGAATTACAATTTCTGAAGATGAAGAAAACGCCTTGTTGATTGCTATACTTTTACATGATATTGGCCATGGTCCTTTTAGTCATGCCATGGAGCATAGCATTGTAAATGGCATTACACATGAGGAGCTTTCTTTGTTTTTTATGGAGAAACTTAACTCAGAATTTAACGGAAGTTTAACGCTTGCCATCACAATTTTTAAAGGTGAATACCACAGAAAATTTATGCATCAACTGATATCTAGCCAATTGGATATGGATAGAGCAGATTATTTAAAGCGTGATAGTTTTTATACAGGAGTTGCCGAAGGAAATATTAACAGTGAGCGATTGATTACCATGCTTAATGTAGTAGACAACGAACTTGTAATTGAGGAAAAAGGGATTTATTCAGTTGAAAAATTCCTAACAGCAAGACGATTAATGTATTGGCAGGTCTATTTGCATAAAACCAGTTTAGCTGCTGAACAACTACTTATTAGGCTATTGCAACGCGCTAATGAATTAACGGTTAAAGTCGAAAAACTGGAAGCCAGCAAAGCTTTGTCTTTCTTTTTAAACAATACTGTAAGTAAGGCCAAGTTTAATGAAGATGTTCTTGACATCTTTGCACAATTAGATGATGTAGATATATTGGCTGCCATGAAATCATGGCAATACCATGATGATTTTGTATTAAGTAATTTAAGCCAGATGATTATGGAGCGTGAACTACTTAGTATAAAATTTAAAAACAAAAAAGTTAAACCTTCCAGTTATAAAAAACACTTAGATGCCTTAATAAAAAAATACAACATTAGTAGTGATGAAGCTGCTTATTTTGTATTTGGAGGAGAGGTAACCAATCAGGCTTATCAATCAAAAGATCAGAAAATAAATATTTTATTAAAAACAGGAAAAGTAAAAGATATCATTAAGGCATCAGACTATTTAAACCTAACGGTTTTATCAAAAGCAGTGACGAAGTATTATATATGTTATCCTAAAGCAAAACTTTAGTACATTTTTTATACTTTTGCGTCAATTGTCAATTGAATGCTTTAAGTAACTAAAACTTTTAATTGGCTCTTATAACAAAAAAAAACCGTGTGAAATTTACCGCAACACAAATAGCAGGAATCTTAGAAGGAGACATCGTTGGTAACCCAGATGTTGAAGTTTCTAAACTTGCAAAAATTGAAGAAGGTACCGAAGGTACATTGACTTTTTTGGCAAACCCAAAATATACACAATATATATATAGTACAAAATCGTCTATTACAATCGTAAACCATGATTTTGAACCAGACGATATAATATCTACAACATTAATAAAAGTTGAAGATGCTTATAAAGCTTTTTCTACCTTGCTACATTACTACAACCAAGTAAAGATGAATAAAGTAGGTATTGAACAACCTACTGTTATTTCAGAATCTGCAAGTTATGGTGAGAATTTATATCTAGGAGCTTTTTCCTATTTAGGAGATAATGTAAAAATTGGTGATAATGTAAAAATTTATCCAAACTCTTATATTGGAGACAATGTTAGTATAGGAAACAACGTTGTCATTTTTTCTGGAGCAAAAATTTATTCAGATTCTGTTATTGGTAATGAATGTGTTATAAATTCTGCAGTAGTTATAGGAGCAGATGGCTTTGGGTTTACTCCAAATGAAAAAGGAGAATACACAAAAGTACCACAAACTGGAAATGTTATATTAGAAGATTTTGTTGATGTTGGAGCAGCAACTACTATTGATAGGGCAACATTAGGTTCAACAATTATAAGAAGAGGTGTAAAATTGGATAACCAAATTCAAATAGCACATAATGTTGAAATAGGAAAAAACACAGTCATTGCTGCACAAACAGGCATAGCAGGCTCTACTAAAATTGGTGAAAACTGTCAAATTGGTGGCCAAGTCGGTATTGCAGGACATCTCATAATTGGTAATAATGTAAGAGTGCAAGCACAATCTGGGATTGGACGTAACGTAAAAAATGATGAAGTATTACAAGGATCACCTTCATTCACTTATGGAGATTATAACAAATCTTACGTATATTTTAAAAACCTACCAAAAATTGTCAAACAACTCGATGATTTAGAAAAAAAAGTGAAAAATAATGATTAATACAGAATTTAAGCAAACTACAATTGCCAAAGAGGTTTCGCTTATTGGCGTTGGTCTTCACACAGGAAAAGATGTCACCCTTACCTTTAAGCCAGCAGAACCAAATGTTGGTTATGCTTTTAAAAGAATAGACCTAGAAGGCGCTCCAATTATCAATGCAGATGCCAGCTATGTAACAAATACTCAAAGAGGCACTTGTTTGGAGAAAAATGGAGTTATCATACAAACATGTGAACATGTCTTGGCAGCACTGGTTGGCTTGCAAATAGATAATGTTTACATTGAACTAGATGCCTCTGAACCTCCAATAATGGATGGATCGTCAAAGTTTTTTGTAGAAGCTTTGGAATCTGCTGGAATTGTTGAACTTGAAGCTCATAGGGAAGAGTATATAGTTAGGGAAGTTATTTCATATAAAGATGATGAAACAGGAAGCGAGATAACAATTATTCCCTCAGAAGAGTATCAAGTAACTGCAATGGTTGACTTTGGCACTAAAGTATTAGGAACTCAAAACGCGACTTTAGAGCGTATTTCAGACTTTAAATCAGAAATTGCCGATTCCAGAACCTTTAGCTTTTTGCATGAAATTGAAATGCTACTTGAGCATGGCCTCATAAAAGGAGGCGATCTCAATAATGCCATAGTATATGTTGATAAAGAACTCTCTCCAGATACGATGGAGCGCTTAAAAGTTGCCTTTAAGAAAGATAATATATCCATAAAACCAAATGGTATTTTAGATAACCTTACACTACATCACCCAAACGAAGCAGCAAGACATAAACTCCTTGATGTAATTGGAGATTTGGCATTGATTGGTACACGACTAAGAGGTAAGGTTATTGCAAACAAACCAGGTCATTATGTAAACACTCAATTTGCAAAAAAACTGCAAAAAATCATTAAGAATGAACGTAGAAACTATGTTCCAAGTGTCGATTTGCATGCAACTCCAGTTAAGGACATTAACCAAATTATGGAGATGTTGCCACATAGACCACCTTTTTTGTTGGTAGATAAAATTATGGAATTATCTGAGGTACATGTAGTAGGAATAAAAAATGTTACTATGAATGAACCCTTTTTCGTAGGTCATTTCCCTGGATCTCCCGTAATGCCTGGAGTATTACAAATAGAGGCCATGGCACAAACAGGCGGAATTTTGGTTTTAAGTACTGTACCTGATCCAGAAAACTATTTAACATACTTACTCAAAATAGATAATGTTAGATATAAGCATCAAGTTGTTCCTGGTGATACACTGATTTTCAAATTAGATTTGATACAACCCATTAGACGAGGCCTTTGTCAAATGCATGGAAAAGCCTATGCCAATGGCAAGCTAGTTTCTGAGGCAGAAATAATGGCTCAAATAGTTAAAGTAAAATAATATATAAAATGAATCAACCACTTGCTTACGTTCATCCTGGAGCTAAAATTGCAAAAAATGTAGTCATAGAGCCTTTCACAACAATTCATAACAATGTTATTATTGGTGAAGGAACTTGGATTGGGTCAAATGTTACCATTATGGAAGGTGCTCGGATAGGTAAAAACTGCAATATTTTTCCTGGAGCAGTAATTTCAGCAATTCCACAAGATTTAAAATATAACGATGAAGATACAACGGTTGAAATTGGTAACAATGTAACCATAAGAGAATGTGTGACCATAAATCGTGGTACAGCAGACAAAATGAAAACTGTTATTGGAGATAATTGCCTAATAATGGCATATTGCCATATTGCACATGATTGTATTGTTGGCAATAACTGTATTTTTTCAAATAACAGCACACTAGCAGGACACATCAATGTTGGAGACTATGTTGTTTTGGCAGGAATGACAGCTGTACATCAATTTTGTTCCATTGGAAACCACGCTTTCGTTACAGGTGGATCATTAGTGAGAAAAGATGTGCCTCCATTTGTAAAAGCAGCAAGAGAGCCTTTATCTTATGTTGGTATTAATTCTGTTGGTTTACGTAGAAGAGGTTTTACAGCAGATAAAATTAGGGAAATTCAAAATATTTATAGAATACTTTATCAAAGAAATTATAATAACACACAAGCATCAGAAATTATTGAAGCTGAAATGGAAGCTACTCCTGAACGTGATGAAATTCTGCAATTCATTAAGAATTCACACAGAGGAATCATGAAAGGCTATTTTAAATCAAATTGATTTTAATAAAATTAATAAATAACATAATAAATAATGGCAACAACAAGCGATATTAGAAACGGATTGTGCATAAGATATAATAACGATATTTATAAAATAATTGAATTTTTACACGTAAAACCAGGAAAAGGACCTGCTTTTGTAAGAACTAAAATGAAAAGTGTAACCAATGGAAAAGTATTAGATAATACGTTTTCAGCAGGACACAAATTAGATGATGTTCGTGTAGAAACACATAAATTTCAGTTTCTCTATAACGATGGTGAATTTTACCATTTTATGAATACCGAAGACTATACTCAAATTAGATTATTAGAAGCTGCATTGGATAAGCCTGAATTAATGAAAGAAGGTGAAGTTGTTACTATATTAATAAATACGGAAGATAATATGCCACTTTCAGTTGAAATGCCTGCGACTGTAATTTTAGAAGTTACAGCAACAGAGCCTGGAGTTAAAGGTAATACTGCAACCAATGCTACAAAACCAGCTACTGTTGAAACAGGAGCTGAAGTTAACGTACCATTGTTCATTAACGAAGGTGATAAAATTAAGATTGAAACAGAAAAAGGGACATATAAAGAACGCGTAAAAGAATAGGTATCTTGAAATTTCCAAAACCACATACATTAGATCAAATTGCTGGAATTATTAATTCCAAGTTTGTTGGTGACAAAGATTTTCCAGTTTTGGGTATGAATGAAATTCACGTGGTAACTGAAGGTGACATCGTTTTTGTAGACCATCCTAAGTATTATGATAAAGCCTTAGAATCTACAGCAACAATAGTTTTAATAAACAAAGAAGTAGACTGCCCAAAAGGAAAAGCCTTATTGATTTCAGACGATCCATTTAGAGATTTCAATAAGTTGACCAATCACTTTAAACCTTTTGTGTCTTCTAACAAAAGCATTTCAACAACTGCAAAAATTGGAAAAGGTACTGTAATACAACCAAATTGCTTTATAGGTAATGATGTGGTTATTGGTAAGAACTGTACAATTCACTCCAATGTTAGTATTTATGATGGAACTATTATTGGAGATAATGTCATTATTCATGCCAATACGGTTTTAGGAGCAAGTGCATTTTATTACAAAAAGCGACCTGAAGGATTTGATCAATTATTATCTGGAGGAAATGTTGTTATTGAAAACAATGTTGATATTGGCGCTTCATGCACCATTGATAAAGGCGTTACAGCTTCAACAACAATTAAAGAAGGCACCAAAATTGATAATTTAGTGCAAGTTGGTCATGACACCATCATTGGTAAAAAGTGTCTTATCGCATCGCAAGTTGGCATTGCTGGTTGTGTTGTGGTAGAAGATGAAGTTACGATTTGGGGACAAGTTGGCATTACAAGTGGAGTAACCATTGGGACAAAAGCTGTCATTTCGGCTAAGGCAGGAGTTAGCAAGTCTTTAGAAGGTAATAAAAGCTATTTTGGAATTCCTGCAGACGACTTCAGATCTAAGTACAAAGAAATCGCTGCTATTAAAAAAATCCCTGAAATTTTAGAAAAGCTTAAAAACTTATAAATAAAAGTCCTTTTACTTTAAAAATAGGTTTCAAAAAATTACTTTTGCACAACCTTTTAAAAAATTAAAAATACAGAAATGAGCGTTTTAGTAAATAAAGATTCAAAAATAATTGTTCAAGGTTTTACAGGTAGTGAAGGAACTTTTCACGCTAGCCAAATGATTGAATATGGAACTAATGTTGTCGGTGGAGTTACACCTGGTAAAGGTGGTCAGACACATTTAGACAAGCCAGTTTTTAACACTGTTCAAGAAGCAGTAGAGAAAGTTGGTGCAGACACTACGATTATTTTTGTTCCACCTGCATTTGCTGCTGATGCTATTATGGAAGCTGCTGATGCTGGGATAAAAGTGATTATTACCATTACTGAAGGAATTCCTGTTGCAGATATGATTATTGCATCAAATTACATAAAAGGAAAAGATTGTCGTTTAGTTGGTCCTAACTGTCCAGGAGTCATTACACCTGGAGAGGCTAAAGTTGGTATCATGCCTGGATTTGTTTTTAAAAAAGGTAAAGTAGGTATTGTTTCTAAATCTGGTACCTTAACTTACGAAGCAGCAGATCAAGTTGTAAAACAAGGATTAGGTATTACAACTGCTATCGGAATTGGTGGAGACCCAATTATTGGAACAACCACTAAAGAAGCTGTAGAAATGCTTATCAATGATCCTGAAACGGAATGTGTAGTGATGATTGGTGAAATAGGTGGTCAATTAGAAGGTGATGCTGCTCAATGGTACAAAAATAGCGGAAGCAAGAAGCCAGTGGTTGGATTCATAGCTGGAGAAACTGCTCCTGCTGGACGTACAATGGGTCACGCTGGCGCGATTGTTGGAGGTAGTGACGATACTGCTCAAGCTAAGAAAAGAATTATGAGAGACTGCGGAATTCACGTTGTAGATTCGCCAGCCGAAATCGGTAAAAAAGTTGCCGAAGTTTTAAGCTAAAAGTTTAATACATATCAATATATAGTGTTAAAAACCTCATAAGATTTTGTGAGGTTTTTTTATTTGATGCAACTTGTAATTGCTATATTTGATGAACAACTATATACTAACAAATTATCTTAGAAATGAAACACCTATTATTAATTTTACAACATTAAACAAAATGATAATTAAGGTGTTCCATCTGACATTTAAAAAACAATAAACATTTACAGATGAAATTATTAGAAGGTAAAACAGCCATCGTCACAGGAGCAAGTAGAGGAATTGGTAAAGGCATAGCAAAAGTATTTGCAGAACATGGAGCAAATGTTGCTTTTACATATAGCTCATCAGTAGAAGCTGCCAACGAACTAGAAAAAGAACTTAATGCGCTTGGTGTTAAAGCCAAAGGATATAAAAGTAATGCAGCAGATTTCAATCAAGCTCAAGAATTAGCAGATGAAGTAGTTAAAGAATTTGGAAGCATCGATATTTTGGTAAATAATGCTGGAATCACAAAGGATAATCTTTTGATGAGAATTACGGAAGAAGACTTTGACAAAGTAATTGAAGTGAACCTTAAGTCTGTGTTTAATATGACAAAAGCTGTTCAACGTACGATGTTAAAACAACGTAAAGGCTCCATTATAAACATGAGTTCTGTAGTTGGAGTTAAAGGGAATGCTGGACAAACCAACTATGCAGCCTCTAAAGCTGGAATTATTGGTTTTTCAAAATCTGTTGCTTTAGAACTGGGTTCACGTAATATTAGAAGTAATGTGATTGCTCCAGGCTTCATTGAAACTGAAATGACTGGAAAATTAGATGAAGACACAGTAAATAGTTGGAGAGCAGCTATTCCACTTAAAAGAGGTGGTACACCTGAAGATATTGCCAATGTTTGTGTGTTTTTAGCAAGCGACATGAGTGCTTATATTACAGGACAAACATTGAATGTTGATGGTGGAATGCTAACATAATTAGTTTTCTCAATAGATTGAATTTATAAAATCACTAAATAATTAATGAGTTCACAAACTCTAGTATTTATTATTCTTGCAGGAATTTCAGCGCTTTTAATAGCGCTGTTTCAATATGCATATAAAGCAAAGAAAAGTAGGTTAAAAACAGTTTTTGTCTTTTTACGCTTTATCTCCATTTTTGCAATTCTGCTATTAATTATCAATCCAAAGTTTGAAAAAACAGCCTTTTATAATGTTAAACCAAACTTAGTAATAACTGTTGATAATTCACAATCAATCAATCATTTAGATCAAAATGAAAATGCGTTAAATCTGCTTTCAAGTTTAGAAACAAACAATGATTTAAAAGAAAAATTTAATCTTAGTTTTTATGAATTTGGAAACGAATTAAATGCTACAATTATTGATTCACTTTCATTTTCAAAACCGCAAACAAACATCTCAAAAGTCTTTAATGATTTAAGTCAAATTTATGACGAAGATATATCACCAACAATCTTAATTTCTGATGGTAATCAAACCTATGGTTACGATTATGAATATGATTTAAAGTCCTATGGACAACCTGTTTATCCAATTATTTTGGGTGATACAATAACTTATACAGATTTAAAAATCCAACAGTTGAATGTCAATAAATATGCTTATTTAAAAAACAATTTTCCGGTTGAAATTATTGCAACCTACAATGGCAATGATGCCATTAGTACACAACTGGTTGTGAGTTCTGGTAATTCAATTGTGTTCAGGCAACCGCTAAATTTCTCAAAAACCAATAATGCAAGTACCATTAACTTCACATTGCCAGCCAATAGAGTAGGTGTAAATTCTTATACAGCACGATTAGAACCTTTAGATAATGAAAAGAATACGATAAATAATAGCAAGCCCTTTGCTGTTGAAGTCATTGACCAAAAAACCAATGTAGCGATTGTGAGTGATATGGTTCATCCTGATTTGGGAATGCTTAAAAAGTCCATTGAAAGTAACGAGCAACGTTCGGTTTCAATTATATCTCCAAATGAGTTTTTAAATACTGTTGATAATTTTCAACTCGCTATTCTCTATCAACCAAATTCTAAGTTTAGACAAACGTTTGAGGTTATTGAAAATAGTGGTATTAATAAATTTATCATCGCAGGAAGCAAAACACAATGGGCGTTTTTAAACCAAATTCAAAGTAATTATTCATTAGATATTACGCAACAGTTTGAAGACTATCAAGCAACGCTAAACCCAAACTTTACTACGTTTATTATTGATGATTTAGACTTTAGTTCATTTCCACCATTGGTTTCTGAGTTTGGCGATATCAATTTTAATACGACAGCTGAGATTTTATTGTATAAAAAAGTCAATAACACACTCACAGATTTACCTTTACTGCTCACTTTTGAAAGTAATAGTAAACGTGAAGCAGTGTTACTTGGAGAAAACATTTGGAAATGGAGAGCCCAAAGTTATTTAAACGATAAGTCGTTTCAGCAGTTTGATAACTTTATTGGAAAATTAGTGCAATACTTGGCTACAAATAAAAAAAGAAGCCGACTCAATGTAGATCACGAGTCGTTTTACAATGGCAATGGTAACATTATCATCTCAGCTCAATTTTTTAACCAAAATTATGAGTTTGATGCAAAAGCAAGTTTAAACATCATTACAAAAAATAAAGAAACTGAAGCTGAAACTATCGTGCCATTCATTCTAAAAAACAATAACTACCAAGCAGACTTAAGTGGATTTCCACCTGGAGAATATGACTATACTGTAAGAGCAAATAATGGCGAAGCTTCACTTTCTGGCTCTTTTCAAATTCTGGATTATAATGTTGAACAACAATTTTTAAATGCCAACGTAACAAAGCTTCAACAGCTAGCAACTAACAGTCAAGGCTCTAGCTATTTTATAGCAAATACAGATAATTTGATTTCAGATTTACTTAATGACTCTCGTTATGCAACTGTACAAAAAAGCAACAAAAATGTCGTACCTTTGATAGATTTTAAAATCCTCTTAGCACTCATTGCGTTAAGTCTATCAATTGAGTGGTTTTTGAGAAAGTACAACGGACTTATTTAAAAACAAAAACAACAATATAAAATGGAAAAATTACCAAAGATTGGCATACCAATCATTTTTACACTAATCGTATTAATTATACTCATATCAAAATCAGCCGTAACTATTGGTTCTGGTGAAGCAGGAGTATTGTATAAAACCTTTGGAGGTGGAGTTGTAACAGATGAGCCACCTTTAGGAGAAGGGTTTCATCTCGTAATGCCTTGGAATAAAGTGCACGTTTATGAAGTAAGACAACAAGAAGTTATGGAAAAAATGAATGTACTATCGTCTAATGGATTAGATATTAAGTTAGAAGCTTCAGTTTGGTTTCAACCAGATTTCGCTAATCTAGGAAAACTACATCAAGAAAAAAGTGAGATGTATAAAGAGCGTGTTTTGCTTCCAGCTATTCGTTCAGCTGCACGTAGCGTTGTAGGTCGATACACACCAGAGCAATTGTATTCCAGTAAACGTGATGCCATTCAGCAAGAAATTTTTGAAGAAACCAAAAACTATGTTGAAGATCAATATATACAGCTTAATGAAGTGTTAGTGCGTGATGTAACTTTACCTCCAACCATTAAGGATGCCATTGAGCGTAAATTAAAGCAAGAACAGGAATCACTAGAATATGAATTTAGATTGGTAACAGCACAAAAAGAAGCCGAAAAACAAATTATTGAAGCACAAGGTAAGGCAGATGCCAACCGTATTTTAAGTGCCTCATTAACTGATAAAATCTTACAAGATAAAGGTATTGAAGCTACTATGTTACTAGCCGAATCGCCAAATAGCAAAGTTGTTGTTATTGGTTCTGGAAAAGATGGTTTACCTTTAATTTTAGGAAATCAATAAAGATTTTAAAAATTTAATAAGCATAAACTTGGAATTCTAATATTTTATTCTGAATCTTTGTCAAGACAAAAAACAAAATGACTTTTATTCAATCACATCATCATCATTTTCATATCTCCGCTCAAGCGAGTTGAAAATGTATTGAATAAAACCAAGATATTTTTAAAACCGTTTGAGTAAATCAAGCGGTTTTTTTATTCCTGCGAAAGCAGTAATCTTACCGAAAAAAGATTTACTCAAACAAACATCAATGTTTAACTAATAAGATACCCACTTTCGTGGGCATGAAAATGAGTAAATTAAAAATTGCAGTTCAAAAATCAGGTCGTCTTCACGACGATTCTATGAGTCTTCTTAAAGACATTGGTATTTCTATAGATAATGGGAAGGATCAACTTAAAGCTTCAGCTAATGACTTCCCTCTAGAAGTCTTTTATCTACGTAATGGTGACATTCCTCAATATTTGAGAGATGGTGTGGTAGATGCAGCCATTATAGGCGAAAACGTATTGATTGAAAAAGGAAATGATATTCAATTTATTGAAAAACTAGGCTTTTCAAAATGTCGTGTAAGTGTTGCTCTTCCAAAAGGAGCTAAGTATAGAAGTATTCAAGACTTAAACGGAAAGCAAATAGCAACGTCTTATCCCAATACAGTAAACCAATTTTTAAATGCAAATGAAGTTTCTGCAAACCTACACATCATTAATGGTTCTGTTGAAATTGCACCGAATATAGGACTTGCAGATGCCATAGTTGACATAGTATCTAGTGGAAGCACGTTATTCAAAAACAATCTGGTAGAGAAAGAAGTTATACTAAATTCTGAAGCTGTTTTGGCTGTATCACCTTTAATTTCAACTGAAAATCAAGCGATATTAAATAAAATTCAGTTTAGAATCCAATCGGTTTTAAAAGGAAGAGCATCAAAATATGTGTTGTTAAATGCTCCTAATGATAAATTAGATGATATCATAAAAGTGTTACCAGGAATGAAAAGTCCAACAGTTTTGCCTCTAGCAGAGGAAGGATGGAGCTCTGTACACACGGTCATAAATAAAAATCAATTCTGGGAGATAATTGACGAGTTAAAACAAAAAGGAGCACAAGGCATATTGGTTTGTCCAATCGAAAAAATGGTAATATAACTATGAAGATAATAGAAAACCCTAAAAGAAAAGATTGGTCTGTACTACTTCAAAGACCAACACAATCTGTTGAAGATATTGAAGATACAGTCAACCAGATATTTCAAGATATACAACAAAATGGCGATTTTGCAATTGCAAAATATACTTCAATATTTGATGGCGTTGAACTTGATGATTTTGTGGTTTCAGAAGAAGAAATAAATAAAGCCTCAAATAGTGTTTCCAATGAATTAAAAAATGCCATTCAAAAAGCAAAACAAAATATTGAAGAGTTTCATAAAGCACAAAAAACATCAAAAGTAGTAGTTGAAACTACTAAAGGTGTTTTGTGTTGGCAAGAAAAACGACCAATTGAAAAAATAGGGCTTTATATTCCAGGAGGAACAGCTCCTTTATTTTCAACAGTTTTGATGTTAGCAGTTCCAGCACAAATTGTTGGTTGTAAAGAAATTATACTATGCTCACCACCAAATAAGGAGGGAAAGATTGCTAAAGAAATTTTATATGCAGCACAATTATGTGGATGTACTAAGATTATTAAAGTTGGTGGTATTCAAGCGATTGCTGGATTAACCTTTGGAACTAAGTCAATTCCTAAAGTCTATAAAATATTTGGCCCAGGAAACCAGTTTGTTACTGTGGCAAAACAATTGTCTACTAAATATGGAATTGCCATTGATATGCCAGCAGGCCCAAGCGAAATATTAGTTGTTGCAGATGATTCAGCTAATGCATCGTATGTGGCTTCAGATTTGTTAAGTCAAGCCGAACATGGTACAGATAGTCAAGTTATTTTGGTTTCTGATTCAAAAAATCTCATTAAAAAAGTTGAAGATGAAATTGAAAATCAACTTAAAGATCTTCCAAGAAAAGATATTGCGCAAAAAGCATTGCAAAATTCAAAGGCATTCTTAATCGAAGATGTCGAGGAAGCCTTAGAGTTAATTAATGATTATGGACCTGAACACTTAATTATTTCAACAAAAAACAATGCTTTTTTTGTAGATAACATTGTAAACGCAGGCTCAGTATTTATTGGAAACTATACACCTGAAAGTGCTGGCGATTACGCTTCAGGAACCAATCATACCTTACCAACCAATGGGTTTTCAAAAGCCTATTCAGGTGTAAATTTAGATAGTTTTACAAAGAGTATAACCTTTCAAAAAATCACTAAAGAAGGCTTATTAAACATAGGTGAAACAATTGAGTTAATGGCAGAAGCTGAAGGCTTGCAAGCTCATAAAAATGCAGTTTCAATCAGACTAAAAGATTTAAAGAAATGAATATTCAAGATTTCATAAGAGATAATATTAAAGCATTAAAGCCTTATTCTTCAGCAA
Organism: Bacteroidia bacterium; assembly: GCA_030429955.1. GTDB lineage: Bacteria > Bacteroidota > Bacteroidia > Flavobacteriales > Flavobacteriaceae > CAJQLB01. The sequence continues at coordinate 16,237 of JAUIGO010000036.1, forward strand.
GAGATGAGTATAAAGATGCAACTACAAATATGGTGTTTCTTGACGCTAATGAAAATCCATATAACAATGGTGTAAACCGTTATCCTGATCCTCAGCAATCAAGCTTAAAAAATGTATTGGCACATCAAAAAGGAATTTCAAAAGAAAATATTTTGATTGGAAATGGAAGCGATGAAGTTTTAGACCTCATTTTCAGGGTATTTTGTGAACCTAATAGAGATAATGTAATCACATTGCCACCAACCTATGGTATGTATGAGGTTTTAGCCAATGTTAATGCGGTTGAAGTCATAAAAATCAATTTATCAGATTCATTTCAACCTAAAGTTGATGACATTCTAGATTCATCAAATCAATTTACAAAAATTCTGTTTTTATGTTCACCAAATAATCCTAGTGGAAATAGTTTCAATGCAAAAGAGATAGAAAAACTTTTAATAAATTTTAAAGGCATTGTAGTTATTGATGAAGCCTATATTGATTTTTCTAAACAGCAAAGTTGGCTGAAGCGATTAGAAAAGTTCCCAAATTTAATCATCACACAAACGCTTTCTAAAGCTTATGGTATGGCAGGAATTCGATTAGGTATTTGTTACGCCTCTAAAGAGATTATTTTGGTTTTAAACAAAATAAAGCCTCCTTATAATGTGAATGAATTAACGCAGCAGAAGGCTTTAGAACGCTTATCTAAGCCTGATGATGTTACTAAGGAAATTCAAAACATATTGCAACAACGCAATTGGCTGCGTACAAAACTAGAAAAGATCTCATTTGTAGAAACTGTTTATCCTTCTGATGCTAACTTTGTATTAGTAAAGGTTGATAATGCAATAAAAAGATATGACCAGCTAATACAAAAAGGAATTGTAATTAGAAATAGAACCAACCAACCAGGTTGCGAAAATTGCTTACGATTTACAATTGGTACAAAAACTGAAAATGAAAAATTAATTGAGACACTAAAAACATTATCATGAAGAGAGTATTATTTATAGATAGAGACGGAACCTTGATAAAAGAACCAGCTGACGAGCAAATTGATTCGTTTGATAAGTTAATTTTTTATCCAAAAGTGTTTCAATATATGAGTAAAATCTGCAAGGAATTAGATTTTGAAATCGTAATGATAACCAATCAAGATGGTTTAGGTACTGAAGTTTACCCAGAAAACTCCTTTTGGCCAGTGCATAACTTTGTCATTGAAACCTTTAAAAATGAAGGTGTTGTTTTTCAAGAACAATTTATTGATAGAACCTTTGCAAAGGATAATGCTCCAACCCGAAAACCAAATACAGGACTGTTGACCAAATATTTTTCTAAGGACTATGATTTAGGTAATTCTTTTGTAATAGGAGATCGTTTAACAGATATCGAATTGGCAAAAAATCTTAATGCCAAAGGGATTTATATTAATGATAATACAAATCTTGGCACCAATGAAATAACAGTCAAACGTGAAGAGTTGGACAATTATATAGCTCTTGAAACTAATGATTGGAAAGAAATTTACGGTTTTTTAAAAGCTAAAGAACGAACAGGAACCATTACACGAAAAACTAATGAAACCAAAATAGAGATCTCGCTAAATCTTGATGGCACTGGAAAAAGCAATATTGATACAGGAATTGCCTTTTTTGATCATATGTTGGATCAAATTGCACGTCATGGACAAATGGATTTAGATATAAAGGTTGATGGTGATTTAAAAGTTGACGAACACCACACCATTGAAGACACTGCCATTGCTTTAGGTGGATTGTTTAATCAAGTTTTAGGTAATAAATTAGGTATTGAACGTTACGGATTTTGCTTACCAATGGACGATTGTTTAGCCCAAGTAGCTATTGATTTTGGAGGTAGAAACTGGCTCGTTTGGGAAGCCAAATTTAATCGTGAAATGATAGGCAAAATGCCTACAGAAATGTTTATGCATTTCTTTAAATCGTTTACAGATGGTGCCAAATGTAATTTAAACATTAAAGCTGAGGGCACTAATGAACACCATAAAATTGAAGCGATTTTTAAAGCTTTTGCAAAAGCAATTAAAATGGCAGTCAAACGTGATTTAGATAAAATGATTTTGCCATCAACCAAAGGTATGCTATAATGAAAATTGCAATAATAGATTATGGAGCAGGTAATATTAAAAGCATTCAATTTGCTTTTAAGCGTTTGGGTTATGAGGCCTTATTAACGAATAATGCAGACATCATAAAACAAGCTGACAAAGTTATTTTTCCAGGAGTAGGAGAAGCTGGTCATGCCATGAAAATGCTTAAAGCATCTGGTTTGGATCGACTCATACCAACGTTAAAGCAACCTGTGCTTGGCATTTGTTTGGGTATGCAACTTATGTGTCAACATACAGAAGAAAGTAATACTAAAGGTTTAGGAATTTTTAATGTTGATGTTAAAAAATTTACAAATACTGTTAAAGTCCCTCAAATGGGATGGAATAATATTTCAAATTTAAAATCCAGTTTGTTTAAAGATATTTTAGATGGTGAGTATATGTATTTGGTGCATAGTTATTATGCAGAAGAATGCAAAGAAGCCATTGCAACAACACATTATGAAATTGATTATGCTTCAGCATTGCAAAAAGATAATTTTTATGGTGTGCAATTTCACCCTGAAAAGAGTAGTAGCGCAGGTGAACAAATTTTGAAGAATTTTTTGACACTTTAGTGTCATTCTGAACTTGTTTCAGAATCTTATAAAAGAGTAGATTAATAATTAATAAGATTCCTTGCCTTAACAGGAAATAGATATGAGAATAATACCAGCAATAGATATAATAGATGGAAAGTGTGTAAGACTCACTAAAGGTGATTACAATACCAAAAAAGTGTATAATGAAAACCCAATAGAAGTTGCTAAGCGATTTGAATCGGTTGGTGTACAATATTTACACTTGGTAGATTTAGATGGTGCAAAAGCCAATCATATAGTTAACTATAAAGTGCTTGAGCAAATCGCATCCAAAACGTCTTTAAAAATAGATTTTGGAGGTGGACTCAAGTCAAACGAAGACTTACATATCGCATTTAATTCTGGTGCAAAACAAATAACTGGAGGAAGTATTGCTGTAAAAGATGCTGATACTTTTGAAGGTTGGATTGATAAATATGGCAGTTCAAAAATTATTTTGGGTGCCGATTGTAATAACGAAAACATAGCCATTAGTGGTTGGCAAGAAGAAAGTCAATTACAAGTGATTCCTTTTATAAAAGGATACCAAGAAAAAGGTGTCAAATATGTGATTTGCACTGACATTGCTAAAGATGGCATGCTTGAAGGTCCTTCTTTTAATCTTTACAAACAAATATTACAGGAGGCAAAAGATGTGAAGCTCATTGCTTCAGGAGGCATCACCACAATTGAAGACATCAACAAACTTGAAGATTTAGGTTGTGAAGGAGCAATCATAGGAAAAGCACTGTATGAAGGTCGTATTAGTCTTAGAGAATATTAAATGCTATCAAAACGCATCGTACCTTGTTTAGATATTAAAAATGGAAGAACTGTTAAAGGTGTCAATTTTGTGAATCTTATTGATGCTGGTGATCCTGTTGAACTGGCCAAACAATATGCTTTAGAAGGAGCAGACGAACTCGTGTTTTTAGATATATCAGCAACTCTGGAAGCTAGAGCAACAACTCTAGAAATGGTATTACGAGTTGCTGAGCAGGTAAATATTCCATTCACAGTTGGTGGTGGTATTTCATCTGTTGAAGATGTTGATGCATTGCTTAAGCATGGAGCAGACAAAATATCTATTAACTCCTCAGCAGTTAAAAATCCAGGATTAATCAATGAGTTGTCCAATAAATTTGGATCTCAATGTATTGTTGTAGCTATTGATGCTAAACAAATTGACAATGATTGGTTTGTTCATTTAGCAGGAGGAACTATTCCAACAGAGATAAAATTATTTGATTGGGCTAAGGAAGTGGAGCAACGAGGAGCAGGCGAAATTTTATTTACTTCAATGAATCATGATGGCACCAAAAATGGATTTGCCAATGAGGCTTTATCAAAGTTATCAAACACAGTTAATATTCCTATTATAGCCTCTGGAGGTGCAGGGACGAAGCAACATTTTGTGGATGTTTTTATTGATGGTAAAGCTGATGCAGCCTTGGCAGCTAGTGTATTTCATTTTGGTGAAATCCCAATTAAAGAACTAAAAGAAGAATTAAGAAATAATAATATAGAAGTAAGACTATGATAGAAATAAAATATAATTCAGAAGGCCTTGTACCAGCAATCATCCAAGATTCAGAAACCAAAACGGTGCTTATGCTTGGTTATATGAATGCTGAAGCATTAGAGCAAACAAAAGCCACTAAAAAAGTAACGTTTTACAGTAGAAGTAAACAACGCTTATGGATGAAAGGCGAAGAAAGTGGTAATGTTTTAAATCTTGTCTCCATTAAAAATGATTGCGATAAGGATACGCTATTAATTAATGTGAATCCTCAAGGTCCAACATGCCATAAAGGAACTGATACCTGTTGGGAAGAAAATAATAGTCCTACCCTTGGGTTTTTATCAGAACTTGAAAGTGTGATTCAAGACCGAAAAGATAATGCTTCAGACGATGAAAGTTATGTCGCTTCCTTGTTCAAGAAAGGCATCAACAAAATTGCTCAGAAAGTAGGAGAGGAGGCCGTTGAAGTGGTTATTGAAGCCAAGGATAGTAATGATAATTTATTTTTAAATGAAAGTGCAGATTTACTGTTTCACTATTTAATGCTCTTACAAGCCAAAGGATTTAAGCTAAAAGATATAGTGAAAGTTCTTGAAGAAAGGCACAAAAGTTAATCATATTTAAACACGCTATGCGTGCCACCAAACAAAAAATAGTTTTTCTATCTCACCAGAAGGGTGTTTTACCCAAACCATAGGTGAAAATTCACGCATAAAATAGGTACTTAATTCATGCTTAAAAGCATTAAAGTTAGCCCAGTTTACATTTGGGTGCGGTACTATCAGCCAATCTTTTTTTGTTGGTATGTAAAATTTACAAGTTGAAAACTGTTCTATTTCGTATTTATAGATATAAAATCCGCTAATACAATTTTGATTTAAAGTTTCCAGTTGCATTTCTTTTTTTGCATAAGGAATAAATAATTGAGCTTTAAAATATACTTGTTGTTCAATTTCTAATGCATTTAAATTAAGGGTTTTTAAATAGGATTGGCATTCTTTAGAGTAGAGCAGCGGTAACTGTTTATGCCTCAATTTGTTAAGTTTTTCTACTAAAGTATCTTTTCTATTGGGTCCTATAAAATGCTCTATTTCAGTATTGCCAACTGACACATCGTACAAATAAAACTTATAAACAACTTCTAAATGTATGGGCTTTTCATCTTTAACAAGTAAGCAATCTATTTCGCCTAATGTTACATTATCTCTTTTAATTTGTATGTTTTCTGCAAGCATTTGTATAGTTTTTTCATGCTGCAATTGAAACGACACAAAGCGCTCAATATATTTTCCTAGACGTAATTTTGTATCAATTTGCGAATTTATTGGTAAAGATTTTTGGGTAATACTAAACTGATGTAAATCATAAATAATGGTATTCTTCCACAAACTAGGTGTTTGCAAAAATCCATCAAAATGTCGTTGAATTTGTTTTGTTGAAAAAGTCATTCTTAATTCGAAAATACAAATCTATTTCCTAATTCTTTTGTACATTCAATTTTTTAAAACATAGTTTTTTCGAATGTTTATCAAAAAATATTTCTACCTCATTAAAATTCAATATTTAGGCTATCGGTTTCACGGTTGGCAAAAGCAACCTAAGGTTAAAACCTTGCATCTAATGATTGATCGTACGTTCAATTACATTCTGGAGGACAAATACTTTAAAACCCTTGCTGCAGGTCGTACTGATGCCATGGTCTCTGCTAACGAAGCTGCTTTTGAATTGTTTCTTCATCATAAAATTGAAGATGAAACTGAATTTTTAAACTTGTTTAACAAGAACTTACCTCAAGATATCAGAGCTTTATCTATTGAAGAAGTCAGTGAAGATTTCAACATTATCAACAGTTCAAAAACCAAAGAATACATTTATCTCTTTACTTATGGAGAAAAATGCCATCCATTTTGTGCATCAATTTTAACCACTATTCTTGACGACTTAGACATTGAACTGATGAAGCAAGGAGCTAAGCTGTTTGAAGGTAAGCATAATTTCAAGTCGTATTGTTATCGCGTTTCCAATGAAGGCCTATATAACAGAACCATTGAATTATGTGAACTAAAAGAAAATGACTTATATACTGCTAGCTTTTTCCCGGAAAAAACGTATGTTTTGAAAATTGCTGGTAAGGGTTTTGGAAGAAACCAAATTCGTCTCATGATGGGAGCATTAATAAAATTAGGTCGTGGCGAAATTTCTTTAGATTATATCAAGAACAGTCTCTTGCCTGAAAGTACTGATGTTATGGATTATATCGCACCAGCTTCAGGATTAATCCTCAATAAAATAGAATTTCATTAAACCTCACTTTGTTAAAATCCATTAACAACAAATACTTCAACTTAACATAAATTATATTAAAACATTCTTAATTCCGTTAAAGGTCGTTAAAGCCCTTGACAAAGCTCATATATCCTGTAAGTTATATACAGACAAAACAAAATTTAACCTTTAAAATATAATATATGAGTTATTTGAACATGAAAGATGAAAAATTATTACCAGTAGTAGTTGAGCTTAATAAATTATTAGCAGACTACCACATTTATTACCAAAAACTTAGAAACTTCCATTGGAATATTTTAGGTCAAAGTTTTTTTGATTTACATGAAAAATTTGAAAATCTATACAACGATGCCAAAGTGAAAATTGATGAGATAGCCGAACGAATTTTAACGCTACGTTATCATCCAATGAGTCAATTAAATGAATATTTGGAGATAGCATCCATAAAAGAAACTTCATTAGTGGAGTCTGATTTTAAAATGGTCAATATGATTTTACATGACCACAAACTATTATTAGGCCAAATGACAGTGGTAATTAAAAAAGCCGAAGAAGCAGGAGATGAAGGAACCATAGATTTAATTGGTGCCTACATTAGAGAGCTTGAAAAAGCTAGTTGGATGCTCGATGCTTGGTCAAAAAAAGCGAAAGAACACTTAAATACCGAAATTATTGAGTCTTAGAAATTGTTGTTAGTACTATAGAAAATAAACACTAATTCAAAATTTCTAAAAAAATAAACATGGAAACTCAATTTAACACAGCATTTGCAAACCTAACTGACAAGCTAAACTCTTGGCTTGATGCCTTAATATCAAATATTCCAAATATTGCATTGGCAATAATTGTGATGGTTACTGCTTTTTTTATAGCAAAATATACGAGCAAATATGTATATAAATTAGCTTCAAGACGCGTGAGCCAAAAATCTATTAGCAGTCTTATTGCTAGAACATCAGCTGTAGTTGTAGTACTGCTTGCGTTGTTTTTATCATTAGCAATAATGAATTTAGGCAAGGCCTTAACATCTATATTGACAGGTGCTGGTATTACAGGTCTTGTAGTTGGTTTAGCATTACAAGGCACTTTATCAAATACTTTTGCAGGTATCATATTATCTATTAGAAAAAAAATACAAATAGGTCATTGGGTAGAAACAAATGGTTATGCAGGTGAAGTTGTAGATATTAACTTAAAAGATTTCACACTAAAAGAAGCCGATAATAATATTGTTATTATACCAAACAAGACGATTTTGGAGAGTCCTTTAAAAAAACTATTCATTAACCACAAAAATGCGAGTCGTACTCGAATGTGGTGTTGGCTACGAATCAGATTTAGAATTTGTAGAGAAGTTAACCAAACAAACCATCGCCAATACCTTTGATCAAGTTGAAAGCGCAGATGATGTTGAGTTTTATTACACTGAATTTGGTGGTAGTTCAATTAATTACATGTGTCGTTTTTGGATTGATGCCGAAAGCACTTTAGAAAAATTAAGATCTAAAACAAAAGCCATAATAGAAATTAAAAAGGCTTATGACAAAGAAAATATCAATATTCCATTTCCTATTAGAACTTTGCAATTTGATAATAACTTATCATTTGAAGTACCTACGAGTGTTGAGAAAGCATTCTCAAACAATTAAGAGCAACGTGCTTTTAGTTTAAATTATTAATTATAAAAACAAAAAATTATGTTACGTTGGACAATCACATTTATAATAATTGCAATCATTGCTGGAATCTTAGGATTTGGCGGAATAGCTGGAGCAGCAGCAGGAATAGCAAAAATATTCTTTTACATATTTATAGTATTATTCATACTATCACTACTTAAAGGCTTATTAAAAAAGAGTTAAGAATCGTTAAAAAATAGTCTATAATGCCTTTATAGACGTATCAATAATAAAGCTAAAGTATAACCCTAAAAAAACAAAAATGAAAAAAATAATAGTAATGTTAGCACTTTTATTCACTGTATCTACTGCATTTGTAAGTTGTCGTGAAAAGAAGTCTGCTGATGAACAAATAGAAGAAACAATTGATGAAATTGGAGATGAATTAGATGAAGCTTCAGACGATGTTAAAGATGCAGTTGAAGATGTCAAGGACGAACTTGAAGAAGCTGCAGAAGAAGCTGATTCACTTGTAGAGAAAGAGAGTGATGAAAAATAATCATCAATAAAATTCATCAAACACAAGTTTAACCTTAAAATTTAATACAATGAAAAATTTAATATTAGTATTTGCTCTTTTAATTGGAACAAGCATATATGCTCAAGATCCAGTAAAGGACAAAATGAAAGAAACAAAAGTAAAAACCATTAAAGTTGAAGAAAACGGTAAGATGGTTGAGAAAAAAGTTAAAGTTACCACAGAACAGGAACAAAAAATAAAAACAAAGATAGACTCTAACCATTACGAAAACAGTAATCGTATATCAACACCTATTAAGGTTACAAAAACGATTTCTATTGATAATGATAACGATCCGTTTTACGATTCAGAAACAAATTTAATGTATTACACATCTAAAGAAAATGATTATGAATTCTCAAGAAATAAATCAGGATTTGTAATAATGACCTCAGATGGAGATAAAAATACAATGTTTGGTAATGCCAGATTAACATCTAATAAAAGGTATTATTTACTTAACACAAATAACTATTCAGGTATTGGTTACTTTAATGATGAAGGAGACTTTGTAGTAGAGTATTACGATGATGTACTAGGAGCAATGGTTATACAAACCTTTGGTCAATCAAAATTATAATACAGAATAAATGAAATTTTGAAGCCTTGATTAAGTTCAAGGCTTTTTTTGTACATTAGAACAAATTACTAAACCGATGACTACAGTACCAGACAGTGCCTTAGAATTTTTCAGAAAGCTTGAAAAGAATAATAATAGAGAGTGGTTTACTGAAAAAAAGGCTGAGTTTAAAAAAATAGAAGCAGAAGTAAAAAAAGTTTATAATGAGATTTATAATAATCTCAATAAACATGACGAAGTTGATAAATTAAAAATGTTTCGTATTTATCGTGATGTACGTTTTTCCAAAGATAAAACACCATACAAAACACATTTTGGTGGAAGTTTTCATCGAAAAAAACCTGAGTTAAGAGGTGGTTATTATTTGCATATCCAACCAAATAACGAAAGTTTTATAGCTACTGGTTTTTGGGAACCTCATAAAGATGATTTGCTACGCATCAGAAAAGAATTTGAAATGGATGCTTCCGAAATGCGAAAAATAATGAGTGATAAAAAATTCAGGTCTATTTGGGGCGAATTGGTTGGTGATGAAGTGAAAACTGCTCCAAAAGGATTTGATAAAGAACATGAAAACATTGATCTCATTAAAAAGAAAATGTACATTTTTACTAGAAAATTCACAGATAAAGAAGTAACATCCAATAATTTTATAAATACAGTAGATGATTCTTTTAAAACTATACGACCCTTCTTCAATTACATGAGCGATGTATTGACTACCAACCTCAATGGTGAGTCCCTAATTTAAACGGCTGCTAGAGTTTTTGGAGCAATAATCACTTGAATATTGTCTATCAAACGTTCTTTTACAATATTCATCATACGTTTATTTAAGGCAGAAGAGTTCTGCATATAAACCAAATATTCTTCAACTGTAAATAGACCAATTACCATTCCTTTAAGGCTATTTCTAAACTTCATATCCTTGTGAATGGAATTGTTAATGTAGTCTATTTGTTTTTCGGTAGATAAGTCGTAAAAAACATTCTTATGCTTTGACGCATAATTCTTAAAAACTTCAACAAAAAAATCATTTTGAAGCTTGATAATTGGACGTAAAACTAGGTTTTGAAAACGCTCTTCGGTAGACATTCCATCGTTGATTGTTGTAGTCATATAATCAGGACGAATGCGCTTAAGGTCAAGGTCTCTATCAATCATAAGGCAAAGATTTTGAATAAAAGTAAAGAAACCCTAAAGCTTTTTAAATAGATATCTCTATGTGTTGTTAACGATGTTATTAACATAAAAAAAGCCGATTCATTACAAATCGGCTTTAATTGGTTGGTTATTAACTAAATATTAATCTTTAAAACTGTCGAATGATTTTAATTTAACATCCTTAACTTTCTTTTTCAATTTTTCAAATGTTGCTTTCGAAGTATTAAAACGATCTTCAATTGTTTTTAAATTGGCCAATTCATTATTTGAAGGCTTATCATAACTGCCAACAATCTTACTAAAAAGGTTAGCCAATTTTTCTCTCAGCTCAGGTTTAGCACTTCCAACATAATTATCACCAGTTGTAATCACTAGAGTTTTCTTTAACTCATTAAGCTCTTCTTTAACTTTAGCTTTAGTGTTAGGTGATTCTATCATGGCATCAATTTGATAAACGATATATGCTAGCTCTTCAGTCATGTTGTACATTTTCATGGTTACATCATGCTTGAACTTTCTATCAGCTTCAGATAAACCAGCTCTATCATCATTAACAATTTCAAAGGTTTGCTCAAACGTATCTTTTCCTTTTGTTAATACTGCCTTATAAGTTCCAGCTGGTACTCGTGGTGCAGCAAACCCTCCAAAAGCCAAGGTTTTACCTTCTGCAATTTTTGGTTGTCTGATGGTTCCTGCCCAACTGACAATATTTACACCTTTTGATTTACCTGGCGTAAGTGTTGTAAGCACATTACCATCCATATCTTGTATTTCTAAAATCATTTTACCAAAGGTATGACGCTTAGGAAGTAAGTATTTTATTTGAGGTGACGTGTTGGCATTTGCACCAACAAATTGTGTTTCAGCTCCAAAACTACCTGCAAATCCACTTTCATCTGAAAGCATCATAGGTTTTGTTTTAAAGAAATGAACATCTGCACTTAGTGCTTCTGGTGTAATCTCTCTTAATGGCGAAATGTCTTCAAGAATAATAATACCACGACCATGAGTCCCTAGTACTAAGTCGTTTGTACGTTTTTGTAAATCAATAAAATGAACAGCAACAGGAGGCACATTCTTTGTGAATTTTGCCCAGTTTTTTCCGCCATCAAGTGTGATGTACAAGCCAAATTCTGTTCCTAAAAACAAAAGGTTTTCATTTTCGTAGTCTTCTTGAATGTTTCTTGAAGTTCCAACGATATCATCTGTTAAAATGTTTGTCCAAGTTTGCCCAAAGTCTTTAGTTTTATACACATAAGGATTCATATCACCACTGTTATGTCCATCAAATACAGCATAGGCAGTGCCCTTTCCATGTACACTAGCTTCAATATGATAAGTCCACGTATTTTTTGGTAAACCTTGAATATTTGCAACTGTATTGGTCCAAGTTTTACCACCATCTTTTGTGACTTGAACATTGCCATCATCAGTTCCTACCCAAATGATATTCTCATCCAAAGGAGATTCTGCAATTGTAAAAATTGTAGTATGATTTTCAGCTCCAGAATTGTCCATTGATAAACCACCTGAATCTGCTTGGTTTTGTTTCGTTGGGTCGTTAGTTGTTAAATCTGGAGATATAATTTCCCAAGTGTCTCCCATATCTTCAGATCTGTGTACAAATTGACTTCCCATATAAAACCGATCTGGTTTGTGGGCACTAACTGCCATTGGTGCATTCCAGTTAAAACGTAATTCTGCATGTCCTTCTTGAGCTAGTGGTTGAATGGTTTTAACCAATTTTCTATCTACATCATAGCGCCAAACGTTTTCTGCGCCTTGCATTTCAGAATAAATAATATTTTTGGTTGGGTGTTTTAATACTCTAAAACCATCGCCACCACCAATAGAGTTCCAGTCGCCTGCATTTACACCTCCACTTGATGAAGAAGGGCCATACCAAGATCCATTGTCTTGTAAGCCACCATAAATATTGTAAGGCTCAGCATCATCTAAACTTATTTGGTAGAATTGCGACAATGGTAAGTTTTCAACGATTTCAAAAGTTGTTCCTCCATTCCATGAACGATAAACACCTCCATCAGTTCCAGAATAAATGATATCAGAATTATTAATATCAAAAACAATATCATGAATATCGCTATGCATGTTTCCTAAATCTCTGAATGTTTTTCCACCATCACGAGAAATAGAACCACTAAGCCCTCCTTTCAAAATCACATCTGGATTTTTAGGGTCCACTGTAATTCTTGAGAAATAGAAAGGTCTTACTGTAATCCCGAAATCATTGTTTAATTGCTTCCAGCTTTTTCCAGCATCTTCACTTTTATATAACCCTTTACGTTCAGGTTGCTCCGCTTCAATAACTGTGTAGAGAATATTAGGATTTGAAGGCGCAACTGCAATAGCCAAACGACCTAATTGACCTTCAGGAAATCCGTTATGAATTTTATTCCATGTTTTTCCTGCGTCAGTTGACTTATATAAAGCACTATTATCACCACCAGATTCAAACGACCAAGCTGTCCTTCTAAATTCCCACATGGATACATATAGCGTATTTGGATTTGTTGGATCCATAGTCATGTCTGCTGCTCCAGTTTTTTCATTTACGTAAAGGATTTTCTCCCAAGTTTCACCAGCATCAGATGATTTGTAAACTCCACGTTCATCACTATCAGACCATAAAGCGCCTAAAACAGCTACATAAACTTCGTTTGAATTTTTTGGGTTGACAATAATATTGGCAATACGCTCCGATTTATCAAAACCTAGTTTTTTCCAAGTGGCTCCACCATCAGTAGACTTGTATAAACCGTCACCATAAGACACACTGTTACGCGTCCATGTTTCACCTGTTCCAACATAAACTACGTTATCTGGATCATTTGGATCTATCTCAATAGCACCAATAGATTGGCAATACTCATCAAAGATTGGGTTAAAGGTCGCTCCAGCATCGTTTGATTTCCAAACGCCACCACCAGCAGCACCTGCATAAATTATTCTTGGATTAGTTGGATGCGTTTCCAAATCATTGATACGACCACTCATTACAGCAGGACCAATGTGTCTTGCTCTAATATCTCCAAATAAATCTTTTGGGTCAACACCAGAATCTTGTGCATAAGATTGTATAGACAGTAAGCCTATAGCAACTAATGCTATAAAAATTTTATTTTTCATGTATTTGAAATTTGGTTAGTTGTTAATAAAAAAATCCTCAGTCGATAAAGTCTGAGGATTTTTTAAAATTTAATTTTTTGTTGTAGGAGTAGCTTCTTCTTTTGGGAAAGCAAAAATACTGTCGTCTACAGTTGGGTTAACTTCAACCGATTTGAAAGTAATTGCTGGAGCTTGACCTCCTGGAGCTAAATTGGCTCCCATAGTTTGAGAAAAAGGTAAATAAATTCCAGCACCTTCAACTTCTTGATAATCACTAAACGTACTTTCGCTCATCTGACCTTTACTTGGACCAGACTTCACTTCGCTTCTTGTTGCAATAGGTACAAAGTTGTCTTTGTCAAAGAAATAATATACAATGTTTTCTTCTTCTTTACCATCAACCATAATAGGTTTTTTGGTTAATTTAATTTTAAAAGTTTCAGTCCCATCAATAGTTTCTTCACCATCAAGTGCTATAGTAAATCCGTTTTCTTTATAGTTTAAAAAAGGATCAGGAAATTCTACACCTGCTTGTTTAACCATTTCTGTTTGCTCAGGATCACTTTTTTCAGCTTTCATACTCATAAAATTCGTATTCCATAAAGTTTCACCATCAAATACACCTTGCTTTATTTCTTTACCTTGAAACGTAATGGTAGTTGCCAT
>JAUIGO010000037.1 GCA_030429955.1 Bacteroidia bacterium
TTCGGTTCCTATTGGAACTCATAAAATGTAGAATTCCAGATGCTGTTTTAAAATGAGTATATCCATCCAATAAGATGATAATTGGATATTTTTTAGCAACTTCGGATGAGTCATTGTATGAATCAGGAAGACTAATTAAACAAGTTCTTTCTTCATTTAAAATATTAGATTTAATTATAAACTTACTTCCTATTACAATATCCTCTGTATTCTGTCCGAATGTGGTTTGTACTCCTGAAAGAAGCATATATAAAATTATAAATGTCAAATTTTTCATATTTAGCTTTAAATGTTTGGTAGCGTATTTGTTTATGGTTTCGTTGCGTGTTTAAGCGCCTAATTTAGCAAATACAAACCGAATGGAAAATATGTGAAAATTTTCCTATTACATTCATTAAATAAAAGAACAAAAGAAAACTAATATTCTAAATGTTTGCTTACTGGCTCTTATGCTATTTTGTGATTAAAAGTAATGAGGAATAAACCTCTTTTATCAATAAATTTCTTACAAATTTTTTAATTTAATCTGATTTATTATCAGTTGATAGATAAAAAAGTATATATTTATAGTGTTAATTTAGTAAATCTTAATTGTTAAACTACAATTATTAATATTGAATTAACATATTTAACTAACCAAAATTAATGAGATATTCATTAAAATAACTAAGAGAATTATGAAAAAACTTTACATTTTTATTGTTACAATTACATTTACTTTTTACGCAAATGCCCAATTTAGTGGCGACTACGATCCTGCTAATTGGACCTTAACCGGAGTATCACCAAATACTGATGCTTCAGTTGATACATCAGGTGCCCCAAGTACTATTACCTTTTATGGAAATGATAGTGATTTTGGTGATTGTTGTGATTTATCTGATGATTATTCAGTAACTGTAGCTACAACTGGGTATATTTCGTTTGCATATGACTTTGATAATCCAGATATAGAAGAGTTTTATTATGTTATTAATGGTACTCCAACGTTTATAACCTTAGACACGGAAACAGGAGCTGTTGATGATATACCTGTTACAGCAGGCGATGTATTTGCTTTTAGAATTTATACTGACGACGATTGTTGTGGAAGAGGTGTAGCCATAATTAGCGCTTTTTCATTTGATGTAACACTAGGTACACAAGAAAATAACCTTTTGAGCTCAGAAATAAAATTATATCCTAGCTCAAATGATGGTATTTTTAATATGTCTTACTCAGGAATTAGTAACTTAAAGCAATTAAGTGTTCATGATCTTTCTGGAAAATTTATACAAGAAGTTAACCTGGAAAACTTTAATAACAATAAAGTTATTGATTTCACAAATCTTTCAAAAGGGTTGTACCTTGTTACTATTGAGTCTAGCAAGTCTTTTACTACTAAAAAATTAGTCATTAAATAACTTACATAAATAACATTTTAAAAAAAGGAGTCTATAAAATAGACTCCTTTTTTTTGTGACCTATTTGTAATTAAGTTAGTTTCTTATTGTAAATAAATTCAAAACTAATCAATTAAAACCTCTAAAATCTTAATAGCAGCATCACTAATTTTGGTTCCAGGTCCAAATACAGCTACAGCTCCAGCATCAAACAAATATTGGTAATCTTGTTTGGGTATCACACCACCAACAATCACCATAATATCATCACGACCATAGGCTTTTAAGGCCTCAATGACTTGTGGCACTAAGGTTTTGTGTCCAGCAGCCAATGAGGAGACTCCTAAAATATGCACATCATTCTCCACAGCTTGTTTGGCTGCTTCCTGAGGTGTTTGGAACAATGGGCCAATATCGACATCAAAACCAACATCAGCATAACCTGTAGCGACCACTTTGGCACCACGATCATGACCATCTTGTCCCATTTTTGCAATCATGATACGAGGTCGTCGACCATCTTGTTCTGCAAATTTATCAGCCAGTTCTTTAGCTTTCTTAAAGGATTCGTCGTTTTTTATTTCTTTACTGTACACTCCTGAAAATGATTTTATTTGTGCTTTGTAGCGTCCAAATTCAGCTTCTAAGGCATCACTAATTTCTCCTAAAGTTGCTCTTTCGCGAGCTGCTTCAATAGCTAAAGCTAGTAAATTTTCTTCACCTGTTTTTGCAGCTGCTGTTAATTTTGATAATGTAGCCTGAACTTTGGTGTTGTCTCTTTCGGCTTTTATCTTGTTAAGGCTATCTATTTGTTGGTTTCTCACGGTTTGGTTGTCTACTTCAAGCGTTGCAATTGGGTCTTCTTCATCCAATCTGTATTTATTTACGCCTACAATAATATCTTGACCTGAATCAATTCGTGCTTGTTTTCTGGCAGCAGCTTCTTCAATTCGTATTTTTGGGATTCCAGCTTCAATGGCTTTGGTCATTCCGCCTAGTTCTTCAACTTCTTCTATAAGTTGCCATGCTTTATGTGCTATATCATGCGTTAGTTTTTCAACATAATAACTTCCAGCCCAAGGATCGACAGTTTTGGTGATTTTGGTTTCTTCTTGTAAAAAAATCTGAGTGTTACGAGCTATTCGTGCTGAAAAATCGGTAGGCAAGGCAATGGCTTCGTCCAAGGCATTGGTATGCAACGATTGCGTTCCTCCAAAAGCAGCAGCAGCAGCTTCGATAGTAGTTCGAGCAACGTTATTAAAAGGATCTTGTTCGGTTAAACTCCAACCAGAAGTTTGGCAATGGGTTCTTAAGGCTAGTGATTTTTCATTCTTAGGGTTGAATTGTTTCACCAGTTTTGCCCAAAGCATTCTGGCTGCACGCATTTTGGCAATTTCCATAAAATGGTTCATTCCTATAGCCCAAAAGAATGACAGGCGAGGAGCAAAAGTGTCTATATCCATACCAGCCTCTAAGCCTTTTCTGATGTATTCCAATCCATCAGCCAACGTGTAAGCCAACTCAATATCGCAAGTGGCTCCAGCTTCTTGCATGTGATAACCTGAAATACTGATACTATTGAATTTAGGCATGTTCTGACTTGTAAACTCAAAAATATCTGAAATGATTTTCATGGATGGTGTTGGAGGATAGATGTAGGTATTGCGCACCATAAACTCTTTTAGAATATCATTTTGAATGGTTCCAGCTAATTGCTCAGGTTTGACATCTTGTTCTTCGGCTGCAACAATGTAAAAAGCCATGATAGGAAGTACAGCTCCATTCATGGTCATGGATACGCTCATTTTATCTAAAGGAATTTGGTCGAATAGGATTTTCATATCCTCAACCGAATCAATAGCAACTCCAGCTTTACCAACATCGCCAACTACACGTTCATGGTCTGAATCGTAACCTCGATGTGTTGCCAAATCGAATGCTACTGAGAGGCCTTTTTGTCCAGCAGCAAGATTGCGTCTGTAAAAGGCGTTGCTTTCTTCGGCAGTTGAAAATCCAGCATATTGCCTAATGGTCCATGGTCTTCTCACATACATTGTACTGTAAGGACCACGAAGGTTTGGTGCAATACCAGCAACAAAATTTAAGTGCTCACAGATTTTAATATCGTCTTGAGTATAAATGGATTTTACTTCAATATCCTCAGCTGTCTGAAATTTTTTTACTTCCCACTTCCGACTTCTGACTTCTGACTTTAGTGTAATATGTTGAAGATTTTTTCTAGACATGTTTATTATTGATTTCTAATGGAATCAAGTTTTATGAGTTGAATATTTTCTTTGTTTTCTTCACGTAGGCGTTTTTGTTCTTCAATAAATCTTTCTCTGTTTATTTTCATAAGCTCTTCTAAATTTGAAAAATCAAGTGTAAGAATTCGAGCATAAAATGTATTTAAAGCCAAATAAGTAACGAGCGCACGATCTTTCCTGAATTTTATGGGATCTCTTTTTAAAGGAGCCAGAAAAACAAGGTTTTTAAATGTGTTAGACTCTACTAAAACATCATAGATTTTCTTTAATTGCTGATCCTCCATATAATCACCAATGCATTTTGCAATTGGATGATTCATATTGAGTTTTGCCTCATCGTTATTTATAATCCATAGATTTTCGATTTTTTTTAATTCGTCTCTTATTTCCAGGATATGCGGATTGATTAATTCTACGGCAGGAATTCGGTCACTTTTTGAAATTTCCCAATAAAAATAATAGCCTTTATCTACAGAGTTTGGAGGCTCCATTGAATAATGATTTTCTATATAGTCTTCAAAAGCGTAAACGGCCTCCTTGATTAAGTCCATATCAATTGCATCGCAATAGAATAAATCTTCTTTTTGCTGATACTTGTAAGTTATTTTTGGTTCGTTCTTACAGCTAGTAAAGCATATCACTGCAATTAGGATACTACTGATTTTTTTCATTTTCAAGTCTTTCTTTTTCAATGGTTTCACTTAGTCTTTTTTCTATAATGGGTTCAATTATTGTTTTTCTGATGTTTGTTTTTACAAATGGGTATAATTCCAGCTCATGTTGCATCTTATCATTTGGATTAGGATGCTTGTTTGTACCTAGCAGGATTTCTTCTTTATGATCGAAAAAATCTTGTTCTTTTTGGGCATTGTCTTTAATTTTCCGTTGAATAGTTCCATCAAATAACTGAGATATAAAACCGCCTTTGGCTTCCAAATTTTTAAAGAGATCCAATGCTTTTTCCGCTAATTGATTTGTTAGTGATTCAATATAATAAGCACCATCGGAAGCATTGGTTACCTCATTGAAATAGCTTTCATGTTTTAAAACAAGAAGTTGATTTCTAGCAATTCTTAATGCAAATTCATTGTCTTTATGATATATAGCATCATAAGCTAAATTATTGATGGTGTTTGCGCCACCTAAAATAGCGCTCATACACTCTGTGGTTGTACGAAGCATGTTGGTGTTATAATCGTACAAGGTTTTGTTGCGTTTTGAAGGTGTGACTGTTATTTGGCATTCAGCATTAAAACTATATTCTTCTATGAGTTCATTAAACAATAATCGTAATGCTCTAAGTTTTGCAATTTCAAAGAAATAGTTGGTTCCAATAGATACTTTGAAATTTACGTTTAGTGGTTGTTTGTTACTGGTTTCAAAAAATACTCGAAGAGATTCTGTATTATTAATATGATTTAAATATTCATTAGTGTGAGCTAAAGCATAAGCTAATTGCTGAACCATATTGGCTCCTGCGTTTTGGTATATTGAAGCATTAACACTAAAGGCTTTGGTCTGCGGAACTATATTTTCAAAGTGTTTGTGGTCTTCATTTAAGTTAGTATACCAATTGCCTGTTTTTACCAAGTTACCTATAATATCTGTATTGATGCTTATTTGAGTGTTTGTAATTTGTTTTACGAATTCAGCATCTAAAAATTCTAAATCCAAATAAATTGGAGTAGAAGAGGTGTCTATATCTTTTAAAATAGCTTGTATTGAAAATTCTTTATTTGGAATGATGAATTTTAGGCTTTCTGCACCTTTGTTTATTGCATTCTGAGCTTTCTTATTAGCGCTGGCTTCATTGTGTACATAAATAGTTTCAGAAATATTCCAAGATGTTGGTGTTTCAATATAATGTAACGCTGGTTGTAAATCTTCTTCATTGTAAAACGGTTTTACATCAATACCTTCAAGTGATTTCCAGATTAAAGTTTCGTTGTAGTCTGCGCCTTTTAAATCAAGTTGTATTTTTTGTTTCCAAGCTTTTGCAGAAACAGGATTAAAGTCATTAAATAATGATTTAGTCATTTTCTTTATTTTTTGCTATGCTATCTTCATATTCAATAAGGTAAATTTCTTCACCTTCTTTCTTCATATTGTATTTTTCTCTACCAAATTTTTCAAGGCCTTCTTCAGTGCTTAGCTTTTTTATTTCTTTATTGTCTTTTTTTATTTCGTTTTGGTAGTATTCTTTTTCTTCTTCAAGTTTATTGATATCATTATTCAGTTCATGGTGTATAAACCATGAGTTACTATCAAAAAATAGCATCCAGACAGAAAACACAATAAGTATTAATAAAAATACATTTTTAAAGGGTTTTAGTAGGCGTTTATATTTGGAGTTTATTTTTATCATTTACAAGCGTTCATTAATTATGGTTCTTACTATGTCAACAGCTACAGTATTGTATTTATTGTTTGGTATAATAATATCTGCATATTCTTTCATTGGTTCAATAAATTGTTCGTGCATTGGCTTTAATGTAGATTGGTAACGAGATAGTACTTCGTCTAAATCTCTTCCTCGTTCAGCAATATCGCGTTTTAGTCTTCTAATTAAGCGTTCATCACTATCAGCATGCACGAAAATTTTAATATCGAACAATTCACGTAACTCAGGATTTGTTAAAATTAAAATACCTTCAACAATCATCACTTTTCTAGGGTGTGTTAAAATAGTGTCTCCAGTTCTGTTATGTTTTACAAAAGAATAAACGGGTTGGTTAATTGGTTTGTTGTTTTTTAATGTTTGCAGATGATCTGTCAGTAAATCAAAATCAATAGATCTTGGATGATCAAAGTTTATCTTTACGCGTTCATCATAAGATAAATGAGAGGTGTCTTTATAATAAGAATCTTGCGAAATAACACCAACTTCACCTTCAGGCAATTCATTAAGTATTTGGTTTACAACTGTTGTTTTTCCACAACCTGTACCACCAGCAATTCCAATTATAAGCATGAATGTTTTTGTTTAATTAATCAGGGCAAATTTAAGATTATTTCTCCGGAATTATTTTAACAACACCAACATTTTCAACACCAACATAAATATAGCCATCAGGCCCTTGTTTTACAGCTCTTACACGTCCTAGACCTTCAATCAATTTTTCTTCTTGAACCACTTTGTTGTTTTTGATGACACAACGATTTAGGTATTGAAATTTAAGTGATCCAACTAAAAGATTTCCTTTCCAACCAGGATAAATATCACTAGTGATAAATTCCATACCACTTGGTGCGATGGAAGGATCCCAATAATGAATAGGTTGCTCCATACCTGGAGCTTCAGTAATATCAGTAAACTTTGTACCACTATAATTAATGCCATAACTAATCACTGGCCAGCCATAATTTTTCCCAGATTCAACAATGTTTATTTCATCACCACCTCTAGGACCATGCTCATGTGTCCATATTTTTCCTGTTTCAGGATGTTTCACCATGCCTTGCGGATTTCTATGTCCATAGGAATAAATTGCTTTGATGGCATTTCTATCTTTAACAAAAGGATTATCGACTGGAATACGACCATCATCGTGTAATCTGTAAACCTTACCACAATCACGTTCTATATTTTGAGGATTGACATCTCTATTTCCACGATCTCCAATAGAGAAATATAAATATCCTTCATTGTCAAACTCTATTCTAGAACCAAAATGTTGACCACGACTACTGTTGGGAGTTGCTTTGTAGAGTAGTTTTTTGTCAACTGCTATATTGTTTTCTATTTTAAAACGCATTATTGCAGTATTGGCACCATTACCTTCTCCTTCAGCTGATGCGTAAGAGATGTAAACCCAACCATTGTCTTTGTAATTAGGGTGCAATTCAATATCCATAAGGCCACCTTGACCTTGTACTTCAATTTCGGGTAAGCCACTAATGCTATTTTTTTTACCATTTTTAAAATGGATGAGTGTGCCTTCTTTTTCTGTAACCAAGATGGAATTGTCTGGAAGAAAGGCAATTCCCCAAGGGATAACCATATCAGGTATCACAACTTCGTGAGTATAGTTATAGGTTGAAGTTTCATTTAGGGTTAAAACCTCATTGGTTTTGGTTTCTTTGCACGAAAAAAATCCAATTATTAAAATTAAGGCTAAAGCAATTTTTATTGATTTCATGGTTTGTTTTATTTTGACTTGAAAATACAAATAAAAAATTATTTGTTCTTAAAAGAAAACTATATATTTGCAATCTGAATTTTTATAAGCTTTGCAATTGCATAAATTGCACTTAGGAAATGATAGATAACGTAGAGTAAGAATTCCCAAAAAACTATATTCTTTTCTATTAAAATTCGGGGTGTAGCGTAGCCCGGTTATCGCGCCGCGTTTGGGACGCGGAGGTCGCAGGTTCGAATCCTGCCACCCCGACTTTTAAAGCTCAACTTTTTGTTGGGCTTTTTTTATAAGATAAACTTATGTTTTTATAAGAACTGTTGATAACTTCTCTGAAAGGATTTACACAAAAATCCTACTTTTGTTTAATAAAAATAGAATTAAATGTCTGATACAATAGAAAGAGTAAAATGCCTAATTATAGGTTCTGGACCAGCTGGCTATACAGCTGCAATTTATGCATCTAGAGCAAACATGTTTCCTGTGTTATACCAAGGAACACAACCTGGAGGTCAATTAACAACTACTAATGAGGTAGAGAATTTTCCTGGGTATCCTGATGGAATTACAGGGCCAGAAATGATGATAGAACTACAAAAACAAGCTGAACGTTTTGGTACTGATGTTCGTGATGGTTGGATAACTAAAGTTGATTTCTCTGGAGATATACATAAAGTTTGGGTTAATGAAACCAAAGAGATTCATTGTGATACTGTAATTATTTCAACTGGAGCTTCGGCGATGTATCTGGGATTGGATTCAGAACAAAAATATTTAAAACTTGGTGGAGGCGTTTCAGCTTGCGCTATATGTGATGGATTCTTTTATAGAAATCAAGAAGTGGTAATTGTTGGAGCAGGAGATAGTGCTTGTGAAGAAGCTCACTATTTGTCTAAACTTTGTAAAAAAGTAACCATGTTAGTAAGACGTGATGAATTTAGGGCATCAAAAATTATGGCTGCTAGAGTTATGAACACAGAGAATATTGAAATTTTGTTCAATACTGAAACAGAAGAAGTTTTAGGCGATGGACAAGTAGTTACTGGAGTTAGAGTGATTAATAATCAAACAAAAGAAACGTATGAAATTCCAGCAACAGGATTTTTTGTTGCAATAGGTCATAAGCCAAATACTGATATTTTTAAAGATTTTTTAGAGCTTGATAAAACAGGTTATATCATCAACAAACCTGGAACTTCTAAAACAAACATTGAAGGCGTATTTGTTTCAGGTGATGCAGCAGACCATGTTTACAGACAAGCTGTTACCGCAGCTGGAACAGGTTGTATGGCTGCTTTAGATGCCGAACGCTATTTAGCAGCTAAGGATTCGACATTTGAGGTTTCTACTTCAAATTATAATTAGTATATAAACTAGAAAAAGCCGTAACATTCGTTTCGGCTTTTTTTATTTTTTCATTTCCTTTTTGTGAAGTTTTGCAGTATCAGAAAATTTATTGAGTGTAATTTTGGGATCTGCATAAATGTAAACTTCACTACTTCCTGAGGCATCAATAGTTAAACTATTTGTGACTTGCACTGAAACATCACTACTGCTTTCACATAGGAGTTCACAAGTATTAGTAGTTAAATCCTTACCTACAAAATTTGTAGAATTGTCTGCTCTTACTTTTAAATGTTTTAAAGCGCCTTCAATTTTTGCATCTGCTCGTTGGTATAAATCAACATTTAGGGTGTCAGCATTAATCAGAGCATCTACATTACTGTTTTCGGCTAATTCCAGGTTTGCTATTTTAGTAGTTACGTTCAGTTTTACCTTTGCACGATCACTGTTTATAAATTTAAAATCGGTTGTTTTTATATTTAAAAAGGCTTTGGATGAACCTGTGTTTTTTAAAATCACTTTGTCAAGGTTGACAGAGGTCAAGGAACTTATTTCTCCATCTTCAAAAGTTTCAATTTGTTTGAGGGCTTTTGTGTATATGACCTTAATGTTAATTTTTTTGCTAGATGTTATTTTGTGCGTTGTTTTTAAAGTCAATGTGCTATCGGCAACTTCAAATTTAAAAACATCATGAAGATTATCATCAGTTTCAACAAACACTGAAGCTTGAGCACCTTCAATAATATCTATTTTAAAGTCTTCACCTACAATAATTCTGTTAAAGGCATTTATTTTTGTTTCTTTAGAAGTAACATCTCTATCTCCTTTAATTTTCTCTTTATCTTGACCAAAAGTTGTTGTAAAACAACTAATTGCAAATAGGATTAAAAGGGCTTTCTTTTGCATATCAACCAATTTTATAAGGACAAATATATGCAAAAAACCATCCCAAAGCTGTTAAAAGCGTTTGAGATGGTCAAAACATGATTGGTTGATAGCTCTTCTCAGAGCATAAATTTGATTGATTATTGTTCTCTTATACTTCCAGAAACACCATCTTTTTTAGTCACTCTTTCTGGGTTTCCGTAATATTTTATATCTCCACCACTTGTCGCTTTTGCATAAAGCTCTTCTGAAGTGTTTAATGTAATGTCAGCTCCACTGGTTGCTCTGGCTTCGCTAACTTTTGCTTTTAAATTACCTGCTTTAATATCGCTTCCGCTAGTAGCTTCGGCATATAACTTGTCTGTTCTGCCAGAAACTCTAAGGTCACTACCACTTGTAGATCTGCAATCTGCTACTTGAACATTAATGTCAAGCTCCATGTCGCTTCCGCTTGTTGTGGTTAACTCTAAGTTATCAGTAACAATTGTGTTGGTTGAAAACACATCGCTTCCGCTTGTAGCTGATATTTTTTTGATGTCTTTGAAAGTTACCATTACTTTTTTAGATTTTGAAAAACTTATGTTTTCATCAGTAGTGATTCTTAAAACGCCATTATCTACTTCGGTTATAATAATATCGTGTAAGTTTTCATCTGCTTCAACAATAAGGCTCACATCATCGCTTTGAGTAAGGTAGACGTCTAACCCTCTGCTTACTTTTATTTCAGTAAAATTGTCACTTATGGAACGCTCAACAGTTTCAACGTCTCCATTTCCTCTAACTCCAAAGCCAAAGTCTCCATTGAATTGGCATGAAACTAGTAAAAGGCTCATAATTAGGGCTGTGATAAATTTTGAT
This sequence comes from Bacteroidia bacterium, assembly GCA_030429955.1. Lineage (GTDB taxonomy): Bacteria > Bacteroidota > Bacteroidia > Flavobacteriales > Flavobacteriaceae > CAJQLB01. Next base: position 10,873 of record JAUIGO010000037.1, read on the forward strand.
ATAGTTGTCATAATTTGATTGATTTTTATATTCTTTGTAAATATCTTTTTAATTTAATTTTCTACAGATTCATTTGTTCTGAACTGTTGATTTTTTATTCTGAATTGTTATTTTTTTATTTAATGTAGGCTAACAATTCTACTCATTTGCCAAGTACCATTTTCATTCTTCCAAATAGTAATAAACTTACTCGGATTTGAAATAGCATCAGGTTCTTGATTGTTAAAAAACTTATGGTAGCCAATTTGCACAGCACCATAATTATGAATTGGATACACTTCAATACTTCCTTTTATTAACTCACGTGTAACTTTTCCACAGATGTTATTTTTCATGGCTTCCATAATGTCAGATTTAGAAGTTGAAAGACCTCCTTTATCATGAAAAAACTCAATATCTTCAGAAATTAATTCAGATTGTTGATCTAAATCACAAGTATTATATGCTGTAAAAAAAATACTATCTAACTCTTCTATTTTGTTTTGTAGAGCAATATCAACTGGTTTATAGTTTTTAATTTCGTCTAATGCTTCTTTTTTTTCTGAATTACATGATAGGCTTAAAACTGCAGCGATTACAATTAATACTAAAGGAATGATTACTTTATTCATCTTAATTATCGTTCGATTTAATACTTATCCCAGAAGAATCAATTGTGGCTTTAACTTCACCATCTTTGTATTCAATTTTGTCTCTATTCATTTCAAATGAAGCATCTTCGTCTTTTATTTCTATTATGGAGTCACTATCATCACAGTCCAAACAATCAGCATCATTATATCTTACTTTTAGGTAATGATTTTCTTTGCCATGAGTGATGATATCTGAAGTGTATCTCCAACTTCTGAAATTACGAGTACTTTCGTCTGAATAAATCACACTTCCTTCAGGCATATACAAAGTGATTCGTACATCTTGATCTCTAAATTTATTGTCTGCATCTGTTAAGAAATAATTGTCTAGTAATAATTTTCCAGAGCTATAATTAAAATTATAATCAATCTCCTGAGCGCGATCTCTTGCATCTTGATACGTTCTGCCTCTTGCGTTTTTTACAACCTTTAAATAGGCTAAAGAATCATTAGTAGACCTTACTGAAAATCTCACATTTGACGAGTATATTTGCTTGACATCATCATCTGTGAAAACAATATCAAAGTCATTGCGTCTGTAATCATTACGTGCATACTTTTCGTTGTTTATCATTTCTACAAATAAGGTGTCATTGGCTTTAACATTCAGTTCTATAGTATCAGTAAACTCGCCTTCTCTTGAAAATTCAGCAACTTCCTTTGCAGCAAAAATGGCTAAGGTTACTATAGATGCTAACCATAATGCCAATAGCGTAAAGTTGGCTGTTCTACCAATAGATTTTAAGTTGTTTACTAAAATTTTCAATCCTAAAATAAAGATGTAGAAAAACGGAATTCCAACAGCAAATAAGACTAACAGCGACACCACCCAAATTGGTAAGTTTGAGGAGTAGAAAGTATGAGCCATGTCTATACCATCAAAATGAAATAGATCTACCACACCAACTGAAAGTAAGCTTACAATTAGAGCTATTAATGTTGAAGCACCAACGATGATTAAGATGATGCCGATAAACTTGGCGAAAATCTTAAAGAAAAACATAATTACGCTTCCAAGGGCATCAAAAAAGGAGCGAGAGGTGTTTTTTATTTTATCACCTGCTTTATTGTAGTCTCCATTTTTTACTTTGTCTGCTACACCATCAAGACTTTCTTTAACATTACTAAACCCTTCTCTTACTTTTTCTTCTATATTAGTAATGTTAACTGGCTTTCCCGACATTGCCAGTTTTTCAGATGTTGTTTCAGCTGCTGGCATTAATATCCATAATAAGATATAAACAAGGAAACCTGTACCAAATCCAAAGAATAGGATAACCCAAGCAATACGAATCCATAATGGATCTACGTCAAAATAATGTCCTAAACCTGCTGAAACACCACCAATGTATGCGTTTTCAGTGTCTCTGTATAATTTTCTTGTTGAGCTGGTTCTTGATGACGTATAAGTTCTTTTTGGCTCATCCTCAAATATTTCCTCATCTACCATGTAGTCTTCAGGTTGTCCCATAATGGTTATGACCTGTTCAACTTCTTTAATAGAGACCACTTGCTTATCGTTTTCAACACGTTCGTTAAAGAGTTCTGCTATGCGAGTTTCTATATCTGCGATGATTTCATTTCGACCTTGTGAGTCTGTAAATGAACGTTTAATAGCCTCAAGGTAGCGTTGTAACTTTTGGTATGCATCTTCATCTATGTGAAAAAATATACCTGCTAAATTTATATTGACTGTTTTATTCATTTTTTTGTTGTTTTGTGTCTTGTTACTAGGTTAACTGCGTTTTGTAATTCACTCCAAGTAGTATTCAATTCGTTTAAGAATAGTTTACCAGTTTCGGTAAGACCATAATATTTTCTTGGAGGTCCAGATGTTGATTCTTCCCAACGATAGTTGAGTAGTCCAGCATTCTTTAAGCGTGTAAGTAACGGATAAATCGTGCCTTCAACAACGAGCATCTTTGCGTCTTTTAAAGTGTCCAGAATTTCTGCAACATAAGCATCGTCATCTTTTAAGACTGATAGTATGCAGTATTCTAAAACGCCTTTTCGCATTTGTGCTTTTGTGTTTTCTATCTTCATGTGTTCGTTTTTGTATTTTTTCTAATACCATGAAATTGATGAGGTTTCATAATATTAGAATTTAAGGTTAAAATAACTGTTCATTTTTTGATTGATGATTGATTGATTGATGATTATTTTATTTTAAAAAATTGATTGTTAATGGATATTTATATGGTTCACCTTGATTGGCTTTGCTTGTTGCTATAATGATGAAAATAATTTCCAATAAAAAAGCTGCAACGACTAATAAACCTGCTACAATTGAGAATATAATCACATTAAAACTATCGTGACTTGAAAGGTGAAAATCAAAGTCAAAATCATAAGCTTGCCAAAATTCTGGAAAATCTATATGGTTTAACACTCCAAATAAAAATAGAGGTATCGTTATAGAACCAATTAAAAAGGTATAAAGCAAAATACTTAACTGAAAGTTGATGGCTTGCTTTCCATGCTTATCTACAAATTCAGATTTATCTTTATTCATCGTCCAAAAAATCAATGGCATAATAAAATTGCCCAAAGGAAATATGAACTTAGATAATGCAGATAAGTGTATAACTGCAGCAACATTTTTATGGTGGTTTGATAACATAATTTAAAACATATAATAGTTTCTTATGCAAATATATATCTAAAAGAAGGTATTATGCAATACAAAGTACTAAAAATTAACATAAATTTAACAAATTGTAATATCGTTTATTTTCAATAGTTTTGCTAAAACTCATAATAAAAATGAAGCTAACGCCTAGAAAAATTAATGCATTCAACATATTCAAGCTTCCTGCTGTGTTTCTTACAGGAGTTCGTGTAAAAACTATTTCTAAAGAAGCTTGTACAGTAACTGTAAAGCATAAATGGATTAACCAGAATCCATTTAAATCTATGTTTTGGGCTGTGCAAGGCATGGCAGCCGAACTCACAACAGGTGCTTTAGTGATGGATAAAATTCAACAAAATGGAAAAAATATTTCAATGTTGGTGTTGAATAATAAAGCCTCATTTACTAAAAAAGCAACAGGACGTATTACGTTTACTTGTAATCAAGGCTTGGAAGTTGATGAAGCCATTACAAAGACTATTGAAACAGGAGAAGGGCAAACCATCTGGTTAAATTCTGTAGGTGTTAACTCTGAAGGTATTCAAGTGTCTGAATTTAATTTTGAGTGGACGCTAAAAGTAAAGAGTTAACTGTAACAAAATCAGAAAAAAACCAACATATAATCAAATCAACAAAAAACATAATAAATGACAGCACACGAAATAGATTATAGAATTTACGGCGAAGAAATGCAATATGTGGAAATAGAATTAGATCCACAAGAAGGCGTTGTTGCCGAAGCAGGTAGTTTCATGATGATGGACGATGGCATTAAAATGGAAACCATTTTTGGAGATGGTTCTGAGAAAGATTCAGGGTTTCTCGGAAAAATACTTGGTGCAGGAAAACGGATCCTCACAGGTGAAAGTTTGTTTATGACGGCATTTTACAACACTCTAAGTGGTAAAAGAAATGTATCTTTTGCATCACCTTATCCAGGTAAAATTATTCCAATAGACTTGACTGAGTTTAGAGGTAAGTTTATTTGCCAGAAAGATGCCTTTTTATGTGCAGCCAAAGGTGTAAGTGTAGGAATTGAGTTTAGCAAACGACTAGGTCGTGGTTTGTTTGGTGGAGAAGGTTTTATCATGCAAAAATTGGAAGGTGATGGAATGGCCTTTGTACATGCTGGAGGAACAATGTCTAAAAAAGTATTGCAAGCTGGTGAGATATTAAAAGTAGATACTGGCTGCATTGTAGGTTTTACACAAGATGTAGATTACGATATAGAATTTGTTGGAGGTATAAAAAATACAGTTTTTGGAGGTGAAGGTTTATTCTTCGCAAAACTACAAGGTCCAGGAACGGTTTACATACAATCCTTACCATTTAGTAGATTAGCAGGTCGTGTCTTAGCCTCAGCGCCAAGAGGAGGAGGAAAGGATAAAGGTGAAGGTAGTATTTTGGGTGGATTAGGTAATATTTTGGATGGTGATAATAGATTTTAAAAGTTTTAAAAAAAACTATTTGATTCTCAATCATTTAATATGATAAGGCTGTTAAAGTTTCCACAAAAACTAAATTCAATCAAATTTTTTCATAAATTTAGAGTTAGATAATAATAAACTTTTAGCCTATAAAACATTTTTACTTTTTATTATTTACCAATAAAAACCTAAGTAAACTATGGCAAGAGCAATGTTTGAGTACACAAAAACTGTACTGAAAAAAGTCAGTTTTGACGCTACGTTGTTCTGTAGAGAACTTGAAAAAGCCCTTCAACGGTTATTACCTTATGAAATTGAAGAGCTGAAAATTTTCATCAATTCTCTAATACAGCAGAACCCAGAATTAAATCAATGTTTAATCTATTTAAAACCATAAAAAAAAGCGACTGTAAAAAGTCGCTTTTTTTTATTTAGCTAATGGACTAATAATATTAACGTTTTGGAATGCTATTGCACCTCTTATGATTCCTGAAATCACATTGTGTAAAGCTTCTATAATTTGCATTTTCAACTCACTTTTGTGGTAAATGATGCTGACTTCCCTAGCTGGAGTAGGCTCATTAAAGTGGTGCAGGTTTGATTTTTCAGATTCTTTTATATCCAATGTATGCAAATAAGGAAGCAAGGTCATCCCTAAGCCTTCATTGGAAAGTTTTACCAACATTTCAATGCTTCCACTTTCCAATTGAAAGCTATCATCATCGTGTTGTTTAAATGTTTTGCACAAATTTATGACTCCATCTCTAAAACAATGACCATCTTCTAATAAAAGCATGTCGTCTATATCCAAATCCGAAACATCAATTTTTTTCTTTTCATATAATCTATGACCTTTTGGAATGTAACTCACAAAGGGCTCATAAAAAAGTGGACGTTCTTTTATAGATTCATTTTCTAAAGGCGTTGCAGCAATGGCAGCATCTAAATGCCCATCATTAATACGCTGCATGATTTCGTCTGTTGTTAATTCTTCAATTTTCAGTTTTACTTTTGGGTAGCGTTTTATGAAGGATTTTAAAAACATTGGTAACAATGTTGGCATAATCGTTGGAATGATGCCTAATCTGAATTCGCCACCAACAAAGCCTTTTTGTTGGTCTACAATATCTTTGATTCTATCTGCTTCGTCTACAATATTTTTTGCTTGAGCCACTATTTTTTTTCCAATTTCAGTCAACTCAATAGGTTTCTTGCTTCTGTCAAAAATCTGAATATCCAATTGGTCTTCAAGCTTTTGAATTTGCATACTTAAGGTTGGTTGTGTTACAAAGCATTTTTCAGCAGCTTTCGTGAAATTCTGATGTTCGGCAACTGCCAAAACATAATATAGTTGTGTAATTGTCATGTTAATAATATTAGGTTATAAAGATATAAAAACTATCAATAAAATTTATGCAAATCTACCGTTATAATAGATTAAATTTGTAGCAACAATAAAAGATAGTTATGACAATATTAAATAGTATAGGATTAGATAGTAAAAAGGCTAAAGTTTTAGCTGTAGACTTAAACACATTATTAGCCAATTTTCAATTGTATTACCAAAATTTAAGAGGCATTCATTGGAATATTAAAGGTCGCGCATTTTTTGATTTACATGTTAAGTTTGAAGAACTTTACAATGATGCCAACATGAAAATTGATGCCATTGCCGAACGTATTTTAACACTTGGTGAAACACCTTTACACACCTTTGATGATTATACCAATTATGGCAAAGTTCCAGTTGGTAAAAACGTTTCAGAGGATAAAAAAGCAGTGAAGTTGATTGTAGATTCTTTAACTGAATTGTTAAAGATTGAACGGGATATTTTGAATAAGTCCAGTGATGCGGAAGATGAAGGAACCAATGCCATGATGAGCGATTTTATTTCGGAACAAGAGAAAACCGTTTGGATGATGAAAGCTTGGTTAAATGAAACTGTATAACTATTGGTTGATTAATAGTTAGTTTTTGATTGATTGAAAAAAGGAGCACGTTTTGATTCGTGCTCCTTTTTGTTTTTTGATTGATTGATTGATATGTTGTTAGAATTTTATAGTTACATCTACATTTTTATCAGCAACTTCAAACTTTCCATCAGTAAATGATGGAGGTCCCATTAACATAGGATTGTTTGATATTCCATAAGATTCTAAAGGCATTCCGTTGGGTTCAAAATCCATACGTTTGTTGTCGTTTTCATCGTGCAAAGCCAAAAGCGCATAATGTCCAGGAGTTACATTTTTAAATGTCACAACAACTTTTCCGTCTTTTACTTTTGATTCTGCTTTTTGTATTCCGTCAGATTTCATAAAAGAATCAGTTGTGTGTAATCCTATAATAACATGACCTCTGCTGTTTGAAATATTTTCAATAGTTACAGTAATGTCTTGACCTTTTTCTGTTTGAGCAAAGCTTAATGCTGTGCTTATAATAAGTGCGATACAAAATGATAAAGTTTTCATAATAGTGTGTTTTTTAATGATTAACACTGTAAAAGTCTATTATAAAAATGAAGTACTATAAATTGATTTACTGAACTGTAGTTTTTTACTTCTGAATTGTTATAGTAAGCCTCTTGCTTTAATTTCCAGATACTTATTGATGGTATCAAGAGTTAAATTTTCAGGTGTTGTAAGAATAGAGTAGATGCCATACTTCTTCAGTTCATTTACAATCAATCGCTTTTCAAAAGCAAATTTTTCTGCAATGACCTTGTCATATACTTGTTGAATGGTTTCAGCTTTGTTTTCTATTAAACTATTCAACTCAGTGTTTTTAAAGAAAATAACAACTAGCAAATGACTCTTTGCCATTCCTTTTAAATATGGCAATTGCCTATGTAAACTGTCTAGAGTTTCAAAATTTGTATACAGCAATAATAAGCTTCGATGTGTAATATTGCGTCTTACATCACCATATAAGCGACCAAAATCACTTTCGAAGAAATCGGTTTTAATGTTATAAAGACCTTCGAGTATCAAGTTCATTTGTGATGTTCGCTTTTCGGCAACAACCATATTTTCAACCTTTTTTGAAAAGGTGAAAATTCCAGCTTTATCGTGCTTTTTAATGGCAACGTTTGAAATGACCAAAGCAGCATTAATGGCATAATCCAGTAAACTCAAGCCATCAAAAGGCATTTTCATGAGTCGTCCTTTATCAATAACAGAATACACAGGTTGTGATTTTTCATCCTGAAACTGATTGACCATTAATTGGTTGGATTTTGCTGTGGCTTTCCAATTAATGGTTCGTAAATCATCTCCTAGCACATATTCTTTAATCTGCTCAAACTCCATCGTATGACCGATACGTCTTATTTTTTTGATGCCATATTGATGTAAATTGTTGCTAATGGCCATCAAATCGTATTTACGCAATTGTATAAAACTAGGATAGGTTGGTATCATAGCCTCATCACAAAAACTGAATCGTCTTGCAATGAGTCCAAATACAGAAGTTGCATAAATATTGAGTTTTCCAAAGTGATATTCGCCACGTTCAGTTGGCCTGAGTTCATATTGCAATTCTGTTTTACTCGTAGCATGAAGTTTTCGTTCAATACTAAAATTACGTACTTGAAACTGAACAGGGATTTCGTCAATAATCTTTATAAATATTGGGAATGTATAATAGTTTTCAACACTTAAACGAATGGGGTTTTGGTCACCATTTGAAAACTTTTCAGGAAGTATTCTCAATCCATTAACACCTTTTTTTGCGGTGAACAATAGCATGATGTCTAAAACAGTAAACACCAAAAACACCAAAAACAGGAGTTTTACAATTACAAACCATCTTGGAAATACAAAACTCAACACAAACAAGACCATAAGTGCAATGCAAGCATAAAAAAAGCGGTTTTGTATGTAAAATGGTTTAAGTAGTTTCACTAAATTAGTTGTTAGTTGTTAGTTGTTAGTTGTTAGTTGTTTGTACTGTTTGTTTTCATTTATATTAAAATATTCAATCTTTCATAATACTTTAACTGAGTACTGTCTACTGAATACTGCTTACTGAATCAGCCTTCGTTTTGACGAATTTTTCCAGTTTCTTCAGGACCTTTTAATCCTTTAGGGTTTAATCCATATTTGTTTTTCTTCGGAATACCTTCTTCAATAATCAGCCAAAAAAAATAAAAAGGAATAAGTTGATAAAAACCATTGACACCAATATCATGACAGCGTTTTGCACCTTGCGCTAAAAAAATCCAACTGGAAACCAGAAACATAGACCAAAACACTTCAACACCATACGTTGTACCTCTGGTTAGAAACCAAAGCGAAAAATAGACAATACAGTAAAGAATGATTGTGATTAGGTATTCTAATCGTCTTATTCTGCCTTTAAATGAAAATGGATCTTTAAACATGACTTATGGTTTTAGTTATCTCGGAATTTCCACTGCTTCAATAATTTGATTAATGATTTGTTTTGTAGTAACACCTTCCATTTCACGTTCAGGAGTTACAATGACTCTGTGTTGCAATACAGGAATTGCAGCTTGTTTAATATCTTCTGGAGTGACGAAATCACGACCATTCATAGCTGCAAAAGCTTTACTTGCCCTCAAAATAGCAATGGATGCTCTTGGTGAAGCACCTAAATATAAAAACGGATTGTTCCTCGTATTTACTATAATATCAGCTATGTATTTTACCAAATGCGACTCAATAATCACTTGATTCACTAGACCTTGAAACTTAGCAACTTGCTCTTTGGTTAAATGCGAGGTTATTTTAGCAGTTTTGTTTTCACCTTGAAGGTTATGTTCACGATTGATGATTTCAATTTCCTCATCTAGATTTGGGTAGTCAATGTCTATTTTAAACAAAAACCTATCCAATTGTGCTTCAGGTAATCTGTAAGTTCCTTCTTGTTCTACTGGGTTTTGAGTTGCTAAAACAATAAATGGTAGCTCCATTTGGTATTTGTGGCCATCGATGGTTATTTGGCGTTCTTCCATCACTTCAAATAAAGCGGCTTGCGTTTTGGCAGGCGCACGATTTATTTCATCAATCAAAATCATGTTGGAGAAAATAGGACCTTGTTTAAACTCAAATTCGGAAGTTTTCATATCAAAAACTGAGGTGCCTAAAATGTCACTTGGCATTAAATCTGGTGTGAACTGAATGCGGCTAAAACCTACATCCAACGATTTTGCCAATAGCTTTGCCGAAATGGTTTTTGCCACTCCTGGAACCCCTTCAATTAAAGAATGACCATTGGCTAATATTGACGCAATTAACATATCAATCATCCCTTTTTGTCCAACAATGACTTTGCTTATTTCGTTTTTTATCAATTCAACCCCTTCTTGAAGTTCAGATAAATCAATTCGATTTTTAAAACTCAGATTGTCTTCTAGCATTTCCTGATTTTCTTGTGCTTCATTGCTTTCAATAGGTGCTTGTTCTTGGTTGTCCTGATTTAAATTATCGTTTTGAGAGTCGTTTGTATGCTCCATAGGTTATGTGTTATAAAAGTCTTCTATTGTTTTATTTAAATTTTTTAAATCTTCTTCATTGCACAATTGTTTGGCTTTTAAATGTACAATAAGATTTATTGTTTTTTTGGTTTTGCCAAAGTCTTTTCCAGATTTTAAGGATAGATTCTTAACAAACTTTTGGTCTAATAGTTGCGTGTCTAAATAGTATTTACGTCTTATGGTTTCTAAAAAGTAAGTGATTTTTTTGTCGATTAGATTGTTGTGATCTTTTGTTTCGTAGTACAAATTACCAATGGTTTTGGTAAATGCAATGGTTGAATTTTCCAATGGTTTTATAACCTTTACAATACGTTGTTTTCGTTTGGCGTTGAAAAAAATGAAAACAAACAGCGACACTAAACCTAGAATCCAAGCCCATTTTAGAGCTGGCTGACTTAGTACAAAACGCAATGGTGAATTGCCCAACTCCATTTGTTTTTTATTTCGTGAGTCGAAAAAAATAGGTTCATCTGGTAAATACGACAGTATTGCTGCTGCGTATTTTTTATTGTCATTTTTTAATAAGGAAAAATTTGTAAAAGCCATCGGTTGAAGATGTAGATATAACTCGCCATATTCATGGTCTACCTTAATGTAATTAATGCGATTTTCTTCACTAAATTTCTGATAACCTAAAACTGTTGTTCTAGTTGAATCTAACTCAGAAAAATAGATGTTACTCAAGCCTCTATCAATGGTAATGGAATCATTTTTAAAAGTTGGATTGGCTAAACTAAACTGTGCTTTTCCAGTAAAATCAAAATCATTTTTGAGTTCTATACCAAGTGTATCTAAAAACTTTTGAGGCAAGTAGTTTGCCGACATAAAAATGGTATTTCCATGCGAAGCAAAATCCAATAGTTCTTGGGCAGATACATCACCAACATCAGCATAATCATCTATAAACATATAAGTTCCAGAGGTTGTGTAAGTGGAATCTTCCCAATTAAAATAGTCATCAAAAAACTCATAAGGCGATACAGTAATATTCTGTATGGTGTCTTTAAAAATCTCTGGAAGTTCATTATACAGCACAAACGTACCATAAGGAATGGTATGCCTTTCGTTAAATGTTCTGGACCAATTGATGGGTTTTGGCTTAGAAAACTCAATGGCAATAGCTCCACCAAAAAGCAAGATGAGCAACCCAATATATATTTTTATGGTTTTGTTCATGCTTTAATGGAATTTAAAAACTTATCAAAAGCAAGTTTTGCCTTATTAAATTGCTCATCGTTTACATCAAACTCACCATACCAAATGTAATTGTACAAATAAGAGGTGTATGCAAAATCTTCTTTAATTTTTGGTATTTCTATTTCGTTTCTGTAATCATTATTGGTTTTTTCTACATCATAGTGTATGATTTCAGCAGTGCTTAATTTTTTAAGTAACCATAAATAGTAATATCTAATAGCTAGTCTGTAATTAGAATTTTCTTCGGCTTCTGCAATTAGCTGTTTAAAATCGGTTGCATGAATGTTAGCTTCAATATCTGTTACAGGAATGATACTTTTATCAGACGATTTACCAAAAACCCAAGCGCCTTCTTTGTTAATGATAGCTCTGAAGATAAAATAGATTACTATAATAAAAAGCAGTACACCTCCAATTTTAATAGCTAGATTAGTCATTTTAGAAGCTTGTCCTGCATTTTTTATATTGAAGAGACTCTGAATTTTGTCGTTTAGCCATTGCTTAAAACGTGACCACCAACCTGAGTTTTCAACGGTTCTTTCGTAAATAAAATCTTCGTCGTTATATTTTTCTTTGAGGTTGTCAAAGTGTCTTGGCTGGATGTCTGAAGTGTCTATTTGAAGCGTATCATTGACAATTGTGGTTGTTTTTAATTCAATAACATTGACTGCTTGAACATGTTGAATAGAATAGCAAAGCAAAATGAAAAGGACAATATGTAAACCAATGCGCTTATTCATCTGAGCCAATTTGGTCAATCACACTTTTAGTGTTTATGTTTTCATTGTCTTCTTTAAGGCTGTAAAAAACAATGCCTTGATTGAGTTGGGTAATGTTGTTTAGTATTGTGCCTACTATAAAAGTGATAAAAAACACTGCCAACATCAACACCATAAAGGAAGCACCAATTTCTTGCGGATTTGCATTTCCTTCTGGAATTGTAGTGAACATACTTCCCATAAAAAACATATAAGGAATTATGGTTATGACATTTTGGGCTACGTAAGCCATTAAATAAAAAATGCCAACGCTACCAATAGCTGCCCAGAATTTTTTGGTCATGAGTGTCCACGCGTATCCGAAACTGTCCCAAATACCTCTCTTTTGTTGTAAATACTCCATGAGCGTCATGTTGTAAAACAACGTAAAAGCACCAAGTAAAATAGGAATTAACAAAATACCAACTATAGTTATCATTAACACAAAAGCACCAATACCTAATACAATAAAGAGCGGAATTCCTAATAAAATGCCACAAACAAGAAACACAAAAAGGTTACCAATGTTTTGCTTATACACCTGAATGATTTGTTGTGTGTCAAAGTTTTTCCCATCATTTTCAGAATAGAGTTTTAAGTAAATAGCAGTGTAAGAGTAGGAGATAAGTCCAGCTATAAGTCCGACCACTACAAAAACAATCATTAACAGGATAAAGACTCCAAAATTCTCGTTCATATAATCGTCAAAAACAGTATTGCTGTTTCCACCTTGTAAAATACCACTAAATAAAAATTCAGAATAAAACTTAGATATAAAGTAACCTATAACCATTAGAATCAATAGAAAAATTCCATTGATGATAAAAAAATGCTTGAAATAATGCTTTCCATTTTGTTTCAAGAAGGTGAACGTATCTTGAAAAAATTCGCTAAAACCTCTAGATTTATATAACTGCATAGGTTTGTTTAAGTTTTTTGTGTAAGAGATAAGGATAAATTAAATAGTAAAAAGAGATGATACTAAGTGTGACTAGAATAATCCCAACAGACAACCAATTAGGCATCGTATTGGAATAACGGGTTACGTAACCTTCAAGAAATCCTGCAGCTATTGTAAACGGAAACGTACTGATTAAAATCTTTACACCATCTTTCATTCCTATTTTAAACGAGGTTAATCTGGAGTAAGTTTTTGGAAATAAAATGCTTGCACCTAAAATAAGTCCAGCAGCACCTTCAATAACAATAGCAAATATTTCCATAGAACCATGAATCCAGATACCACGAACACTTTCCCAAAACACGCCTTCACGATAAAAGAAGAATTGAAAGGCTCCAAGCATGATGCCATTATTCAGTAATACATAACCTGTTCCAATTCCTCCAAAAACACCATAAATAAATGATAACATGCCAACATATAAATTATTGAGTGTAATGCCAAAGGCACTTCCCCAATTACTTCCACTTTTGTAAACAGCAACAGGATCTCCAGCTTCAATATTTTCTAAAGTCATGTTCACATAATGGTCGCCTAAAATAAGACGTACAAAGGTGTCGTCATAAGCAGCAGACAAAGCTCCAATTGCAATAAACGATAAAAAAATAGCAAAAGCATAAAACACATAACGTCTGTATTGATAGACAATCATTGGAACTTCAATTTTCCAGAAATAGACAAATCGGTTGGTGTCCTCGCGTTTGGTTTTATAAATTTTTTGAAAAGCTTTGGCAGCTAAGTTGTTTAAATAAAGAATTGTTTTACTTTTGGGATAATAAGTTTGTGCATAAGACAAATCGTTTACCAAATGAATATATAAAGACGCTAATTCATCAGGATTTTTAAGTGTTTTTCCAAAAATGGCTTTCTCAAAATCGAGCCATTTTTCTTTGTTTTGTTTGATAAATGCGACCTCTCTCATAGACTTTCAAATTAACAGAATAAATGGTAGAGTTACAAATAAACACTACTCAAAATGTAAATATAAATTTCACTGCTGCAAGTGTTGGCGAACGCATCCTTGCTTGGGGAATCGATTGGCTTTTTAAAATAGCTTACATTATTGTGACATATCAAATTATGTTTAAACTACTCAAGTTTGATGAGATGGTTGAAGACATGGATAATTGGTCTCAAATAGCTGTGTTTTTAATGTTTTACTTACCTGTTATTTTTTATTCGTTGCTGTTTGAAACATTATTGGATGGTCAAACTCCTGGTAAACGCATTATTAAAATTAAAGTAGTTAAAATTGATGGTTACCAAGCTTCATTAGCTGATTTTGTGATTCGATGGATTTTTAGAATAGTCGATTTGAATATGTTGAGTGGTGTAGTAGCACTTATAGCAATCATAACGAGTCCTAAAAACCAAAGACTTGGTGATATGACTGCTGGAACTGCAGTAATTGCATTAAAGAATAATGTTAATATTAGTCATACTATTCTAGAAGATTTAAAACAAGATTATGTGCCAACCTATCCCATGGTTATTAAATTATCTGACAATGATGCACGAATTATAAAAGACACCTTCAAAACGGCAAAAAAATCTAAAGACTATAAAACACTTATTAAGTTACGAACTAAAATTGTAGAAGTGCTAGAGTTGAAGGATGTAAAACACAATACAGATCACGAGTTTATTGATACCATTTTAAAAGATTATAACTACTATACCCAAAACATGTAAGCAGAGAACCCATTTTTCTATTTCAGAAAAATGGTGTGAATCGCTTATGCCGAACAGTGCTTCGGCATCTTTTCAATAAAAAATTTATGTTAAGAACCCATTTTTCTATTTCAGAAAAATGGTTTGAATCGCTTATGCCGAACAATGCTTCGGCATCTTTTCAATAAAAACATTTATGTTAAGCACCCATTTTTCTATTTCAGAAAAATGGTGTGAATCGCTTACTTAATGTCATGCTGAGCGCACGCGTGTCGCTGAAGCTTTAGCGTAAGTACAGTCGAAGCAACTTCAAAAATATTCATTAATATAATATAGATGCTTAAGGATAATCAAGTATTTTTGCCATCTAATTTGACAAGACATTGTTTTACACTATTGATATTTTAGGAACTATTGCCTTTGCCATTTCAGGCGTATTGGTTGCCATGAACAAAAAAATGGATTTGTTTGGCATTCTAATCATTGCTTTTGTTACAGCAGTTGGTGGAGGAACACTACGTGATATTTTAATTGGTCAAACTCCAGTTGGATGGATGAAAGATATGACCTTTACCTATGTCATTTTGGGTTCAGCTGTATTTGCAGTCATAGTTAGAAACAAGATTAATTATTTAAGAACCTCCTTGTTTTTGTTTGATACGATTGGAATTGGGCTTTACACTGTTATTGGAGTTGAAAAAGGATTATCTGCTGATTTGCATCCTATCATTTGTATAGCATTAGGTACTATGTCTGCTTGTTTTGGTGGTGTGATACGTGATATTTTGTGTAACGAAATTCCTGTGATTTTCAGAAAGGAAATCTACGCTACAGCTTGTATATTAGGTGGACTGTCTTATTTCTTAATTAGAAAATTACCTTTAGAAAGTGATTTTGTATTTATGATAGCTGGAGCCATTGTTATTTTAATTCGCTTATTAGCTGTAAAATTTAAAATTGCATTGCCTAATATTTATAAAACGGAATAACTATTCAATAATCTCCACCTTCCTAATAAAAATATTTTGCAAAGGCCAATCAGCTTCATCAGTATCAACAGCAGCAATTTTATCAACCACGTCCATACCTCTAGTTACTTTACCAAAAATAGTATAATCGCCATCTAAAAAATGAGCTCCTCCTTGTTGCTGCACAATAAAAAACTCAAAAGGCGATGCCAGTTTATGTGGATTGTCAATTTCACTGCTTGGCATGCTTATCACGCCGCGTTCATGCGTGTAACCACGTTTGGTATCAGTTGGTAAAAGGTATTTTCCAATTTTGGATCGTTTTCTTGCAGTCGCTCTATCATCACTATTCCCTGCTTGTACTATGAAGTTGTCAATAACGCGATAAAACTGTGTCTTTTCAAAATACTTTTGCTTGGTTAAAAATATAAAGTTAGCACGATGAAACTTGGTTTTGTCAAAGAGTAATATGTCTATTTCACCAAAATCTGTTGTGATGCGCACTTTATCTTCTTTATTCTCTTTTTCGTACTGTAAAAAGAACTCCATAGCATTCTTATCGTTCAGCTTTGGAAACTTTCGCTTTACAATATTAGGAGTCACTTTCGGTTTATTATCAGCTTCTTTTTGTTTTACCTCTGAGGTTTCAGTAGTTGTTTTTTGTTGCTTTTGTTTATCTTCACAATTTAATAGTAGAAAAAGTGTGCAAAAAAGTAATATAAATCGCATAGATGAATTTTGATGAATTTTTAGTTTCACTGTCAAAAATAAAAAATATACCATTGCCAGCCGAAGCTTCACAGTTTAAAATGTCGCCGCCTTTTAGACGAGAACTCATTAGTCGTTACAAGGAAGCTATGAAAGATGCCAAACGAGCAGGTGTTTTGGCTATGTTTTATCCTAGTACAACCAACGAAACACATTTAGCACTCATCCTCAGAAAAACGTATAAAGGCGTTCATTCTGCTCAGATTGGTTTTCCAGGAGGGAAATATGAAGATGAAGATAAAACCTTAACTATCCACAGCTTTGAGAGCTTACGCAAGATTAGCTCTATAGATGAACTTTATGATTAAGTAAGTATGGCACTATTAGATAAAGATACAGACACAGTAAAAGATCCCACCCCAGAGGAAATGGAAGCAGACGAAGGTCCTTTTCCCGAAGACTAT
Source organism: Bacteroidia bacterium (assembly GCA_030429955.1). GTDB lineage: Bacteria > Bacteroidota > Bacteroidia > Flavobacteriales > Flavobacteriaceae > CAJQLB01. Next base: position 27,783 of record JAUIGO010000037.1, read on the forward strand.
GAAGATTATTACCCATTGGGAATGTTAGAAGACTTAAGATCTGATCGTAATTTTCAGATTGAATCTAAACGTGAAGATATTCGCGGCAGATTAGCGCTAATTTATACTCTGGCTACTTTTGGTATTTTTGTACTAGGATTTTTGGTTGCTGTAGGTGATGCAATTCTTACGGGCACATCTATGGTAGATAACCTTGTAGAAATTCTACCTTTAATATCTGGAATCTTCCTAGGTAGTTTAGGTTTTGTGCTGGGGTATTATTTCCGTCGAGCCGAAGGCGAAGACGGGGATGCTAATTAAGGAATCCTGTGTTATAAACGCAAAAAAGCACTTCTAAACCAATTATTACCTTACTAATATATTTTATTTGCTTAGGTGTAACGTATGCTTCAGTAGTGTTATCTTCAAGTCTACAGCTTGTAACACTCACATTTATATCGTTCAAACATTGGAATACTGTGCAATATAACTTATGCTTCGGCTGATCAGGATCTGCATATGTGATATTAGCGCAAATATCTTGCAGGTATTCGGACTTATCTTTTGAAAACCTAGGTAATAATCCAGAAAAAAGTGTATAGCTTGTTAATAGGGTGTCATCACTATCTAAATAATTTTCTGGTTTAAAAGGTTTACCGGAAACAGACTCATCTTTAGCTATTTCTTGTAGTAAGCGTACCCGTGTAATCATATTCATAGCGATTTGTAGGCGAGATACCGCAAGTCTGTCA
>JAUIGO010000038.1 GCA_030429955.1 Bacteroidia bacterium
ACCACAAGCCTATTGTAGAGCAACGTTTGTTTATGTTTACAGACATGTATGCCTCTACAACCATTGCTGAGCAGTTAGGCTCGGTTACTTACTTTGAGTTTTTGCGTTGTTATTACAATGACTTGTCTGAGGCCATCATTAAACATTATGGTGAGGTGTACCAATACATTGGTGATGAGATTGTAATATCCTGGAACCTGAATAACCCAGAAGCCTATAATTATAGCGTTCGCTGTTTTTTTGCCATGAAACACGATTTGAAGCAAAAGCAGAATTGGTATTTGCAAACGTTTGGGTTTTATCCGGATTTTAAGGGTGCTATTCATTGTGGTGAAGTGACCACTGGTGAGATTGGTGCCTTAAAAAAAGAAATATTTTTTACAGGTGACGTTCTGAATACAACCGCTCGCATACAAGCATTATGTACTACCTATGATACCGACTTGTTGCTATCTGAAGCTGTAGTAAGCCATTGGAACGCAACTTCTGATTTAGAATGTAAGCGCTTGGATGCTGTAAGTTTGAAAGGAAAGACAAAAACCTTGACCTTATACACCATTTCAAAGCGGATGCATAAGTTTATTGGTTTTATACAAGGATTTATGTAACAGAACGGTGTTTTTAGCGTCATTATAAAAGAGATATTTACCATACTATGCCAAAAAAGAAACTAACAACACAGATATTCAGAATTGTATTGCTTACAAACACTGTGGTATCTATGTTTTTTGTACCCTGGATTTTGGTGAAAGCTTGGATTATGCCATTGCCAGATACGATAGAGGAACAGCTTAATGAAGCTACCGACTTGGGCTTTGATGGTATTATAGTTTATGTAGATGAAGCAGGAAAAGCGCCAGGCTATTACGCTGCTGGCTGGCATGATAGTAAAAAAAAGATACCAGCCAATCCGAAAGCCTTATTTAAAATTGCCAGCATTAGCAAGCTCTATGTGGCGGTTGCCATTACCAAATTGGTAAGTGATGGACGGTTGTCGTTAGATAAAACGCTTGCGGCGTATTTTCCTGAGCTTGAAGGACGTATTGAACACGCTAACGAAATTACAGTAAGAATGATGGTGCAACACCGAAGTGGAATCCCTAATTATACCAGTATTGATAACTATTGGGCCAACCCCAAAGAAAGCAATCAGGAACGACTAGCATTGGTATTGGATTTGCCTGCTGATTTTGAGCCAGATAAAGACTATGAGTACAGCAATACCAATTATCTATTGCTTAGGATGCTTATTGCTAAGGTAGTGGGTTATGATCATTTTCAATATATTAAAGAACAAATTTTAATTCCGCTGGAGTTAAACCATACCTTCAGTTCACTAAGTGAAGTGGATATAGACGATGTGATGAGTGGCTATTACGTTGGCTATGATGCCGATTTAAAAACAGACCAACAAGGCATGTTGGCTACAGCCGAAGATGTTGGTGTTTTTTTAAGAGCCTTAAACGATGGTTCTGTGTTTAAAGAAGGTGAGCAAGACATTTATTCGTCCATTTACGAGTACAACCATACAGGATTGGTGCCAGGCTATCAAAGCATAGCCAAATACCATAAGGATATAGATGCTGTGGTGGTTCAGTTTACCAACACTACTAATTTTAATGGTTACAACTGGAATTTGTCTGAAATAATTTACAGCAGAATTATTAAAATTATAAAACAAAAAGCATCAGATTGACCACTGCGTTATAGCAAAAGTGTAACACACTTTTTAAAGGGTTTATTATTTTTGAGACGCCCTTTTGTGTTGGAAAAATAATTTTATATTTGGTACTTTGTAACGCCACCATCTATGAACCTTAGACTTATTGCCATTTTAGCTGCTGCATTGTTTTTTTCGTCTTGTGCCAAGGATGATGATACGGGAAGTTCAACTAATTTTTATTCTAATGCGGATACTTCGGCAACCCAAAGTGAGCTGTATGGTGTTTGGTCAATTTTTAATGTTGAGTTTGAAGGTTTAATTGCAGATGTACCTGTACAATACCAAGATTGCGGACGTGATTTTTTTGTGTTTTCAGAAAATGGTAGGTACAATGAATATCTATTGCAAAGTAGCGATTGCCAGTTTTTTACCAATAGTTTAAATTGGGATTTAAGCAACGGAGTCATTACGCTTTCAAACGAGTTTAACCAAAGTGACGACCTTGTTATAACCGATTTGAGTCAAAACCAACTGACTTTTAAATCGCGATTGGATATTGATGAAGATGGTAAACTGGACATTATAACACTATATGCCCAACGTTACCAACCAACAGATATTGATTTTGTTTCCAATACATTTAATCGTAACTATGATGACGCGTATGAGAATCTTATTAGTTTTACCTGGCAAGCTTATGAAGGGTTTAGCGCGTTTAGTCGTTATGAAATATATAGAAGTGTTGGTGACAATTGCTCAAAAGACACTGCTGTTTTAATTAGCACTATAACCGATTCAAACATAACAGAGTTTACAGATTTAAATCCACCAGCAGAAGAAAAACTGTGCTATTATTTAAAGATTTATACTGAACAAGGTCTTTTAGGAGAAAGTATACTTCATAGTGTAACTACTTATTTGTTACAACCAACACCTGTTGGATTAAATCAGCCAACCGTTTTGAATAATCAAATTCAGTTTCATTGGCAGGAAAGTAGTGACCCTTATTTTTCACACTATGAATTGGTATACTCAAATTATAGTGCAGGGATAACAGCTTCAGGAAGTCAAGAATATACGGTTGCTAATATTTATGATATAAACACAACGGCTTATTTGGATGAAAACCCTCCTTATTTGGAAAATCCGTATTATGTGTTATATGTTCATAATATTTTTGGTAACCGAACATTTGCATTTAATAGTGAGGTTACAACAGAATGGGAAGTCGCTTTTAAAAGAGATGAAATTATTGGGTTTCAACAAGTAAATTCTTATGCTATTGATCCAGACGAACCTGTGGTATATTTTTATGGTAGAGAGAGTGGTGAAGGGACTTCGTATAATATCCATCGTTTCAATTACAATACAAATCAAACGGAAGCCATATCAAATTTAAGTCCTCCACTGTCAACAGATGTCCCCATTAAAGTTATTAATTCAAGTAACGGAAAAGAAATCATCATTGAGCAAGGCAGTAAATTATACGTTTATAATGCCGTTACCCTGGAGTATAAATATGATTTAGAAACAGGAATATCAATCAACGATTTTATATATACTTCTAATGGGTTTTGGGTTTTAACCAATTATCAAAATGTATATACCTTTACAAGAGACAATGCTAATTTTGATTTGATTGATTCCAAGCCTCATTTTACAACTAATCAAGGGAGTTATAACTATCAGGTTTACGAACTAAGTAATAACAGAGTTTTGATAGGACATACCAATCAATCAAACAGTTATTTGTTTGATTTAGGTAATGATGGCATGCTCACATTTAATCAAGTTGCGCCTATTCCTGTTATGAGTAATTGGAATTATGAGGCTCAGTATAATGCTTCGGGAGCGTACATTATAAACTTTATAGAAAACAGGTTGTATTCAACAACCACTTTTTCATTTTTAGAGTCTTTTGAGCAGCCTCACTTTTCTTCAGGAATAAGTTTAGATGGTTTAAAAATATTTGGTTCTAATAATGATCCAGATTGGCAAATTACACCAGAAAGCATCCATGCTAAAGAGGCTGTAATATATTATAGGAGCACACAGACTTCACAACAGTATTCAACCATAGGATATCCACATATTGTATTTGAAAATTACAATGGTGATATCATGAGTATATCCAGTGGATTAAAAAAAGATCATTTAGGTCATAATATTAACAATAAAGCCGATTTATTTATTGAAATGGTAAATGAATGACCTATGAATAAAATCTTATGGTATCTCATTGATAAGTTCCTAACAAAAAAGTAAGCTAAAAACACTAGAATATCAATAATTATCAGTATTTTAAAGACTTCAATTGTGATTTTGTTTGTTGATAAAAAAAGTGATTGCAATAACTAAATAATACTATGTTTTGCAGACCTTATTAAGGTATTGCTTCACCATTTAAAAGGAATCAATTTTCATGAATATGGTTCGGTTTTTTTACAATTAACAAGCAAACTTTTTAATATTGATAGTGATATGATTGATCAAATGACCAAATCACAGGAACTTCTTGAAAGAAGAAAAAATGTAGTAGCCAATGGCGTTGGTGTGTTTAATACAGCAACCGTAAAAGAGGCTAAAGGTGCCATTATAGTTGATGCCGATGGAAAAGAGCTTTTTGATTTTGCTGGAGGCATAGGCACTACTTACATTGGTAATCTAGTGTGCTGTGGGGCTGCTTCGGTAAGCATTCAATACATGAAAGACCTCAATTTGAGGCGTCTAATTTTTATGCGATAGGCAACTCAAATACATTCAGTTTTTATGAATCTTGGAATTGGATCAATAAGTTGAAGGGAATAGATGTTTTTTTGAATCTATTGTGTTTTCAGATGGGCAATTATAAATTTTCGAATTTTTTTTAAAAAAGTAAGAAGTTCTTAATTTCTTAACTTTCTCAAAAACTATTATATGAACATTTACATTACAATATTTTTAGAATTTTTACTTATTTCTTCAAGTATTCTTTTGTTGTTTAGATTTAGGAGTAAAATAGGTTTAGCTCCACTCTATATTCTTTTAGGTGCTGTTCAATACATTCAGGCATTTTCTGGAACCATGATTAACTTTAAAGTTTTTGAAAAGTTTACCATTTATCCAGGATCTGTTATTATGTTTTGTGCCGTTTTGTTTGCGGTTTTGTTAATTTATATAAAAGAAGGAGTTACCAGTGCTAGGGCACTTATTATTGGGATAATCATTTCAAACTTTATCATATCTGTATTGTTTGAAATAACATATATACAAGAATTTACCTCACAGAACTTAAATGAGGCAGTGCCTGCATCTATATTTTTAATAAATTATAAATATTTCATTACAGGAACTATTATTTTGCTGGTAGACTTTATTTTGATGGTTATTATCTATCAATTTTTAGTTTCAAAAATCAGTAATTTATATTTCTTCTTAGTACTTTTCTTATCACTTTTCTTAGTTTTGATTTTTGATTCTTTAGCGTTTAATCTCATTCTAAAAATGAGATCAGGAGAATTGGTGAATTCGTTAATAGGTCATCTTATTGGGAAATCTGTTTCTGCGCTAATATTTTCTGTTATTTTATATCTTTATTTAAGGTTTATAGATCAAGAGAAAAGCAATGTATCTTTTATAGCCAATCAAAACCGAGATATATTTTCTATAATTAGATATAGAAAAAGATACCTCGATCTTAAAGTTGAAAAAGCGCAAGTTGAAAAAAAACTCACCTCACAAATTGAATCCACTTTAAATCACATCTCAGATGGTTTTGTGTCATTAGACACAAACTGGTGCTATACATATATAAATATAAAAGCAGGAGAGCTTGTAGGAAGGTCACCAGAGAGTTTAATGGGAAAGCATATTTGGACAGAATTTCCGGAATTAGTTAATGATCCTTTTTACAGAGGATGCTATAGAGCATCAGAGACCAAAGAAACCATATATTTTGAAAATTATTATAAACCATTTGATAAGTGGTTTGAGAGCAGGGTTTATCCATCTGAAGATGGACTGGCCATTTATTTTACAGATATCACTGAAAAAAGGCAAGCTGAAACCAATAACCAAATGTTATTGTCATTAATTGAAACAAGTGACGATTTTATAGGTTTAGCATCTTTAGATGGCAACCCCATTTATTTAAATGCCAATGGAAGACAATTGGTTGGTTTAGATATAGATGAAGATTTGCCAAACTCTGTAGCAGATTTTTTTTCAGAAAAATATAGAAAAAACATATTAAATAAACATATCTTAAACATACACGAGAGCAACAAATGGAATGGTGAAGTTGAATTTAAAAACTTTAAAACAGGCAATTTAATTCCAATAGAAATGTCTGGGTTTTTAATAAGAGACAACATCACCAATGAGCCTATAGCATTAGGTAATGTAGCTACAGATATTACTGAAAGAAAAAGAACAGAAACAGAATTAAAAAAACATAAAAACAACTTAGAAGAGTTAGTTGAACTAAGAACATCTCAGTTAGAGAAAGAAAAAATAAAAGCACAATCTGCTGATTTGATGAAATCCGCGTTTTTGGCAACCATGTCTCATGAGCTAAGAACACCTATGAACTCAATTATAGGGTTTACAGGAATCTTATTAAAAGAGTATGCAGGACCATTAAATGAAGAACAAAAAAAGCAACTATCCATGGTTAAAACAAGTGGGCAGCATTTACTTGGTTTAATTAACGATATTTTAGATATTTCTAAAATTGAAGCAGGTAAATTAAAAGTGTCATTTGCACCATTTAATTACTTAACAACCTTAGAAAAAACAATTGAATTTTTATCTCCACAAGCAGTAAAAAAGGGGCTTAGAATAGAAACCGAAATAACTGAATTGGAAATTATAATCAATAGTGATGAGAGAAGGGTTGAGCAAGTGCTTTTAAACTTATTATCAAATGCTATAAAGTTTTCTGAAAAAGGAACTATTTTAGTTAAAGTAGATATTATTGATAATTTGCTCGTTACACAGATAATTGACCAAGGTATCGGAATAAGCAAAAAAGACCTTAATAAATTATTTATGCCTTTTATACAACTCAACGGAGGGCTTAGCAGGACACATGAAGGCACAGGTCTCGGTCTGGCCATTTGTAAAAGTTTAATTAGTAAATTAGGTGGATCAATTCATGTTAAAAGTAAAAAAGGAGAAGGGAGTAATTTTACATTTAAATTGCCAATTGAATAAAATAACTATGTTAAAAGAAAATAAAAAGACAATTTTTTATATTTAGAAGTTAGCATTTTGACAATAAACTTAATAAGCAGATTTGTGTATGAAACCAACAATATTAATAATTGAAGATAATGAACAAAACATGTATATGTTGTCGTTTCTTCTAAAACAAAACAATTACAATGTCATAATGGCTTTTAATGGTATTGATGGGTTAAAATTGGCACACGAAAACAATCCTGAAATTATTTTAATTGACATTCAGCTTCCAGATATGGATGGTTATGAAATTTGTAATAAATTACGTCATAACGGTCTGCCAAAAAGTACAGTTATTATTGCAGTAACCTCTTATGCTATGGGAGGAGATAAAGAAAAGGCTATAGATGCAGGTGCAGATGGGTATTTGGAAAAACCAATTAATCCTGAGACTTTTGTAAAACAAATGGAAAGCATAGTAAATGCAAATAAATGAATAAAAAAACGATTTTAATAGTAGACGATACCTACGAAAATTTATACTTATTAAGAGTCATACTTGAAGAAGCTGGATATCATGTAATAGAAGCCAATGATGGTAGGGAAGGGTTGAAAAAATTACATGAAAACAACCATGTAGATCTTATTATTTCTGACATTTTAATGCCAGTAATGGATGGCTATATGTTTTGTCAGGCATGTAAAAAAGATAAGTTGTTTAAAAATATACCGTTTGTTTTTTATACCTCTACTTACACTGAAAAATTAGACGAAGACTTTGCGTTAAAACTAGGTGCATCACAATTTTTGAGAAAACCAATAGATCATGATGAACTACTTTTTACTGTAAATGATATTTTTGATTCAGTAAAAAGCAAAGTAAAATACATTAAAAAAGTAAGAATATCTGAAGATGAAGTTTTAAAGCTTTACAGTGAAAGACTCATTAATAAATTAGAGCAAAAAAATTTAGATCTTGGTCATGAAGTATTAGAACGACAAAAAGCCGAGCAATTATTAATTCAAAAAAATGAAATATTAGATTTAATAGCTGTAAATATACCTTTAAATAAGATATTTGATCAGTTACTTTTAAATTTTGAATCCCATCACCCAAATTACTTTGGTGCCTTATCTTTATTAGATGAAGACGGCATACACCTAGATTTAATTTCAGCGCCATCAATGCCAAAAGCATACAATTTAGCTGTAAAACGAGGTGTAATTAATGAAAAAGCAGGCTCATGTGGTACAGCAGCATTTACTAAAAAACCCGTTATAGTTTCAGACATAAGTAAAAGTAAATTATGGGCAGATTATAAAGATGCAGCTCTAAAACATGATCTGAAATCATGTTGGTCAATACCAATTATGTCAAAAAATGATACTGTTTTAGGCACTTTTGCAATTTATAGCAAATCTATAAGCACACCATCATTAGAAGATATTAATGAGCTTAACTTTGCCGTTAGTTTAGCCAAAATCGCAATTGAAAAATTTAGAATAGTTGAAGAAAACAGAAAAAAGGACGAGTCTTACAAGGCCTTAATAGACCAAGCAAGTGATGCAATACTAACTTATACACTTGATGGTTCTATTTATAATTACAATAAAGCTTCATACAGTTCTCTTGGCTACACAGAAGAAGAGTTTTTAACATTAAAAATACAAGATTTACTGGTTGGTGATATTGTTGAAAACCCTGAAATTCTTAATAAGATACAAAAAGAAGAGCATGTAATTTTTGATAGGCAGTTTAAGCATAAAAACGGCTCCGTAATAGATGTGGAAATTTCAGCAAAATTACAGAAAGATGGGAAAATACTTGCTATTGCACGTGATATTACAGAATGGAAAAAGAATTTAAAAGAATTAAATATATTGCGAAAACAACTTGAACAAGAAAACATTTACCTAAGAAATGAGCTAGACTTGGTCTTTAATTATGAAGAAATGGTTTATGGTAGTGTTGAATTTAGTGATGTGCTAACAGAAGTTGAAAAAGTCGCTCCAACCAATGCCACAGTATTACTTTTAGGAGAATCTGGTACAGGCAAGGAGTTATTGGCAAGAGCTATTCATAATACAAGCAATCGTAATAACAAACCCTTAATAAAAGTAAACTGTTCAGCAATACCTAGAGAGCTTATTGAAAGTGAGTTGTTTGGACACAAAAAAGGATCGTTTACAGGTGCCTTTAATGACAAAACAGGGAAGTTTGAATTAGCAGATGGAGGTACTTTGTTTTTAGATGAAATAGGCGAATTGCCTTTAGATATGCAACCTAAAATATTAAGATTTTTACAAGAAGGTGAAATTGAAGTGGTAGGAGGTACTGGACTCAAAAAGTTAGATGTAAGAGTTATAGCTGCTACAAATAGAAACCTTAAAGAGGAAATTGCTAAAAAACAATTTAGGGAAGATTTATATTTCCGTCTTAATGTATTCCCAATTGAAATTCCACCATTACGACAAAGAAAAGATGATATTCCTTTATTGGTTGAGCATTTTGTAGATAAGTTTAATAAAGCTTACAATAAAAATATTAAGTATATATCTGATGAGGCGATGTCAAAATTAATAGATTATGAATGGCCTGGTAATATCAGGGAGCTAGAAAATTTAATTGAACGAGCCTCGATCTTATCTACAAATGACACCTTGATTATTCCAGGATTCGGATCGTCCAATAAAAAAATAAAATCTATAAACAACACTAAGGATCTATCTTTAGATGCTGTGCAACGTAACCATATTCTTCACGTTTTAAAACAATGTGACTGGAAAATAAGCGGAGCAAATAGCGCCTCAGAATTATTAGGTTTAAAACCAAGCACTTTGCGTGATAAAATGCAAAAACTAGGTGTGAAAAAACCAATCAAGAATTAACGGTATGTCGTTAATTTACAATAAATACATAAACACTACACGGTATTTCGTGACTATTGATTTGGGTAGTCATAAATTTTAAAATCACAACACGCTAACTATAAGCGTTCTACATCATAATTTCTTTTATATTTCCTTTTTGGCATATCAATTGGTTTTAATTTTATATTGAAGGACGATTATGAGAAATGTTATACGGTTTGATGAAATTGAATTTTGGGTTGACCAAAATATAATTTACTGTGATTTTAATGCTGATTTGCTTAAAAGCTATCAAAAGTTAGATATTGAGGAAATATTTTACAATGGTATTTCTATTTTATCTAATGGTAAGTACATGCCAATTTTAATTAATCTTGAAGATATTAGCAGTGCAAATTCAGTTAAGATATTTAAGTTTTTATCAAATAGTATTATAGTGAAAGAAATTGTGCTTTCTAAAATATTTTTAGTTCGCTCAGTTGGTGTAAAGGTTGCACTTTCATTATATAACCTAGTAGGTGACCCTGTTGTACCTATAAAAATTTGTAATGACTTTAACGTGGCTGTTAAATACTGCCATAAAGATTACAGTGCTTTTAACACAATAAGCTAATCATGAACGGATGAGTAAAATGATAAAATTTCATAATGCCATGTTTTGGACTGATGATACAGACATACTTTATTGTGAGTTTACTAATCAGAAACATAACCATAAATTGGATGTTGATTTTGTGAAATTTTATATAGATGCTATTACCAATTTGTGTAATGGTAAGGCCATGCCATTTCTTATTGATTTAAGAGGTTCTCGTGGTACTTTTTCAATTTCAGCAGCTAAATTGTTGGCTAAAGACTCAGAGCTAATTAAGTTAAGGATTTCAGAGTCTTTTGTAACCAATACAATAGGAATTAAATTGTTGATTACTACCTATAAGCGGTTGTATGACCCAATTACTCCTTTCGGTATATTTAATAATATAGAAGATGCAAAAATATTTTGTAACGCTTACAAAAATGAAGTTGAAGAAAGTATTTAAATAATATTTAGCTCATTGCAAACCCAAGGGCGATAGGAGCGCAGACCTAAAACCCTTGGCAGTGAGTTAATTGATAATTATATTAAAAAAAGAAGATAATTAGTTTGATTAATGATCTCATTGCAAATCAAGGGTGATAGGAGCGCAGACCTAAAGCCCTTGGCAGTGAGTTTCTTAAATAAGCCCAATTAGTTTTGTGTTGAAGTAAATAGAGTAGAAGTTGGTTTGCAAAACGCTCAATCTTCTAAAATTAATTCTATTCCTTATAAATAGTCAAGCTTGCTTTAAAGCCAGTTCGAATAAGCCATTTGTTTGAAGCCAACAAATTGCCATCTTGATCAAACACTTGTAGTTGTGCGGTATTTGGACTTGAGGTACCTTCGTTTAAAGCCACAAAGTTGATGGTGTTGTAGCCTTCAACCAAATCTACATCAATCACAAAGAAATCGCCTTTTAAAACAATGTTTGGATGAATAACTGCATTGTTCAGCATGAGTTTTATTCTATCGCCATCAACATATTCGTGATCTCGGCATTTTATTACAATTAGTTTTGATTTTGTTGAGAGCTCACCTAAGTTAAAGTCTTTACTAAACTGAGCTAAGTCTTTTTGATCTTCTCCAAATTTCTGTTTAATCTTCCAGGTAGGTTGTACCAAATCACTTTTTTGCACCATGTTTACACCAGATTTTTTCTTGAAAGGGTCACTAAGTTCTGTGAAATTAATTTTTGGCCGAATGTTTTTAGAGGTTAAACCCACAATTGGAGATAACTTTAAACGAGCATCTAATGGGACCTCAATAGTTGTACTATCAATAGCCTCAATTTTAAATCCTTCTTTCCTAGCATCAATTTGCGCATAGGCGTTATGCACAAACGTGCAGGAAAAAAGTAGAAGAAAAAAGACAATAAATCTCATAAACTGTTTGTGCTTTTAAGCTCGTCAAATATAAACCTTTGAATGATTGGTCGAAATAATAACCTAATTAATAACGAAATTTTCACACAAATTTATATCTCTTTAACAAAAAGTATTCCATACTAGAAATTAAGAGTAGCATTTTACAATTTAGGTTCAAGCCATAAGTAGCCAATACTGAGAATAAAAATTACATAAAACCAAATAAGTGACATTGGTTGCTGCGTGGTATATGGTTTATCTATACCTTCATTATTGTTGAATTGCTTTTGATTTACCACAACAGTTTTGTAGGTCTTTAAAGCTTTCCAATACGTCGTATCTGTAACAAAATAGTTGAACATTTGCGTACTGTCTTGTTCTAGGTGTTGTGTTTGCCAACCTATTGCTTTAGGATAGGTTTTTCCTTTCCAAAGGCTGTTATTATTTAAATCGTTAATGAGAGGAATGATTTGATTATTATTATCTAGAACTTTAGGATTTGTTATTTGTGAGCGCAAACTAAAAGTAAAAGGTTCATCTTTAAAAATGATATTACTACTAGCTTCCCAAGTTGCTAAAGCACTGTGTTTTTTACTTAAAACATTAATGGTCTCAGACCAAATAGTTTGATATGCCTGAGTATTGCCATTAAGCATTAACTGAAACGTATTCTCAAAAACAGACGTCCCAATTCTGCCGTTTCCAAGAGGTTTGTAGGCTGTTACGATGCTATTGTTTAACTGATGAATGGGTTGTAACGTTAATGTTGGTTTAAAGCTTGATGGCGATTTACTGATGTTGGTTTTTGGCCATTCCTCAAGATTGGTTATGGTATTTTTGTCAGATTGAAAGCTAAAGTCGGTTATATAGTTGATAGTACCATTAAAAACTGAATTGGCTTGAATAAACATGCCTAAACCATCATTTTTCACGACTTTTTCTAAACTGCTTTTCTGATTTCTACCAAGATTTCTAAACGATTGTGCATCTATGATTATCAAATCGAAATTCTGTAAACTTTTTTCTGAAAAATCAATAGATGGTTTGGTATTTATATTAAAATATTCATACTTAAATTTCCCTCTTGTGACTTGGCTTCTTATTACAAGTTCATGACCTTTTTCTGCTAAATAATTTTTTAAATATTTGGTTTCAAAGGTTGGGAAACCATTAATAATTAAAATGCTTAAAGCACTTTCAGGAATGACACTGATACCAATTGGGTTTGAATTGATAAGGTTGTTCAATGAATCTTTTTCAACCAAATGGTATTCGTAATTACCAATCACATTCAGTTGCGTTGATAATTTAAACGGTTGCGTTGAATCGGTTGAAAAAACAATGGAGTCCAAACCTGTATTTGCAGGACTTTCCAGAATAAGTTTTCTTCCTTTTTTTGCATTGGCATAAAGTCCTTCAATATTTATTGTATTTCCTACTACCTGTTCTTGATCAAACTTCAATTGAACAATACCAGAAGGTTTAGGGTTTCCTAAATAAGATACATTTAAACTATCCAGTTGATATAAATCAAAAGGTGCGATGCCTTCACCTAAAATGTAAATGGTTGATGGTTTTTTGTTTGGGTTTATAAAGGATTCATTAACCTCATAGTTTAATACATGAATCTTTTTGTTTGATTTTTTTATGCTATCCAGTTTGTTTACATCATATCCTTTGGTAAGAACAACCATTTTATAGGTATCAAGCTGAGAAACCACTAATGGCTTCAATACAATGAATGCTAAAGATGTAAGTGCAACAAAGGCAAGTACCAGTTTTAAATACAGTTTGGATTTGTTGGGTTGCTGCCATTCTTTCCAAGCAAAAACAAGCCACAAAAGCAATGTAGCGATAACAACGTACCAAAACCAATGGTTATTTATAAAGCTCAAGCTATCAATCATGTATTTCGAGTTCTTTTAATAACAGTTGATTGATTTGGTCTGAAAACCTATTTGATTTTGATGGATAAAATTCAGATGAAGGAATGGCTTTTATCAATCCTTTTTGAATTGTTCTCAGCATCTCTAGAGTTGTGTCTTTATTTTCGGAAAGCTGTTTTAATTCTTGAAGCGTTTGTAAAAAATGTCCAGGATTTTCAATTGCTTTTTGTGCCAATTCATTTCCCGCTTTTTCAAACAATCGTTGATCTTTTTCTGTGATGCTTCCATTGCTATTGATAATTTGCTCAATCCTGTAAATTGTAGTACGAATTGCAGGGAACTCTATTTCATTTTCTAAGGTTTCATTTTTGCGATAACTGGTAATCTCTTCTAATTTACCCGACAGTCGAGCATCTTCCTTAATAGGAGGTGGATCAAAGCCAATTCTGTGTACATAAATACGAGCACTATTTTTAATGTCTTGTAATAATGTTAATGCTCTGTATTGATAAGGCAAGGATTTTTCTGGTTCATAAAGTCTTAAATAAAGCTCTGAGTCCCACATTTCACCTAAGGCTTTTAATAGTTTGCTACGCAAGGATTCTTCAAACAATGTTGCCATTTCAGCATCATCATGACTATGTGCAAATTCCTCGAGTGGGTTTTTGCTTTCTGTCTGTATTTTTTCTTCTACCAGATTGTGTTCATTGGAGCCATCGTGGTCATGCGTAAAAGCTGCTAATAAATCTTCTTCCCCTTCTTCATCATGGTGGTGTTCGTTTTCGGCTTCAAATTCTTCAAGGTTGTCCTGTGTGACTACACCTTCAACTTCAGCTTGTTCTTCACCCATAAATTCGCCATACTTAATTCGAAGTGCTTTTTGGTCAAACCCTAATTCATTGCTCGTAAAATTGAAGTCTTCTTTTGAAAGTTGACCTCGTTGTTTAATGAGTTTTTCGGTATCAATGATGAGTTGTCGTTGACTTCTAAAATAATCAGGCATTCTATCTACGCCAAGCGTACCTTCAACACCAAAGGTGTTTGTAGTGGTATCTTTAATGGCTATAAAAAAAGTTTCACTACGAGAAATATTTGGCTTTGGCGTTTTTAAATCTGAAGCATGCACATAAAAATAAAGTTCATCTCCAGGCTCCATTTTCATGGCGTCAAGATTGATTGTTTTTGATAAATTTTGCGATTTCGCACCTCGTTTTAAGCTAGTGTCAAAACTTAATTGTTCTTCCCTAAATTTCACAGATTCGCCAGTTCCTTTACTTACTGTCGCAATAATATAGGCTTCATTTAAGCCATAATCATCTGTGATTTCACTGTTAAACTGTACGGTTTTATTATCTGTAAATTCAAATTGAGTAAATTGTTCAATCCCTTTAATATCAACCGTTGGAGCTTCATCTTTGGTGACTTCAATAGCGTATAAATCTGAGAAGTAAGTATTGCCTTTTTTATCTGAAAACTTAAAATTATAAAAGCTGGAACCAGTTAAATTAAGACTGTAGGTGTATTTTCCATCTTTTAGTTCCATGACGTAACTATTGTCTATGTTTTCAATAGAAACTGTTTCCAGAGCATCATTAAATTCAAGTTCCCAACTTATACGTGAACCTTCAACAGCTTTTACATCCATTGTTGAAGATTTTGAAGCGCGAAGATTAGTGTAATTAGGATAATAAATGGTTAAAGATTGATTGATGAGTTTCGGAATTTCAGCTTTTAAATCTGTGGAATCAGTTGGCTGAAAACTAATGACATCTTCTTTGTTTATAGGACTTTTATTAGTTGTGAAATAATCCGTAAGATTAAATTGATAAGCCAAAAATCCAATTAAGATTAATGAAGCAGCTACAATACTACTTTTAATGAGATTGTTAGGAGGGTTGATATTGCGAACTTCAGCACTTAAGCGTTTTATAACTTTTTGCTGTTGAAGCATTGCTAAGCTTGAAAGGTTTTCTGAGGGCTTGAGCAATAGGCTAGTGCTGTATTCTAAAGTTGCAGCATGATTGTCAATAAAGCTACTTGATGCTTTTATGTTAGGTTGCCATGGTTTAACTATAAAAGCTGAAATAACAGCAATTACAACAAAAACCAATACTGTCCATACAACATTAAAACTTAAAAAATAGACAAGGAAAGCGGAACCTAATGCATAGAGCAAAACTTCAAGGTAGAGCACTAATTGCCAACGTTGTTTAAATTTTTCGAGTATGTTTTTTGCTTCTGTCATTGTTTTCTATAGCTTGCTATAAAACGTTCTGCTAATAATGTGATTGCCAATGTAAGCCATAACCATTTTGAAATGGATACATAGTTAGCACTTTTGTTTTTAACTTTAATATCTGAAAATGTTGGTAATAGCTCAGCTTTTGATAATGCTCTTTTATCGTTTTCTTCAATAATTTGTTCTAAATCTGAGTTTAAATTTATAATAGTTAAGAGTTGTTCTGGCAGATAGTTTTCAATACTATTTTCAGTATTTAAATGTGCTGTGAGATAAAAATGATTTTTTGTTAAGCTTTCCTTTATAAGGTTGTTACTTAGATGATCAGGTTTAAATTCTAGTGTTTTTGTTAATTCTTTTGGTGCTGAAGTATTTTCTGATAGCCAAATGATTAAATCAAATCCTTCAGTATCGAAATTACGATCTTGAGTTTTGGTAATTTCAAAAGTTCTGTTGATGTGTTTTGAGGCTGCATTAAGAGAGGCTTCTAGGTATTTTGAATCATTGACAAAAGCGTCATCATAATACAATACAATCTTTACAGGATTCTCTTCAACTAATTCCAATTCTGTTTGAGTAAAATCACTTTCATTAATCAACGTTTTTTCAAATGAAGTGTAGTTGGCATTGCTAATCATTGAGAGCAATTCAATGTTATCGTTTACTTTTCTGGCTTTAATGGGAAGTTTTTCAGCATTTTCTTCAGTATTCATAATAATCCATTCCATATTTTTATTTACTAAAGGGCGTTTGCCTTTAAACCCTGAAGCCAAGGCTTTGGTGTAAACCACAATGCTATCTGAATCAATGTTCTGCATCTCTTTTGCTAGTTGCCAATAATTAGGTGTTTTAGAAGCAATGTTGTCTAAATCGATATCTTCTAAATAAGGAAAGCCAGATGTTAAGAGTCTGATGTCGTTAGCATCATCAATAGAATTTAAAATGTTGTCTGATTTGTCATTGGTTAACAGGCTAGGTTCAATAAGGTAGATGATGGCTGTTTTATTGGTTTTTAATTTGAGTTGTGGTTCAGCCAATATAAAAACGACCAAAGCGATAATGAACATTCTTAGCAAAAGCAATAACAATTCGTTAGGTTGTATGCTGCTTGTTTGCTTTGATTCCGACTCACGTAATAATTCGATGCTACCAATTTTGATAGTTTTTCCTTCTTTTTTGCTCCACAAATGAATAGCTATTGGTATAAGTAAACCAAGTAAAGCCCATAAGTATGTTGGATTTAAAAAAGTCATGTTACATTAAATAATTTCTACGTTTTAAAAAAAGTTTTATGGCTTCACCAATCGGTTCGTTTAAGCTGAACATTTGATAACTAATGTTATTTGAAAGCAATAAATCTCTAGTTGCTTTCATTTTTTCTTCTAATAGCTTTTTGTATTGTTTTTTTGCTGCTTTTGCATCTACTTTAAGTTTGGTACCTGTTTCTAAATCTTCAAAAGTAATCATGCCTTTGTAGCTGAATTTTAATTCTTTTTCGCCCATTAAATGCAGTACAACCACTTCATTTCTCAATGTTTTTAATCGTTTGATAAAGTTGGTTAATTCCTCATCATGCTCGTACATATCTGTGATGAAAAAAATCAATTCTTTATGTGTATTGTCATGAAGTTTGAAAGATGAACTAGAACTTTGTGGCCATTTTCCTTGAGGTTCAATGTTGATTAATTCTAACAACATTCTGTTATAATGTTGCTTTTGTATTTTTGGTTCAATACTATGCAATTGTTTTTCATTAAGCGCAAACAAACCAACAGCATCACCTTGATTATGAGATAAATAAGCCAATGAGGCAATAAGCACTTTTGCCAAATCCATTTTAGACAAATCGCCTTCTTTGTGAAGCATGGAATTACTAGTGTCTAAAATAAATTTAATAGAAATGTTAGTTTCAATTTCAGACTGCTTGATGTAGTAGCGTCCTGAGCGAGCAAGCATTTTCCAATCGAGTAAACGTAAATCGTCACCAGGTTCATAACCACGAAACTGGCTAAATTCCATTCCAGCACCAACACGTCTGCTATGATTTAGTCCATTTAAATAACCATCAACTATAACACGAGAAATTAGCGCCATTCCAGAGACGGAATTGATAATTTCAGGCTTTAATAATTGACGATAATCTTGTTTCACTGTTTTAGGTTCTTATAGTTTGATGCTTTTAAATAGTTCTTCAGTAACCTTATCAGAAGTAATACCTTCTGCTTCAGCTCTAAAGTTTACAATAACTCTATGGCGTAATACAGGGTAGGCAACCTGTTTTAAATCTTCAGGTGTAACAGCTAGGCGACCTTGCATAAGTGCTCTAGCTTTCGCAGTAACAATAATGGCTTGTCCAGCTCTTGGTCCAGCTCCCCAACTTACCCATTCTTTTACGTAGTTATTGGTTGTGGTTTCTGGTCTGGTTGCTCTAACAATTTGGCTAACATAAGCAATTAAGTCGTCACTAATAGGCACTTCTCTAACCAATTCTTGAAGTCTAATAATTTCTTCGGCAGAAATGATTTTGGATGGTTTTTTTGATTTGGTTCCAGTTGTTGCTTTTAATATGGTAGTTTCTTCTGAAGCGGTAGGATAGCCAATTTTTATGTAGAATAAAAAGCGGTCTTGTTGTGCTTCAGGTAATGGAAATGTACCAGATTGCTCAATTGGGTTTTGTGTTGCTAGAATGAAGAATGGTTTATCTAAACTATAGGTATTTCCGGAGTAGGTGACTTCAAACTCTTGCATAGCCTCCAATAAGGCTGCCTGTGTTTTTGGAGGTGTTCTATTTATTTCATCGGCTAGAACAATGTTTGCGAAAATGGGACCTTTATTGAATTTAAAGAATTTTTTTCCAGTGGAATGATCTTCTTCCAATATCTCCGTTCCAATAATGTCTGAAGGCATTAAATCTGGAGTAAACTGAATACGTTTAAAATCTAAATCGACCGTTTCTGCCAAGGTTCTGATCATTAAGGTTTTTGCCAAACCAGGAACTCCTTCCAATAAGGCATGACCTCCAGCTAAAAAGGTAATAATGAGTTGTTCAACAGTTTCTTCTTGACCAATAATAACCTTGCCAATTTCTTTTTTTAAATCGGTGAGTTTTGTGGTTAAGTCTTTTACTTCTTGCTCTATTGTAGCTAAATTTTTATCCATAAATATTATTATTATGATGTCAGTGCATACATCACTATGTTTACTGCAAAGCGAGTGTTATCAATTTTATACCAGCGTTTGTTTCTAAAGTCATAATCCCATTCGCAACCATAATCTTTATTGCTGAACAAAACACCAATGCGTCCATTGACTTCTATGGCCTTTAAATAGTCGTGAACCAGATCATCTCCCCAACCATTTAACTCCTGAGAGGTTGTTGGAGGTCCTTTTTCAAATTTGAAAAACACGTTGTATAACTCATGATTGTTAGGTATTTTTTTCAATTCATTTGGGCCAAAAATATCCTCCATTTGACGTTCAAATGATTTTGAAAACAACCCATCAATATCATGGTTACAATCATCAACAAACACAAAACCACCATTCATGACATATTTTTTGAAATTCTCTCGTTCCTTTTTTGTGAATTGAACCAATTTATGCCCAGATAAATAACAGAAAGGACATTTAAAAATTTCATCACTACTTAAAGAAATAATATTTTCTTTAGTGTCAACTTTTAATGTTGTGTATTCTACCAAAGAGTTTAGCAGGTTGGATGGCATGCGTTGGTCTACATCCCAATCTCCTGATTCGTATTGAAGTCTAGTAAAAAAAAACGCGTTATTCAATGATTGATGATTAAGTTGATGTATACTTAATTTTCAGGCAATTTATTGAATATTATTAATTCTGAACGACTTGTTTAGATTCTATTAACAAAATAAATGGCCGCAAAGTTAAGTGTAAAAAAAAACTGGCTGAAGTGTTAAACAATTCAACCAGTTTTAAAGCATTAAAATAATTTAAACAGCATCAGACAAACTTGTAAAGGTGAAATCTCTAATCTTCATATAAGGGATTAGATTTCCATCAATACGAACTTGTTGTCCTAGTGTTTCTAGGTTATTAAGCATGATAATAGGACTTTCATTAAACCTAAAATTCTTAACAGGATGTTTGATTTTTCCATTCTCTATATAAAAAGTACCATCACGAGTAAGACCTGTAAACAATAATGTTTGTGGATCTACACCACGTATGTACCATAATCTGGTTACTAGAATTCCTTTTTTGGTATCTTTTATTAAATCTTCTAATGAAGCAGTACCACCTTCCATAATAATATTTGGTGGAAATGGAACAGCATTAACTCCTTTTTCTTGAGCCCAAAAACGATCATAGGCTAGGTTTTTAACCACTCCATTTTCAATCCAACTGGTTTTCTTTAAAGGCATGCCTTCGCCATTCCAAGTTCCAGTTGGAACTTCTGGATGCAAAGGATCTGACCAAATATTGACACGTTCATCAACAATTTTTTGTCCTAATTTGGTGCCTCCACCTTCTTTAGACATAAAACTTCTACCTTCATCAGCTGTACGAGCATTTAAGGCTCCACCCATATTTCCAAGTAGTCCAATTGAAGCTGCAGGTTCAAGTATCACAGTATATTTTCCCGGTTCAATCGCCTTAGCTTCTCTAGACATAATGGCTTTATCAATTGCAATTTTAGATGCTTCAGCAGCATCAAACTTTGTCACATCATTAAAATCTCTAGTCACCCAACCTGAACCTGTACCATCATTACTTCTCATGGTCACAGTAAAATTGATATTCGTAGCCTTGTTATATGCAAATAATCCCTTAGTATTCATCATAGCAGAAAAACCTGCTGAATCATCTAAAAATCCAGCTGCAGTGACATCTTTTGCTGCTGCAGGTTCTATGCTACTATTTGCAACTTGTGCTCTATAGTCTGGTGTTATATTAGCTGTAGCATCAATATGTGTTACTGATTCGTCATAAGTTTGAGGTCCTAAAATTCCCATAAACTCAGGATTTTCAGGAGATATTTTTGCAAGTTCTTCTGAACGTTTAACCACCTTTTTTAAGGATTCGTCATCAAATTCATCAATAGTAGCAGTTGCATATTTTTTACCATAATTGGACTGAACTACTAAGTTTTGATTAGATCTGTGGCCAGCAGTTGAAACTGTGTTTCTTGCGTAACGTATGTTACCACTTTCGCTTCCACTTAAATTGACTTCGCAAGCATCAGCAGTTGAAAAGCTCAAGGCTTTTTCCATAATGCGTCTTGCTTCTTCTTTTGTATATATTGCCATTGTATTTTTTATTTATTGTAAAACGAATAATTAAATAGTTCTACCAGTATTAATTACATTAACATCATTAAAACGTGTAGTTGAACTACCATGCGATACAGCACTAACCTGCGAAGGTTGTCCTTTTCCATCAAAGAATGAACCGAAAATTCGGTAATCACTTTCATCACAAATCTTAGTACAAGAATTCCAGAATTCTTGTGTATTAGATTGGTAAGCAACATCGTCAAGCATACCTGCTATTTTTCCGTCTTTAATTTCATAAAATACAGTACCACCAAATTGGAAGTTATAACGTTGCTGATCAATAGAGTAAGAACCTCTACCAGCAATATAAATACCTTTTTCAACATCTTTAATCATGTCATTGATTGAGTATTTTTCTTTTCCAGGTTCTAACGATACGTTTGGCATACGCTGGAATTGTACATCGTTCCAACTTTGTGAATAACAACAGCCATGAGATTCGTTTTGACCAATCATGTGAACTTGATCGCGTATTGCTTGGTAGTTTTTCAAAATACCATTGCGAACCAAATCCCATTTTTTGGTTTTAACGCCTTCATCATCATAACCAACAGCACCAAGGGAACCAACTTGAGTTTTGTCAGCAACTAAGTTCACTATGTCGCTTCCGTATTTAAAGTCACCTGACTTCCATTTATCTAAAGTAGCAAAGCTAGTTCCAGCATAGTTGGCTTCGTAGCCTAAAACTCTGTCTAATTCTAAAGGATGACCAACTGATTCGTGAATGGTCAATCCTAAGTGATTAGGATCTAGTACTAAATCATACTTTCCTGCGTCAACAGATTTTGCAGTAAGCATTTCTTTAGCTTGTTTAGCAGCTAATATTGCATCTTCAACAATATCATAACTATTTCTATAGCCAATTAATCCAGTTCCTTCTGGACCAGCAATTTTTTCAGACGCTAAGCCGTCCATATATTCATAACCTAATCCCATTGGTGCACTTAAACCTTGACGAGATTTAAATTTTCCAGCTGAGCGATCAATTGCTGTTACACCAATTGTTGGCCAGATTCTATGCACATCTTGGTCTATGTAAGAACCGTCAGTTGAAGCAAAGTACTTTTGCTCATTCACCATGAATAAGGCGGAGTTAACAAAGTTAGCTCCATTATCCATAGCTGCTTTGTTAGCACTTAAAAGTAAGTCTACTTTTTCAGCAACAGGAACATCTTTAAAGTCTTTAACAATTGGTGTTTTCCATGATACTTCACCATGAGATTTAACTGGAGCAAGAACAACATCTTCTTTTTGAATTTTAGAATTTGCTTTTGCAATGGCAACGGCTTGTTCAGTGGCTTTCTTTATTCCATCAGGTGACACGTTGTTCGTCGAGGCAAAACCCCAAGTTCCGTTAGCAATCACTCTAACACCAATACCGAAAGACTCTGTATTAACTACGTTTTGCACTTTGTCTTCTCTTGTAAAGACATATTGATTTAGGTATCTACCTATACGAGCATCTGCATAAGATGCTCCTAATGATCTAGCTGTATTAAGTGCAACATCTGCCAATTGTTTTTTGGCAGCTACGTCTAGACCAGGATTCAGCAAGGCTTCTGCGGAAATGTTATTTCCCATCAAAAGCGAAGGCATCATCAAAGCACCAGCACCTAAACCAGCATATTGAATAAAATTTCTTCGTTTCATAAAATATCCATTTTTTGTTGATTAAAATTTTAGTTTATTATTTTTCGTTCTTTTGAAATGCAGATATTAAGTACACAATTTTACTTTGTAAATAAGTAAATGACTAAGCCTTAAATTTATTGGAGCTAATAAATTAATGGTTAAAAAACACAATTTTAAAGGACTCAGTGGATAGTGTCACAAAATTAGAAAATCTGCTATTAAATTTTGAAACACACCAAGTTAATAATTTTGAAATAAATTCAAGGCAATTAGCTTTTTTTTAACGTTTATTAACTTCATTGCAAACATTTGATAAAACCGTATTTATTTAAATATCTTTATATCGCATATAATTTTATCCTATTGAGTACACAACTAAAAATATTGCAAAACCAATTATCAGGTGAGTTACATTATAATAATATAATGAAAGCACTTTATGCAACTGATGCTTCAGTTTATAGAGAGTTGCCATTGGCAGTAGCGCTTCCTAAAACCAATGTAGATATAAAGGAATTAATAAAATTTGCGCAAGTACAAAATGTATCACTTATTCCTAGAGCAGCTGGAACTTCCTTGGCTGGTCAATGTGTTGGTAATGGCATTGTGGTTGATATTTCAAAATACTTCAATCAGATTTTAGAGATTAATACCAATGAAAACTGGGTGAGAGTCCAACCTGGTGTTGTTCGTGATGAATTGAATGTGTTTTTACAACCTTATGGATTGTTTTTTGGACCTAACACCTCCACAGCAAATAGATGTATGATAGGAGGCATGGTTGGTAATAATTCCTGTGGATCTACGTCTATCGTTTATGGTTCTACAAGAGATCATGTCTTAGAATTAAAAACTATTTTAAGTGATGGAAGTGAAGTGGTTTTCAATCATCAATCTATTGATAAATTTAAAGAAAAAACAAAGTCTCAAACTTTAGAAGGGGAAATTTACAATCACATTTTTAATGAGCTAAGTAATAAAGAAGTACAATTAGAAATTGAAAATAATTTTCCTAAAAAATCAGTGTCTAGAAGAAATACAGGCTATGCAGTTGATGCCTTATTAAACTCAAACATTTTTGCAGAGATAGATAAAAATTTTAATTTTTGTGAGTTGCTTTGTGGTTCTGAAGGCACCTTAGCTTTTATCACAGAAATCAAACTCAATCTCGTACCATTACCTAAACCCAATGTGGTTTTAGTTGCTGCGCATTTTAACAGCATCCAGGAAAGTTTACAAGCTACAATTACAGCCATGCAAAAGGACATAACCGCTTGTGAGCTTATGGACAAAACCATACTAGATTGTACTAAAAACAATATTGAGCACCAAAAGAATCGGTTTTTTGTTGAAGGAGATCCAGAAGCCATATTAATCATTGAATTTAGAGAAGATACTTTAATTGAAGCCAGATCTAAAGCAAAGGACTTAATTCAAACACTTCAAGAAAAAGGATTGGGTTATGCACATCCTAAAATTATTGATAAAGAAACGGAAAGTGTATGGAACTTGCGCAAGGCAGGTTTAGGACTTTTGGCTAATATACCAGGTGATAAAAAAGCAGTAGCTTGTATTGAAGATACAGCTGTAGCAGTTGAAGATTTGCCAGAATACATTGAAGCGTTTACAGAATTGATGAAATCCTTTAGCCAAAAAGCGGTGTATTATGCACATGCTGGAGCAGGTGAACTGCATTTACGTCCAATATTAGATTTAAAAAAATCAACAGACGTCAAACTTTTTAGAGAGATAAGCGAAGCATCAGCAAAGCTAGTTAAATCATATCGTGGTTCATTAAGTGGTGAGCATGGAGATGGTCGTGTTCGTGCTGAATTTATTCCTTTGGTTTTAGGTGCAAAAAACTATGAGTTATTTAAAAGGATAAAGCATACCTGGGATCCAAACAATATTTTTAATCCAGGCAAAATTGTGAATGCCAAACCAATGGATGAAAATTTACGCTATGAAACAGATATTGTGGTTCCTAAGGTAGAAACCATTTTTAATTTTGATGATGAAGGAGGTATTTTAAAAGCTGTTGAAAAATGCAATGGCTCAGGAGATTGCAGAAAGTTAAATTTTGCTGGAGGAACCATGTGCCCGAGTTACAGAGCAACCCTTGATGAAAAAGATACCACAAGAGGAAGAGCTAATGTGTTGCGTGAGTTTTTAACGCAGAATACTAAAGAAAATCCATTTGATCATCCTGAGATTAAAGAAGCTATGGATTTGTGTATTTCCTGTAAAGGCTGTAAATCTGAATGTCCTTCAAATATTGATATGGCAACATTAAAAGCAGAATTTCAGTTTCAATACTATAAAAATAAATCTCGTTCATTAAGAGATAAGCTTATTGCCAATAATGCGAAACTAAATAAATTTGCCTCTAAACTACCAACAATCCATAATTTCTTTATTCGCCAAAATTGGTTTAAGCTTGGTTTAGGAATTTCAACAAAAAGAACACTGCCAAAATTAAAACAACAAACATTAAGATCATGGTTTACGTCATTTGGACAATCTCCAGAATCTAGAAAGGTTTATTTGTTTTGTGATGAATACACTAATTATTATGATGTTGAAATTGGAAAAAAAGCTGTTCTACTTTTAAACCAATTGGGTTATGAAGTATTAATTGTAGAACATCAAGAAAGTGGAAGAGCATACCTTTCAAAAGGGTTTTTAAAGGAAGCCAAAGAAATTGCAAATACCAATGTTAATTTATTTAAAAGCTTAGTTTCGGAAAACATTCCTTTAATCGGTATTGAGCCTTCGGCAATCTTAAGCTTTAGGGATGAGTATATTAACTTAGTAGATGACACACTTAAAAGTGAAGCATCAGAATTAAGTAAATCGGTGTTTCTAATTGATGAGTTTTTAGCCAATGAAATTGA
The DNA here is from genome assembly GCA_030429955.1 of Bacteroidia bacterium. Classification (GTDB taxonomy): domain Bacteria; phylum Bacteroidota; class Bacteroidia; order Flavobacteriales; family Flavobacteriaceae; genus CAJQLB01. Next base: position 25,596 of record JAUIGO010000038.1, read on the forward strand.
GGCAAAGCATATAACTTCTGAAATGTTCACAAAAGAGTCAAAACAAGTTTTGCTACATGGACATTGTCATCAAAAAGCACTGTCATCAACTAAATACACAAAAACTATTTTGAGCTTGCCTTTAAATTTTACAGTGAGCGAAATTCCTTCTGGCTGTTGTGGTATGGCAGGATCTTTTGGTTATGAAAAAGAACACTATGAGTTGAGTCAGAAAATTGGTAACCAAGTATTATTTCCATCCATACAAAAAGCAACTAACAAAACAGTTTTAGTCGCTAATGGCACAAGCTGTAGACATCAAATATTTGATGGAGCCAGTAAAACAGCAAGACATCCTGTGGAGGTACTCTATGATGCTCTGCTATAATAATCTATGTTTTCAGAACTTAAACGAAAACTCATACAATTAACAATTTATTAAAAAAATATATACTATTTTAGTACCTTGATTAATAGCAAATCATTTTTTATTTAACATTAAAGCTAATGCTATGTTTTGCTATTTTTTGAAGTCTTTTTTTAAAAGGAGTTTATTTTTGAGTCTATTTGTTCTGAGTGCTAGCTCAGGATTTGCCCAAACTCCAATTTTTTCACCTGCAATGTCCATCACAACATTTGGTTCTGTTAATTCACCTGCTAACGAAGGTGTAAGTAAAATTATAGACGGATCAACATCAACTAAATATTTGGATTTTAATTTTAATGATGGAATGGGTTTTACGGTTGACCTCGGTGGGAATTCAAAAATAGCCACTTCAATATCTATTACAACGGCAAATGATTCTCCAGGTAGAGACCCTCAAAACTATACTATTTTTGGATCTAACGATGCCAATACTTTTACACAAATAGCAACAGGAACGATTCCATGTGTTGCTACTAGGTTTCACCAAAGAACTTTTAATTTCAGTAACTCCACTTCCTATAAATACTATAGGGTAAATTTCACAACACAATGTGCTGCAGAAAACAGTATTCAGTTATCTGAAGTGCAATTATATACATTAGCTCCTACCTTTAGCCACGATTTAGTTCAGTCTGGTTACAATACCATAATGGGAGTTGTTTTTAACGAGGATGGTACAAAAATGTTTGTTTGGGAAAAACGTGGTCATATCTATGTTTCCAACTGGAATGGCTCATCGTATGTTAAACAAGCAACGCCAGTTTTAGATATCTCTGATGAAGTAGGCGATTGGAGAGATTTTGGATTTCAAAGTATTGCCTTAGATCCTGATTTTGAAACCAATGGATTAATATATATGTATTATATGGTTGATAGAGAGCACCTCATGAACTATGGAACGCCTCAATATGATCCAAATGATAATGATTATTACGAAGCTACAATAAGCAGATTAACACGTTATAAATTAAATATTGGAAGCAGTCCATTAACTACAGATTACAATTCTAGAACCGTACTTTTAGGAGAGTCAGTTTCAACAGGAGTACCTTTAACCCATGAATCTCATGCTGGAGGAACCGTTATGTTTGCTAATGATGGAACACTTCTAGTCTCTACAGGAGATAATGCAAGTTATTCTTCAACAGATGTCGGAAGTGCAAGTGAAACGTATTGGCAACAAGCCATCAATGATGGTATTATGCGACCTGAAGAAAATGTTGGAGCTTTTAGAAGTCAAATGATAACTTCGCTTTGTGGAAAAGTATTACGATTAGATCCAGATACAGGTGATGGTATCCCTTCAAACCCTCATTATGAAGGAGCAAATCCACGTTCACCAAAATCTAGAATGTGGGCAATGGGCTTTAGGCATCCATTCAGAATGTCCATACAACCTGGCAGTGGCAGTACCAATCCAGCCGATGGTGATCCTGGAATTATTCATGTAGCTGATGTAGGCTGGAATACTTGGGAAGATTTGCATATTTTAGATAAAGGGGGTTTAAATGGTGGTTGGCCTCTATATGAAGGACAAACACAACTCAATAGTTATTATAATAGTGGAACAACCAATCCTGATGAAGGCAATGCCCTTTTTAGGGATAATTGCCCGCAACCAACCAGTTGGGTTGATAATCCAGACCCAGCTCTAAGACGTTTTGTACATGACAGACCTGAAGTAGCTTGGAAACATGGAGGTACAAATGAAGCTCGCGTGCCTTGGTTTAGCGGAACAACTCCTACAGATCCTAGAGTAGGTGTTTCCGGTTCGCCAACAACAGGAATTCAGTTTAGAGGAAATACTGCCATAACAGGTGTTTATATTACTGGAAATGGACTTGGTAGCAGTATGACAGGAAAATACCTATTTACAGATTATGTAAGAAATTGGATTAATGTTGCAACATTAACAGATGGCTCACAAAATTGGATTAGTGATATTTCAGAATTAGCACCAATAAATACTGGAGCAGGCATAGTCCACATGATGCAAAATCCATTGGATGGTTTTGTTTATTATGTCAATATATACAATGGTGAATTACGTAGAATTTCATTTGTTGGACCAGCTTGGACTAACGAGCCGACTGATATGACTGTAGAATGTGATGGAACTTCAGATCCTGGAGGTGCTTTTGCTACTTGGCTCAACAGTTTTTCTGGGACTGTGTCTTGCGGAAATGCTACAGTAACACACAACAGCTCTGGCTTGAGTGATTTATGTGGTGCAACAGGTTCAGAAACTGTAACGTTTACGCTATCTGATGAATGCGGAAATATAATAACCAAAGACGCCACATTCACAATAGAAGACAACACAGCTCCAAGTTTCAATGAAACACTTCCATCAGATATTACCGTAGAATGTGATGCCATTCCATCAGCAGCGACCTTAACGGCAAGTGATAGTTGCGGTAGTGCTACAGTAAGCTTTGGAGAAAGCTCGGCAGCTGGTTCATGTTCAAACGAAGAGGTCATTACCAGAACATGGACAGCAA
>JAUIGO010000039.1 GCA_030429955.1 Bacteroidia bacterium
TTAAACAGGGTCGATGAGTTTATTAAACTTTATTTTAATTTTAGCTCACTTCGCCCTCCTTTTGGGAGGGTTGGGGTGGGCTTTAATACTTTATACAAACATTCTTTGCTTCTGTAAAAAAGCGCAAGGCTTCAAAACCACCTTCACGACCAACTCCAGAGTCTTTTACACCTCCAAAAGGTGTGCGTAAATCTCGCATTAACCAAGTGTTTACCCAAACCATTCCAGCTTGTAATTGATTGGTCATTCGCATGGTTCGTTTTAAATCATTCGTCCAAAGTGTTGCTGATAAACCATACTTCACCTTGTTTGCTATTTGTAACACTTCATCTTCAGTTGTAAAAGGCATAATAGTGACCACAGGGCCAAAAATTTCCTCTTGATTCACACGACATTCATCGGTTTGAACTTCTATGATAGTTGGTTCCATATAGTAGCCATTTTCATAGCCTTCAACTTTGATTTGTTTGCCGCCATAAAGCACTTTTCCGCCTTCAGCTTTGGCTATGTCTACATAACTCAACACTTTCTCTAAATGAGGTTTAGACACTAATGCTCCAATTTTTGTGTCAGGAGCAGAAGGATGTCCTACTTTTTGTTTGCTGACTACATTTACAAAGTCTTTTTTAAACTGCTCGTAAATGGTGTCTTGAACAAAAATACGACTACCACATAAGCAAATTTGACCTTGATTGCCAAATGACGAACGAATGGTTGTGATTAGCATATCTTCATAATCGCAATCATCAAAAATGATGTTTGGATTTTTTCCACCAAGCTCTAAGGATAATTTTTTAAACATTGGAGCAGCTACTTTTGCTATATGAGCTCCTGTTGCAGTGCCTCCTGTAAACGAAATGGCTTTAATATCTGGATGTTCAATGATGGCTTGTCCTGCAGTAGTTCCTAAGCCATGAACAATGTTTAGTACACCTTTTGGTAAACCTGCTTCATTGCAAATTTCGCTTAATAAAAAGGCTGTCATTGGTGTGACTTCACTTGGTTTGGCAACCACACAATTTCCAGCTGCAATAGCTGGAGCGATTTTCCATGTGAATAAATAGAGTGGAAGGTTCCAAGGGGAAATACAACCAACAACACCAATAGGTTGACGTAAGGTGTAATTGATGGCTTGCTGACCAACGCTTTCGTGACTTTCACTCGCAAATTGCGTTATAGCATTGCCAAAAAAACGGAAATTACTAGATGCTCTTGGTATGTCTACGGCTTTGGCTAACCAAATAGGCTTCCCATTGTCTTTGCTTTCGGCTTCTGCTAATCTATCAAGATTGGCTTCAATAAGCTCTGAAATTTTGAGCATGATTCTACTTCGTTCATCTAAGGTGGTCTGACTCCAACTTGGAAAAGCAGATTTTGCTGCTATGTATGCGTTTTCGACATCTTCACTTGAAGAGTTAGGTATTTGACTATACACTTCTCCATTTGAAGGATTGTAGTTGTCTAACCAATCATCTTGTATTGGATTGTGAAAATTGCCGTTTATGTAGTTTTGGATGTTCATTCTGTAAATTTAAGCTATTTGCTTGTTTTTTAAAGGATGAGAATAATTTATATTGCATAAGAATTTAATCACTATTCATATAGTTTAATTCATTATCAATCATTGTAATAATGTCTTCAATGTAAGATTGAATACTTTTTTCGTTTATATGCACATAACTTTGATTTAAATAATGATCCATAATCGCACCATCAACTTCTAATGACGTTATGAATTTGATGTAGTTTTCTTTTGGAATCAGAATAGGCTTAATCACACTATCTCTACTATAATCAGACCTATAAGCATATTTGTCAATATTTCTGGTGGGAATATACTTTCTGAAAGTTGGCAATAGATATTTTAACCAATGCTCTCTTCTAATAACAATGTCTTCGGCTAAATCATTAAGTTCTCCTGTCCAATGACTTAATTTATTTTTAAGAGAATCATTTTGAATAAGGTCTAATTTACCAGAAGAAATGGTTTCGTTGATGATACCTACACGAGCATCAAAGGATGCAAAGGTGGTAAATAAACCATTTAAACTGTCAATCTCATTGGGTGTAAATTTAGTTTTATCTGATTGTAAAAAAATATACAAGGCATTGAGGCATTTTGTATTGATTTGATGGTCAAACTTTAACTCTTCGAGATTAGTTTTAAATTCTTGTCGCAGATTGGAGAGCAATTGTTTTTCATTTTGCCTATCTATTCTATAATTATTCCAATTATTAATCTGTAGTGCAATGAGAATACCAATAACCACGAGCAAAATTTCGCCTATTGCATATTTAAAGTATTTGCCTGTTTTTCCAGTTTCCATGAGGTTGTAGCGTATTTTTCTAAAGAATTTAATCATATATTAATGTTCTGTAAGTTCTCTATCGAGTAGGTCTATTGTTACATTAGTTAATCTTAATAATCCATATTTAATCCATACTTCATCAAGCATACTAAAATAATAGACTTGATGCAGCTTTTCGTAAGTTTTAGAAGACTTGATATAGCTGATAAACTCATCATCATTTTTTAAAAAATCTGGATGCATAGATATAGGAGGTTGCACATAAAATGTTTCACTGTTACTATGTTGAAAAGCATTTATATTTAACATGAAATCTACATTTTCTCCGTTTTTGTTAAACATAATATCATCACCCATTTTACTGATATCATTTCTGGAGTTTAAAAAATCTTTGATTAAAGACAAGTTTTGTTTTAAGCTATCACTTAACATCTCAAATTTGCCAGCAGAAACAGCTTCTTCTAAAACCGAATTCAACATAGAAAATCTTATTTGGTAAGCTAGATTAGAGGCATAATACCTAAGACTATCGATTGAAAGTTCTAAAGTTCCAGCAGAAAAATTAATTACTTTATTTAATTGAGAATTGTGTTTATGAAGTCCTTGTGAACGTTCTTCTAATGTTTCCTTATTAATTAAAAATTCTTTTCTAAGGGCAAGCATAAGCTTTTGCTTATTGTTTTCTGCTTTTCTATTTTCATTCCAATTATTTACCTGTAAGGCAAGAAGTATTCCAACCATTACAAGTAAAATTTCGCCAATGGCATATTTAAAGTATTTGCCTGTTTTTCCAGTTTCCATGAGGTTGTAGCGTATTTTACGAAAGAATTTAATCATTAATGTTAGATTCAATAAGTTTTAGTGTGTCGGTTAAATAGTTCTTAAATACCTTATAAGAATTTAAAGTATACATGTAATTTAAAGTGTTATTATAAAGCTCATTTTCAAACTCCATAGTTCTGATGGTTTTGTTGTAATCTATTTTGAAATTTGACTTAGAAATTATTTGTAATTTAAGATCTTCCTCAAAAAAATCAGGAACTTCCATTTTTCTTAATAACGCTTTGTTAGTTAATGAAGGAATAAAAAAATCAAATAAATAGTCTCTGTAAATCACAACATCATCTTGTGTATCTGTTTCAAAGTAGGACCAATTAGATAATTGCTTTTTTAAATTATTGTCTCTTATTAAGTTAATTGAGCCAGTATTAAGCATTTCATTTATTGATCCAGTATTCATGTCAAGAGACATGGTTTTATTAATGATCTCATCTAATAAATATTCAATTTCTGAACCGTTAATAGTGCTGTTAGAGCTAATAATTTCAAGTAAATTTGCTGATGCTTCATAAGCTTCTAAAAAACTATTATAGGTTTTATCTACATTGTAAATGTTTGCTTTAAAATCTGTTTGAAGGTTTTTCAAAATGGATTGTTCTTTATTTCTGTTTTTTCGTTCTTCATTCCAATTATTAATTTGAAGCGCAATAAGAATACCAAGCACAACTAAAAGTATTTCACCAATGGCATATTTGAGGTACTTTCCAGTTTTGTTTTGTTCCATAAAGTTGTATCGTATTTTTCTAAAGAATTTAATCATGTTAGTCTGTTTGAGTTACTTCAATGATTTTATCAATGAGATCTTCAGTTTCTTTAAGTCTTTCAATAATTTGTTGGTGCAACCATAAGGAATTGTCCAATAAATTCTCAAACTCTACTTTTTGAAATAATGGGTAGTATTTGGGTTTCACTTTAGATTTTCCAGCCCATCTGTAATTGGCATAAGCATCCATTTCTTTAAAAGAAATGTATGATAAAAGAAAAGGTAAAAAATGTTCGTTATTCCATGAGTCTAGCTTTTCATATCTAATTTTTCTAATTTCTGATAAGGCATTCCATTGATAGAGTAAGGTTGTGATGGCTTCATTTTTAAAGAGATTTAAACGTCCATTTTGTACAATGCTATTGACTGCATTATTAGCAAACGCAATTTCATTGGAAGGGAAAGACTCAAACAATAAACTATCTAAATTACGCCTTGCAAGTTCCTCTTGTGAAGCACCAATGAGCTTCATTAACTCTATGCTTGAATTCATGGCTTTATTCTCAGCAGTTCTGTAATCAATCAATACTTTTTTATTGGCTTTAAACTCTTCATTTAGTTTAGAAAGTAATTCTTTTTTTTCAATTTGATTGAGCCTGTCTTGATTCCAATTATTAATACTAAGTGCTATTAGAATACCAATTACCACGAGAAATATTTCACCAATGGCGTATTTAAAGTATTTGCCTGTTTTTCCTGTTTCCATGAGATTTTTTCTAATGTGTCTGAAGAACTTAATCATTGTTTAATTCTTTATTAATGAGGGTTACAATTTTCTGTCCTTTAGTTTTTAAACTATCATAAACAAAATAATACTCTTCAGAAGCGACACGTTGCATGATACCAAGCATCTTAGAATTTCGGTAAATTTGCTCTAATGCTTTTTGTATTTCACTTTCAGAAAATTTGTTGAGTGATTCTGAACTGGAAAAAACTTTATATACCATGACAACATCTTCATATTTGCCATCGTATAGTCCTGCTTCCATATTTTCTATAAAGTTGTTTAAACTAATTTCACTTTCGTGTATTTCTTCAAAATATGAGTAATAATCGTAAATAGCATCCTCTAAATCTGTTCCTTGAAGATTGGCTATGTAGCCAGAATTTTTTAAGGCGTCAAAACCAGATGGATTTATATTTAAATATTGTTCTCCAAGTATTCGTAACATTTGAGGAATCAACTGTATTGGCATAGAGTCTTTATATGTATATTCTACATAGTCTTTTGCAGCTAGGTTTTGACGTTCTCTTAATGTTTTTATGATGTTGATTTCGAGTGTGTCTGATTGAATATTTTTAGCAATACTGTTTAAATAACCTTGTAGTTGGTTGTTGGTTTTTCTTTTTTCGTTCCAATTGTTAATGCTCAATGCGATAAGAATACCAATAACCACTAGAATGATTTCGCCAATGGCGTATTTGAGGTATTTGGAGGTTTTACCTGTCTCAATGAGATTTTGTCTTATATGTCGAAAAAATTTAATCACTGTTTTAAATTGAAAAGTGATTAAGCGTTGGTTGGTTTGAGGTTAGCCCACCCTAACCCTCCCAAAGGGAGGGAATTGGACTTTTTAAAGTTAAGCAATTCTTTTTATTAGTGACATTTTAGTCTTTTGTCGCTTTGCAACACCTTTCCTTCATTTCGGCAAGCTCAGTGACCAGAGGAAGGAGTTATTGTAATGGCTTATAAGCCATGACTTTAATCTCTACAACTAAATCTGGATGTGGTAATTGATGTACAGCAACGGTTGTTCTCGCTGGACCTGTTTCAGCGTTAAAAAATTCAGCATAAGCTTTATTATAGCCAGCAAAATCGTTCATGTTTACGAGAAAAGAAGTCACATCTACAACATCTTTCATAGAAGCACCTGCTTTAATTAAGTTTTTTTCTATGTTTTGGAGTACTTCTCTGGTTTGTACTTCAATATTTAAGCGCTTGGTTCCCATTTCGTCTATGATATCAACTCCTGCAATAGTGTTATCTGCACGACGTGAGCTTGTTCCTGATACAAAAATAAAATCGCCAGCACGTTTTGTATGTGGATAGGCGCCTCTTGGTGTAACACCAGTGCCTGCGGAGGCAGGCATCTCATTTTTTTTATTGCTCATAATTTATTCTTTTTTTAGTCATTCCCATAAAATAGGAATCTTTTTAATTTTGCTTCAATTCATATTAAATTCCTGCCTTCGCAGGAATGACAAACTACTTTAACCCAGCAATTCTATCATCTTCTAGAATAGCTTCGGTTTGTTGTTTTACTTTTTCTAATATACTTCTTAAATCGCTATTTATGTCAATCTCGCCATCAGAAAGCATATTCAAAATGGCTTTATCTTGTGCACGACCTCTTAGCATCGCGCTTCTGTAGTTTATATCTTCATTAAAAGTCACTAACGAATACTTAGAAGAATAGTCATCTGGAAAATGCTTTTCTAAAGCCATTTCCAATTTACGCTTTTCTTGAAATATTGGGTTGGCTACGTGATCTTTCATTTCATGAAAATTATCAATGGCTAAATCTGCAATAGCATCTGTGTCTTTTTTACGAGACTTCTCATACGTTGTAAATATGGCTTCCCAATTATCGAGGTTCTGGTCAAGAACTTTGTCAAATTCAACCACATCTTCAAATGAGGCATTCATTCCTTGACCATAAAACGGAACAATTGCATGTGCTGCATCTCCCATTAACAAGGTGTTGCCTTTATAATGCCAAGGCGAACATTTTACAGTGCCAAGTGCAGCTGTTGGGTTTTCAAAGAAATCATCTGCCAAATTTGGCATAAGCTCTAAAGCATCTGGAAATTCTTTTTGGAAAAATTCTGTTACAATTTCTGGTGTAGTTAAATTACCAAAATTGTATTCGCCTTCACTATGATGTAAAAATAGAGTAACTGTAAAACTTCCATCTAAATTTGGCAACGCTATGAGCATAAAATCACCTCTAGGCCAAATATGCAAAGCATTCTTGTAGGTCTTGTAACCACCTTCTTTAGTTGGTAGAATGCTCAACTCTTTATAGCCATGTGTTAGATAGTCTTGTGAAAAACTAAATAGAAATTTCTTGCCTAAATAGTAACTTTTGCGCATGGCTGAACCTGCTCCATCTGTTGCAATAATCACATCTGCATCTTCTACAAATTCTGAATTGCTTTCGTAATCTTTAAAGAAAGCTGTAGTTTTTTCAAAATCGACCGATTTGCATTTTTTGTTGAAGTGTATCGTGACATTTTTATGTTTTTCGGCTTCAGTAAGTAGCAAACCATTGAGTTCGCCTCGAGAAATGGAATTGATGTATTCATGGTCTCTTCCACTATAATTTGATAAAAACGTATTGCCTTCTCTGTCATGAAGCATACGACCATTCATTGGTATGCAAAGTGCTTTGACTTTATCTTCAATACCAACCAATTTCATGGCTTTGTTACCTCGATCTGAAAAGGCTAAGTTTATAGATCGACCAGCAGAAATATCAACTTTACGTAAGTCTGGACGCATCTCGTAAACCGTTACATTATAGCCTCGTTGTCCTAAGCGAAGAGCCAATAAACTTCCGCAAAGTCCAGCACCAATAATGAGTATGTTCTGAGCCTCTCCTAAATCCTCTCCAGAGGAGAGGACTTTCTTAGCATTTTCTTTCATTTTATTTCGGTATTTGAGTTCCTTCCCTTTGGGAAGGTTAGGATGGGCTTTAATTTTTCGACCATCCTGTACACATCTTCAAAGCTATTGTATAAAGGAACAGGAGCACAACGAATCACATCTGGCTCTCGCCAATCACTGACCACACCAGCTTCAGTTAAATTGTTGTGTAATGCTTTGTTGGCACTTTTAACTTGTATGGATAATTGACAGCCACGTTCTTCTGGGTTTTCAGGAGTAATGATTCTAATCACATCTTCACCTAATTGTTTTAACAAAAACTCAAAGTAGCCAGTAAGTTTCCTGGATTTTTCAGTAAGCTTTTCAATACCAACTTCATGAAACATATCCAAAGAGGCTTTTATAGCAGCCATAGATAGGATAGGAGGATTGCTCAATTGCCAACCCTCAGCTCCTGGAAGCACATCAAATTCGTGCCTCATATTAAAACGTGTTTGCTTGTTGTGACTCCACCAACCTGTAAACCTGTTGAGTTCTTTGTTGTGAGCGTGACGTTCATGTACAAAGCAACCACTTAAACTTCCTGGTCCTGAGTTTAAATATTTATAAGTGCACCAAATCGCAAAATCCGCTCCAGAATCGTGCAGATTCAATTGTACATTTCCTGCGCCATGAGCACAGTCAAAACCAACCATGCAACCATGTTTATGGCCAAGTTCTGCAATGCGTTTTAAGTCAAAAAATTGACCTGTGTAATAATTAACGCCTCCAATCATCACTAAAGCAATTTCATTTCCATGCGTATCAAGAATTTGCTCTAAATCTTCATAACGCAATAATTCTTCGCCTTGTCTAGGTTTCCAAAGAATTAAACCTTCGCTATCATCAAAGCCATGATGGCGCAATTGGGATTCCACAGCATATTTGTCAGAAGGGAAAGCATCACTCTCAATCACAATTTTATATCGCTCTTTTGTTGGTTGGTAAAACGACACCATCATTAAGTGCAAATTGGTGGTTAAGGTATTCATAGTAACCACTTCAATAGGTTTTGCACCTACTAATTTTGCTGTGCTTTCGGCTAAAAACTCATGATAAGGTAGCCAAGGATTTTTAGCTTCAAGATGTCCTTCAACACCAAGATTAGCCCAATCTTTAAGCTCTTGATCAATATAATTTTTAGTCGATTTTGGTTGAAGTCCTAAAGAATTTCCACAGAGATAAATAAGTTCATTTCCGTTTTTATCTTTTGGAATGTGGAATTTGTTTCGATACGATGCCAATGGGTCTTTTTCATCTTGCTCTTTGGCGTAATCAAGACCTGTTTTGTAGTTTGACAAGAGTTGTGGTTTTTTCGGTTTCCAACAAAAATAAGAATTATAAGTTTAGAAATGAAGCTAATAAACACACTTAATTTCTGCTTAATTTTTTTGTATCTTTAGTTAAAACAAGAAGGTATGGGAAAAGTAAAAGAATATTCTAATAGAGAGGTAACAGTGGTTTGGGAAGCTGAAAAATGTATTCATTCTGCAATTTGTGCCAAAGGTTTGCCTGAAGTGTTTCAACCTAGAGAACGACCTTGGATAAAAATTGATGCAGCAGCAACTGATGCTTTAGTGAATCAGGTTAAGGCTTGTCCTTCAGGCGCTTTGAGTTATTATATGAATAATGAAACACCTAAGGAAACCACAAGTTCTGAAACTAAAGTTGATGTTCTTGAAAATGGACCTTTATTAGTTCATGGTACCTTAAAAGTTGTTCATAAAGACGGAAAAGAAGAAACTAAAAATAAAACCACAGCCTTTTGCAGATGTGGTAGTTCTGCCAATAAACCTTACTGCGATGGCACACACAATAAGCAAGGGTTTGTAGGATAGGTTTTTGATGAAATGGATTCCGCTTTTCAGCGGAATTAGTTCAACTATACATTTTTTTTAGCCTTTGGCTGAATAAAAAATGAGTTTCACTAAAAAAGAAAAAGTGCTTTAACCATTGATTGAAGCACTTTTGATATATATGGACGCTTAGTAAAGCGGAATATTTATACTTTATATACGTCCTTAAACGGTGTTTTGGATGTTTTTCAACTTTAGCTATTACTACTCTAAAGTCACTTTCACATTCCTAACAAGTAGGTTTCTGTCACCTTCAGCAAATTTATGCTCTTGTGCTACTTTAATTCCATTATGGTCGCTGTAATTTTCAAAGGTGTTTGATAGCGAAGGTTTTGGAGCATTACCTCGTCTAAACGACCATTCTCTTATAATGTAATCATCATCAAAATAAATATCATAAGCATCTCCAGGTGTATAGCCACCTTCGTTAGAGTAGGTAATGGTGATTTTGTTTAAATCTTGTTGGTTTACTGGTGATTTTTCTTTGGTGGATTCTGATATGGTAGTGCCTTCATCCCAAACAAGTTGGAATGGAATCAGAGCCCAGAATTTATCATTAATAAAGCCTCTGTCAGCTTTTATAGCAAGAGAATCCATACTATTTCTGTTATACTCAATAGTTTCACCTCTGTTAGTTACTTTAATATCGTTGGTTTTCGGATTCCAAACCCAAGCACGACCGCTAGTGGAATCTTCGAGAGTTCCGCCAAACGTAAATTCAAAAGTTTTTACCTTACTCCAGTTTTCATAACCATGAGCATTGGCAATTTTTTCAGCTGTGGTTAGTTCTTTTACAGGTTCTTGTGCAATGTCTTTTTTGTCTTCGGTTTGTTTGCAAGCAGAAAAAATAATTAGAAACGAAAGGAGGAATAGCTTTTTCATAATATATGATGGTTTTCTCAAAAATAAGAAACCTGAATTAATTCAGCAGTATGTTTTATATTTAGTTTTTAAATAATAGGTGATGAAAAACGATAACTATTTTGAAGTCAACAAGGCCACTTGGAATGAAAAAGTAAACATTCATGCCAAAAGCAAGATGTATGACATGGACTCTTTTAATCAAGGAAAATCATCATTAATGGCTTATGAACAAAGAGCTTTAAGTGATGTTAAAGATAAATCTCTGTTACATTTACAATGTCATTTTGGGCAAGATACTTTAAGTTGGAGCAGGTTAGGAGCCAAGTGTGTTGGTGTAGATTTAAGTGATGAAGGCATTGCATTGGCTAAGGAGTTAAATGCTGAATTAAAGCTAGATGCCAACTTTATATGCTGTAATGTATTAGATACATCTAAACATATTGATGACACTTTTGATATCGTTTTTACGAGTTATGGTGTTATAGGATGGTTGCCAGATTTAAAACCTTGGGGAACCATGATTGCCGAACGCTTAAAACAAGGCGGAACCTTTTATATGGTAGAGTTTCACCCAATTGTTTGGATGTTTGATTATACAGAAGGGAAGCCAGTTATGAAATATGGTTACATGCAAGATGAGGTGATTTATGAAGAATACCAAGGAACTTATGCAGACAACGACTCGAAAATGATAAGTAAAGAATATGGTTGGAACCATGGATTGAGTGAGGTTATCAATGCACTTACTGAAGCTGGATTGCAGATTGAGTACTTAAATGAGTATCATGAAAGTCCTTATGATGTGCTACCAAATTTGGTTACAACCAAATCAGGATTGTACAGTACAAAAGACCAATTGTATCCTTTAATTTTTGAGTTGAAGGCTAGGAAAGTTTGAGAGTTTCGTTTAATATTTGCGTGCTGTTTTGGTTAGTCATGTATTTATTCCGCAAACTTTTGCAATTCTGTATTAATAAAGATTGTTATTTGAGTTCTTTTTTTCTTTTTCGAAAGATTTTGTCAAAGATTTTAATTCTGCTTTTTTTTCAGATTCGGTCAACTTTATGTTTTGATTAATGTTATTTCTTAAAGAATCATATTTTTTCTTTAAAGATTCTAAATGGTCATTTTGTCCAAAAGAATGTAATTTTAATTCTTCCATAATTTACCTTTTTTTTGTTTTATGTGCGTTTCACAATGAATGGCATCTAAAGTGTATGCAATATAACAATTGTAACAGATTCCTGTTTCCACAGGAATTTAATGATTCTCCTTTAATAAGTGTGGGAATTTTTGCTTAAAACGATTCAGCCTTGGAATGGAAATTCGCTGAATATAACCACTTTCAGGATGTAGGCGCTCGTAATCTTGGTGGTAATCTTCTGCAACCCAAAATTTTTGGAATGGCATCACTTCAGCAGCAATGCGTTTATTGAGTTTTTTAGCTAAGGCTTCTTTTTTCTCCAAAATAATCTGCTTTTGTTCTTCATTTTGATAGAAAATAATGGAACGATATTGTGAACCAATATCAGGCCCTTGTCCATTTTCCTGAACTGGATTTTGCGAACCAAAATACACATCGACCAAAGTCGCAAAACTCACCACATTTGGGTCGTAAATAATCTCAACAGCTTCGGCATGTCCTGTTCTTCCTGTGTTACTGGATTCGTAGGTTGGGTTTAAGGTATGACCTCCAGAATAACCAGAAATAGATTCGTCAACGCCTTTTACGCTTTCGTAAATGGCTTCAACGCACCAAAAACAACCACTAGCAAAATAAGCTCTCGCTTTACCATCTTGTAAAGGAACTTCAACAGGATCTGCAGTCATAAGACCTTGTTCAATTTTGGATTTAGTGTTTTTAGAAACCGTTTTTTGCTGAGCGTTATTCTGACAGCTAAACAGTAAGGCAATAGATAGAGTGACTACTAATGATTTCATTTGTAAATATTTATTTTGTACTTTGTCGTTAAGTAACAAAAATAATTACACAATAAAAAAGCCTTTAACGTTACGTTAAAGGCTTTTTCTATTTGAATTGTTGCTTATTATAATTTAGCAAACATTTTTTCCATTTTCTCTTTTTCCTCGTTAGCTAAGGCTTCATCTACTAAAATACGACCACTATGTTCGTCTGTGATGATTTTTTTGCGTGCAGCAATTTCCATTTGTACTTGAGGAGGAATGGTAAAGAAAGAACCACCAGATGCTCCTCTTTCAATAGGTACAACAGCTAATCCGTTTTTTACATTTTCTCTAATTCTATCATAAGCAATCACTAAACGCTCTTCAATAGATTCTTTAAAATCTTGAGATTTTTGCAATAAAGCTTTTTCTTCTTTTTCAGTTTCGGCTAAAATGGCATCCAACTCACCTTTTTTGTGTTTTAAGTGATCTTGACGTTCTTTTAAACGATCTTTGGTTTCATTAATAACCTCGTTTTTTTGCTCAATCTGAACTTTAAATTCTTTGATGTGCTTTTCAGCCAATTGAATTTCAAGTTCCTGAAATTCAGTCTCTTTTGTTAAAGAGTTGTACTCTCTGTTGTTACGAACATTCTTTTGTTGTTCGGTATATTTTTTAATTAAAGTTTTAGCTTCTTCAATTAAGTTTTTCTTTGATTTGATTTGCTCGTCAATATCAGCAAGACTTTCGTTAAGTTTTTGAAGTCTTGTGCTAAGACCTTCAACTTCGTCTTCTAAATCACGTACTTCTAATGGAAGTTCTCCTCTTACATTTCTAATTTCGTCAACTCTTGAGTCAATTAATTGTAAATCATATAGTGCTCTTAAACGCTCTTCTACACTAACTTCTTTCTTTTTTGCCATGCTTATAAATACTTTACAGGATTGGTATTTGTGTTCGATAAAATGATTGCAAAATTAGGAATTTTTTTTGTAAGATAAGCTACTAAAAGTGTTTTTGTGAATTGTTCACTTTCATAGTGACCAATATCTGCCAATAAAATGGAATTTTCAGCTTGGAAAAAGTCGTGATATTTCAGGTCTGCTGTAACAAATATATCAGCATTTGCAGCCTTTGCAGCTGAAATGGCAAAACTTCCTGAACCTCCTAAAACGGCAACTTTCTTTATTGGTTTTTTTAATAATTCTGAATGTCTTATTGCTGATGTGTTCATTTTTGTTTTCAAATCGTTTAAAAATGTCACTTCATCAATGGCTTCGGGTAATTCGCCAATCATTCCCATACCAATATGCTGATTTTTATTTTCAAGTGTAACAACTTCATAAGCCACTTCTTCATAAGAATGTGTTTTGAATAGCGATTGTAACACAGCATGTTCGACATGTTTTGGAAAAATAACTGAAAGCTTTGCTTCGTGTTCTTCTTGTGTAATGCCTTTTTTACCTCTTGTTGGCTTGGATTGCTCGTTTCCATTAAATGTGCCAATGCCATCAACATTAAAGCTGCAATTGTAATAATTTCCTATAGCACCAGCTCCAGCTTGAAATAAAGCCTCACGAACTACATTAAGCTCATCTTTTGGAACATAGGTTGTCAGTTTTTTTATGGTCGCATTTTGCGGAATTAATATCTTTCTATTTATAAGACCAAGTTTTTCGCAAATCATGTCGTTTACACCATTAATGGCATTATCCAGTGCTGTATGAATGGCAAAAATTGTGATATCATGTTTTATGGCTTTTATCACCACGCGCTCTACATAGCTCTTTCCTGTAAGTTTTTTTAAGCCTTTAAAGATAATTGGATGAAAGCTTACAATGAGATTGCAATTGTTTTCTATGGCTTCATCAACAACGGTTTCAATAGTGTCTAAAGTGACTAAAATTCCTGTGACTTTTGCATTTTTGTCACCAACTAACAGACCAACATTATCAAAATCTTCAGCATAAGCCAAAGGCGATAGTTCTTCTAAATGATATATTACGTCTTGAACAATCATAAAAATTTATTTATGTTCAAAGATAAATATTTACTTTCGTTTATAAATAATTACTTTAGCCAAGGTGAATTTATTAAGAAAAATACTAATTCCAACTGTTCCAGTTTATCAAGGTATTACTTGGTTACGCAATTATTGTTTTGATAACGATATTCTGAAATCGAAGTCCTACAATTTTCCAGTTATCTGTGTGGGAAATTTAAGTGTTGGTGGAACAGGAAAAACACCAATGATTGAGTATTTAATTCAGCTACTGAAAGAAGATTACTATGTTGGGACTTTAAGTCGTGGTTATGGAAGACAAACGAAAGGATTTTTGTTGGCTGATGAAACTGCAACAGCACAAAGCATTGGCGATGAACCTTTTCAGTTATATCAGAAATTTTCAGAGATCATTGTAAGTGTTGGTGAAGATAGGCAACTTGCTATTGAGCAACTTCTACAATTGGAAAAATCACCTGATGTTTTGCTTTTAGATGATGCGTTTCAACATAGAAAGGTAAAGGCAGGACTCAATATTTTACTAACAAGTTATAACGATTTGTACGTGAATGATATGGTTTTGCCAACAGGAAACTTACGTGAACCAAAATCTGGAGCTAAACGAGCAGATTTTATTATTGTTACCAAATGTCCTGAAAACATAAGTGTTGAAGAACAGGAAAAAATTAAAAGCGAACTGAAAATTGAATCGCATCAACAGTTGTATTTCAGTTCCATTTCGTATTCTGACGAAATAGTTTCTAAGGATACTAAAATAGGTTTAGAAGAGCTGAAAAGCAAACCATTTACTTTAGTTACCGGAATTGCAAACCCAAAGCCGCTTGTGGATTATTTGAATAAGAAAGGATTTAAGTTTAACCATGAAGCTTATAAAGATCATCATGATTTTAGTGCTACAGAAATTAGTGAACTTGAAACAAAGGAGTTGATTGTAACAACAGAAAAAGATTATATGAGGCTTAAGGATCGTTTAAAACATAATAATGTTTACTACTTGCCAATAGCATCAAACATACTAAATGCAGAGGCATTTAATAATAATATCAAAAAGTTTATTAAAAGCTTTTAAGCTGAAGCTTCAGTTTGATTCTTAGTTAATGCCAGATACAATTTCTTTTCAAAGTCTTCTTGTTTAAAAGGTTTTGAAATGATATCGTTAAAACCAGCTTCATCAAACTCTTGCATTTTGTCCTCAAGCGTTACAGCTGTTAAGGCAAAAATGGTAAGTTCTTTATCAAAACTTCTAATGCGCTTTGTGGCTTCAAGACCACTTATTCCAGGCATGTGGATGTCCATCAATACAACATCGTAAGATGTTTCTTTAACCATTTCAACAGCGTCTTCGCCATTGTCAATTAAATCACAATTAAGATTCATTTTGTTAAGAATCTTCTTTGTAATCATTTGGTTGATTTTGTTGTCTTCTACTACTAAAATTTTCACGTTTTTTAAATCTAGTTTACTAATATCTTTTGAATAGTCATGTTTTTTGACTTTTTTGACTTCTTCAGACTCTTTAAGAGGGAGTTCAATGGAAAATGAGGTGCCTTTACCTAATTCACTCTTCATGTAAATTTTACCTTTTAATATATCGACCAAGCCTTTTACAATTGAAAGGCCAAGTCCTGTTCCTCCATATTTTCGGTTAATTTGCACAGAGCCTTGTGAAAAGCTTTCAAACATATTGTCTTGCTTTTCTTTTGTTATTCCAATACCATTATCTTCAACTTCTAAGCGTATGGTGTGCATTTTGTCAGCTTTATTTAGCTGTGTCACTCGTACCCAAATATCACCATCTTTAGTAAACTTAATAGAGTTGCCTATAAGGTTAATTAGTATTTGAGAGATTTTTAGTTGGTCGCCATCAAAAACTTCTGGAAGTTTTTTATCGTACTCAAAATGCATCATGATATTGTTATCTAATGCTGAGTTATTTAATGCGGCAATTACGTTTTCAACTTTGTTTTTTAAATTGAATATTTCTGGGTCAAGTTCTACTTTATTGGCTTCAATTTTATTGATTTGAAGAATGTCATTAATGAAGGTAAGCAAATAGTCACCTGAAAATTTTAAGCTTTTTAAATGCTGTACTTGATCTGGTTTAGGGTTGTCTTCAAGTAGCATATTTGTTAGTCCTGTAACAGCATACAAAGGCGTTCTTAGTTCATGTGTAACAGTTGATAGGAAATTGGTTTTTGTTTTTGCAGCAATTTCAGCACGTTCTTTTTCAGTTAGTAATTCTTCATTTTTTTTGTACAACATATTATTGGTTTTTAACCTAATATTATTGTTTTTGTATAAGGACAATGTAAGCAACGACAAAATTGTTATTAATGAAACACTCAAAATAGTAATTAGCCTTGTTAAACTGCTTGCCTCATCTTTTTCTTGAATTTCATCTGCCTGATTTTTTATCACAGCATCTTTATCTGCAATGATTAGTTGCGCTCTTCTTTCTGGCGATAAATTTTCTCTTTGAATCTTTAATATGGAGTCATTTAGTTTAATGTAAGCATTCAGGCTACTTGTGGCCAATTTGTAATTTCCTGAGGTTTGATAAACTTGACTTAATATTTGGTTAGATTCTCTTAGAAGTTCTAAGTTTTTTAAATTTTCAGCAAATTCTAATCCTTTACTAGTTTGGGAAAGAGCTTTATCTAATTTTCCTTCCTGTAATGCTATATAACCGCTTTTATTTAACGCTGAAGCATGAAAGAGGTCAAATTCATTCTTTTTTGAAAGAATAATTACTTTATCTAAAAGCGTATTAGCCTCTGCAAAGTTAATAAGCTTAATGTTGGCTTCGGCTTCACTTAATGTTGCTTGAAGGGCAAGCTCATTGAGCCCTTGTTCTTCAAAAATAGCTTTTGACGATTTGAAGTAATCTAAAGCCTTTTTATATTCTTTTTGAGCTAAATCAATTTTACCATACGTAAAACGCGATACTGCTAAATTTGCAGTATCATCAATTCCTAGCTGTACTTCAATAGCTCTTATAATGTTTATTTCGGCATCATCATATTCTCCAACAACGTATTGAAGGTTTGCAATTTTTGACAGAACGATTCCCTGATTTTTTTTGTCTTGTACTTTTTCTGTTAAAGCAAGAACAGTTTCAAGCCTTTTTATGGCTTCGTAAAAATTATTGCGTTGTGTTTCTAATTCGGCAGTTTGTATGCCAAATGCAATTTCGCTTTGCTGTAGCTCCTTATCATCCTCAATTTTATCTTGAGGGTAAATTAGTGCGCAAATTAAGACCAAAAAAACAAATATGTAATATTTGATTCGGGACATTTTCAAGTCGTTTTATCGACAAATATAACAATTTATTCGATAAAATGCATTTTTTTGTAAAAATTATGTATTTCAACTAAGATTTATGTACTTGATACTTTGTAGATTAAATCAATGATTCTGCTTGAATATCCAGTTTCATTATCATACCAACCTATTATTTTTACCATATTTCCGATTACTGAAGTCATTTGCGCATCAAATATGCATGAATGTGTATTTCCAACAATATCAATAGAAACAATAGGATCTTCAGTATATTCTAGAATATGTTTATAACGACCTTCAGAAGCTTTTTTAAAAGCATTGTTAATCTCTGAAACGCTTACTGTTTTTGCTACATTAAAAGTTATATCTGTAAGTGAGCCGTTGGCAACAGGAACTCTAATTCCACAGCCACCAATTACATTTGATAACTCAGGAAAAATTTTTGTCAATGCTTTTGCAGCTCCTGTAGTTGTTGGAACAATAGATTGTCCTGCGGCCCTAGCACGTCGTAAATCACGGTGAGGTTGGTCATGTAAACTCTGGTCAGTTGTATAAGAATGTACAGTTGTAATATATGCTTGTTTCACTTCTGCAAGCTCATTAATTACAGCAATCATTGGTGCCGCATTATTGGTTGTGCATGATGCATTGGAAATAATGGTTTCCTCTTTCTTTAATATATTATCATTTACGCCTAAAACTACTGTTGGTATGTCTTCATCGTTTGGAGGCACTGTTAAGATTACTTTTTTTGCACCATTATTAATGTGATGCTGCAAGTCTGAACGTGACTTGAATTTTCCTGATGCTTCAACCACTATATCAACATTATATTTTTCCCAATTGGTATCTTTTGGATGTGAATGGTTGGACAGTGGAATTTTTTTGCCATTAACTATTATGTGATTATCATCGTGAGTTATAGATTCCTTAAAAATACCATGTATACTATCATATTTTAATAAATGACTCAGCGTTTTGGTGTCTGCGAGATCGTTAATGGCAACAACTTCAATTTGAGTATTATTATGGAGAAGTCTAAAGACTCTTCTCCCAATACGACCAAACCCGTTTAAGGCAACTCTAATCATTTTAATTGATATGTTTTTGTGCTTTGTATGAAGATCGAACTAAAGCACTGCTTTCTACATGTCTGAAGCCAAGATTAAGTCCAATTTCTTTGTATTCTTGAAATTGGTCTGGAGTGATGAACTGTTTTACTGGTAAATGTTTTTTACTTGGTTGTAAATATTGCCCAATGGTAACAACATCAACATTTACAGATTTTAAATCGTGAAGTGTTTCTATGACTTCGTCTCGGGTTTCACCTAGGCCAAGCATGATTCCAGTTTTGGTTCTTCGTTGTCCGGAATCTTTTAAATATTTTAAAACACCTAAACTTCTATCGTATTTTGCCTGAATGCGGACTTCTCTTGTTAATCTACGCACAGTTTCCATGTTATGTGAAATGACTTCTGGAGAAACTTCTAAAATTCTATCTAAATGCTTTTCGATACCTTGAAAATCTGGAATAAGGGTTTCCATGGTTGTTTCAGGGTTCATGCGCCTTACAGCCTTTACAGTTTCGCTCCACATAATACTTCCCATGTCTTTTAGATCATCGCGATCTACACTTGTTAACACAGCATGTTTAATGTTCATGATTTTTATGGATCGTGCTACTTTTTCAGGTTCGTCCCAATCTACAGTTTCTGGCCTTCCAGTTTTAACGCCACAAAATCCGCAAGAACGTGTGCAGATATTACCAAGAATCATAAATGTGGCAGTACCTTCTCCCCAACATTCTCCCATATTTGGGCAACTTCCAGAAGTGCAGATGGTATTTAACTTATATTTATCTACTAAACCACGAAGTTCTGTATATTTTTTACCAGTTGGTAGTTTTACTCGTAGCCATTTAGGTTTGGCTATACGTTCTGTATTATTGGAAGCAAGATCTGTACTCATTTGTTAATGATAAGTTGCAAAGATACAAAGTAAGTTAAACAATATGCAAAATTCACAAATCCAAATTCAGTAAAGTCCAACGAATAAATTTTACAGAGTGAATATATACCAAATACTAAAGCCTAATAGAAAAAGAATGCCAGACCAGCTTAAAAGATGTACTGCTTTTGAAGGTTGCCATTCTTTTGGTGTATGCTTGCTGCTAATGAGTTTGTAATTGATTATAGCATAAAAAGGCGCTGTTAGAAAGGATAAAATGGTTGCTATTTCAACCAATAATCCCATTTCTGAAGCAAACACAAAAAAGATAACGATGGTTCCAGTAGCAAGTAATAAAATCCAGAATAAATAGCCTTTGCTAAACGTATTTCCAAATAGTAGTTGCGAGGTTTTATGCATGGCTCTTGGTGAGGCATCAAGTGTGGTTAACGTTGTACTGAACATGGTTGTAAATGCTGCAATTCCAATAATAATGTAAGACCAATTACCAAGACTAGTTGTGTACATGTCTATTAATTGGTTTGCAAATTGTCCTCCATTACTACTAAAGGTTTCGTTTTGACTATGCATTACCAAATAGCCCAAAAACATAAAACAAATACCCAAAATAATAGTACTAATATAACCGATATTAAAATCGAAAAGAGCAGATTTTGTTACGAAGTTGTTATCATCTTTCTTTTTTTCAATAGTCCAGAGTGAGTGCCAAACAGAAATATCTAAAGGTGCTGGCATCCAGCCCATAAATGCAATCAAAAAACCAATTTCTAGTGTTTCTTTTGGTAATATTTGTGCTAACGAAATTGGCTCATTGTTACTTGAAAGAGCAACTACAACTGCAGCCAATGTGCTTATTGTTAGAGTGATAATGATTATTTTCATTAAAACATCAAGTAAATTGTAACGACCAATAACAAGTAGTAATAAGCAAATGATTAGTATAACTACTGTCCACATTTCAATACTTAAAAAATTGCCAAATAATGATGAAGCCAAGCCAGCTGTAACGATAGTAACCGCAGTTTGTATAGTAAACATTGTGGCAAATGTCAAGATGTAATAAGCAATTAAAATGCCTTTTCCTAGTTTTTTATAACCATCCAATAGACTTTCTCCAGTTGCCGAGGCATAACGAGGGCCAAATTGAAAAAAAGGATATTTGAATAAATTAACCAATAGTAAAGCCCAAAGTAAGCCCAAACCAAAATCAGCTCCAGCCCTTGTAGATTGTACTAAATGTGAAACTCCAATGGCTGCACCTGCAAATAGTAAGCCAGGGCCTAATTTCTTTAAAATTGCTGTCATTTTTTCTTTCGGATAATTTCTGCCAACAGTTTTTTGGCACGAAGCAGTTTGACTTTTACATTGCTCATTGGTTCTTGAAGTTCATCAGAAATTTCTTGGTAACTTAATTCCTGAAAGTATCTTAAATTAATAACTTCCTGATAATGAGGTTTTAATTTTTTAATATCACGCAATAGTTTTGCTAAATTTTGCTCAGTAATTAAAGTGTCTTCAGGCGAAGGTGATTCATCAATAATTAAATTTGCATGATGTTCATCATCTTTACTTTTATCGCTTGAAATAATGTTCTTTTTCTTTCTTAAAAAATCAATATGAATGTTTTTGGCAATAGTAATAAGCCATGTTTTAAACTTATATTTCGGGTCGTAGAAACTTATCTTATCAAAAGCACGTGAAAATGTTTCAATAGTTATGTCTTCAGCATCATTTTCATTTTCAGTACGTTTTAGAAGAAATCCGTAGACATCGTTCCAAAACTTATCGAGCAAAAAATTGAATGCGATTTGATTGTTCTTTTTTGCCTTTTCAATGGCTTCAATTATTTCCAATGTATTGGTTTTGATACAAGATTGGTTATAAAGATATAGAATTGGAAAACAATTAAAAAGAGTTCTAATAATGGTAATAGCAAAATAATATCTTTTTCATCTAATTTTTTTGCAGAATAGCCAATGATTATATATTGAAACATGAACCTTAAACCAATAAGTAACATTACTGTTATTGGTTTAAAAGCAACTGCGAGAAGTACAATAGCCAACAGCCAAAAAAGGAATTGTGAAACATAAAACAAACCAAGGATGAACTTATGTTTAAATTTGTAATGGTGTGCTGTTGATACATGACGACGTTTTTGATTGAACCACTCAATAAATGTTGTTTTAGGCTTGGATATAGTAAAACTATCTTCAGAAAAGCAAATGCTTGTATTTTTTTTGGTCGCAGCTTCATTTACAAATAAATCATCATCACCAGATCGTATTTTAAAATGGCTAATAAAACCATTAGTCTTGAAAAAGGTGTCTTTTTTATAGGCTAAATTTCGCCCAACTGCCATATATGGCAATCCAATTTTTGTGAACGAAAAATATTGTACGGCCGTAAGTAGTGTTTCAAACCGAATAAGCTTATTTAAAAAAGAACCTTTTTGCTTAGCATAAGCTCCATAGCCAATAACGATTGATTTATTTTTGGAAAAATGACTGCTAATTGTTTTAATCCAGTATTTTGAATTAGGAATGCAATCTGCATCTGTAAACAACAAAAACTCATGAGTAGCTGCTTTTATGCCAAGCGTTAAAGCGTATTTTTTGTTTCCCCAAAAGGCTTCATTATTTACAACATTAACAATTTTTATGTTTGAATATTTAGCCTTAAAAGATTCCATGATCTCCAAGCTATTATCACTTGAAGCATCATTTATCAATACAATTTCAAATTGTTTGTAATTTTGCTCTAATAATTTTGGAATTAGAACCGATAAATTTTTGGCTTCGTTTTTAGCACAAATAATAACGGAAACTGGAATGTTCTTTAAGGAAGGGTTGTCTCCTTTTGCAAAAGAGAACTTAGAGAATACAATAGCGTAATAAACAAATTGAATGCCAACAATTACTAAGAATGCGTAAAGCAGCACATCAAACAAAAACATTGTAAACTAAGAATGTTTAGGGTCATTGCAATCTTTATATTGATCTGGAGTTCTACCACAAAACCCACAAGCTTCGCCATCTTTGTTTAGCATTGGGTTTTGGCTTGCACATGTTCCAGCAAATTCTCCGTCTTTTTTTGCCCAAAGCTTAATGGCTATTCCTGCAATTGCCAAGCATAATAAGATGAGTGTAATGAGTAGAAGTTTCATAGTGTAATTTCTTTGTGCAAAGATAATGTTTTCTAATAAATTACTTAGACAGCTTTAAATTTCTTTTTATTAGATAAATATAGTATTTGTGACTTCAAATTTTCTTAAGTGTCTTATTTATAATTGCTTATATTTATTATTAACTAACCATTAATTATTATTTTATGAAAAAACTTATTTCAGAATTATTCGGAACGTTTTGCTTGGTCTTATTTGGTTGTGGTGCAGCTGCCATTGCTGGTGGATCTGTTGGAGCAGTTTCAGGACTTGGTTTATTAGGTATTTCACTTGCCTTTGGTTTGGCTGTTGTGGCAATGGCTTATGCTATTGGTCCAATTTCAGGATGTCACATTAACCCAGCAATTTCTGTTGGAATGCTTGTAGCTGGCAAGTTATCTATGAAAGATACAGTTGGTTACGTGATAGCGCAATGTATTGGAGCGCTTCTAGGTGCTTTAGTATTATCACTTATTTTAAATGGTCAATCTGGTTTTGAAGCTGGCGAATGGGCTTATGGCTCTAATGGCTGGGGAGAAGGATACTTAGGGAATTACAGTATGCAATCGGCATTTATAGCAGAATTGGTATTTACTGCAATTTTCTTGATTGTTATTCATGCAGTAACGTCTAAATTAGGTAATTCTACAATGGCTGGATTGGCTATAGGTATTACTTTAGTGTTAATTCACATGGTTGTGATTCCAGTAACTGGAACTTCTGTGAATCCTGCTAGAAGTTTTGGTCCTGCAATGCTAGCTCAAGGTATGGCGTTGCAACAGCTTTGGTTGTTTATTGTGGCGCCTTTAGCTGGTGGTATTCTAGGTACACTTATTTGGAAGTATGGTATTGCAACCGAAAATAATTAAATAAAAAAGAGGCTTCTAATTTAAGGATAATGCTATTAATCAATTCTTAGGAAGCCTCTCTTTAGCAATTAGATTGCTCTAATTGTCTTTGTTTTTTATAGGTATTTCAGCAACAGAATTCTCTGAAGATGTCATTTTGTTGCCGTTTTTTGGCTCAATGGTAATACTTAAACTTAGAGCATCTTCAATGTAAGGAACAGATTTTAGCTTGCCATTTGAGGCGTCTAATGTTCCTAAGTTTATCTTTCTATCTTGTAAATTTGCCCACATTTGATAGGTTTGCTCATCTGAAAGTTTAGGTAATGAAACCACATCAATCAATGAAGACTTATCAATAGGATTTATATACGCAACGGTTTTTAGTTCTTTAGCTCTTTCGTTTCCTCGAAGCACGTATTTTTCGGTTTCAGGATTGTTTAGCCTATTAAATGCACGAAGTACGTTATCAAGTTTATTGTTGTTTTCGTTGATATCTTTTCTTAAATCAAAAACTTCTTCAGCTATGGTATTGTTTTCTTCAAGTAATACTTGATTTTTAGTGTAAAGCATATATGACGAACCTGCAAATACTAGTGCAGCAATACTTGCCGCAATGCTATACCATGATTTTGATCTTTTTCTTGTTTCGTTCAAGGTGATAACAGGTTTTTCATCTAGTTCATTTAAAATAGATGCCAATACATTTGTTGGAGGTTTAACAGCATTGGTTCTGGCTGCCAACTCCAATTGTTCTTGAAGTAAGTTGTATTCTTCTTCAATTTCTGGGTATTTGTTAATGTAATATTCTACTTGTTTAGATTCTAAGTCTGTCGTAGCACCAATAACATACTTATCCAGTAATCCAGAATTTAAAAAATTGAGTACTTTTGTTTCCATGACTTTACGTTTTAAGGATTATAGACCTTTTTTAATTCTCTTAATCCAATTTTTAATCTAGACTTTATAGTGCCTAACGGAATATTTAATTCTTCGCTAGCTTCTTGTTGTGTCATGCCCTCAAAATAAAGAGCGTTTAACACAACTTGGTACTTAGAGTCTAAGTTTGCAACATGTTTTTTTAAATCAATCGCGTCTTGATTTATACTGTCTGTTGATAACTTATATACGTTTGAATCTGAAATTTGGACTTCTTTAGTGAATTTTAAGTTATGGCTTCTTAATTTATCAATAGCAGTGTTTCTTGCAATACGATACATCCATGTGAAAAGCTTAGCTTTTTCGGCATCATATTTTTTGGCGTATCGCCAAATTTTAATAATACTTTCTTGTAATGCATCTTCAGCAATGGCTTCATCTATGGTTATTTTTAATATAACACCATAAAGAGCACTTGAGTAATTTTCATATATAATTGAAATTGCTCTTTTATCTCCTTTTTTTAAAAGGCTCACGATTTCCTTTTCTAAATCTGTAATCAAGCGTATTTAATTTGTTAGGATGCGTTTAAATTTACTAAAAAATGGCAACAATTGTACCAATTTGAGCGCTGAAACTTAGCAAACGTTCAAGTACAGGAAAAATTGTTTAAATAATATTCACTTCTGCTTCTAGCTCAATATTGAAAATTCTGACAATCGTTTTTTGAATAAGTTGTGCCAAATTTTTAATGTCGATTCCGTTAGCATCACCATAGTTTACCAATACTAAGGCTTGGTTCTTATGAACGCCATAATTGCCAAAAGTTTTACCCTTAAAACCAGCATGCTCAATTAACCAGCCTGCAGGAACTTTAACCAAATTTTCTGAAACACTATAACTTGGCATATCCGGAAAATTTTGTTTGAGCGTACTGTAATGTTTTGTTGAAATGACGGGGTTTTTAAAGAAACTACCACTGTTTCCAATTTTTTTTGGATCTGGAAGCTTTGACGAACGTATTGCAATCACTGCATTTGAAACATCTTTTATGGTTGGGTTTTTAATATTTTTTTGCTTTAACTCACTGGCAATAGCACCATAATCAGTTTTAATTTGATGATTTTTTGTGGTTAGTTTAAAAGTGACATTCAGTATGATGTATTCACCTTTCTTTTCATTTTTAAATACTGAATTTCTATAATCAAACTGACAGTCTTTATTGTTAAATGTTTTTATAGTACCAGAACTTATATGCAAGGCTTCACAAGAGTCAAACACATCTTTTAGTTCAACACCATAAGCACCAATATTTTGAATAGGAGCAGTGCCAACATTCCCTGGAATTAAGGATAAATTTTCAACACCTCCAAAATCATTATCAATACACCACAACACAAAGTCATGCCAATTTTCTCCTGCAGAAGCTTTTATTAAAACGGTATTTTCAGATTTAGATATAATTGAAATGCCTTTTAAATTGAGATGTAAGACTAAGGCATCAATATCTTGGGTTAGTAACATATTGCTACCTCCTCCTAAAATGAATTTTGATTGATGGTTTTCAGATTTTAAAACATCAATTAATTCATTGATACTATTGATTGAAACAAATTGTTTCGCAAGTACATCAATGCCAAATGTATTGTAAGGCTTTAGCGATATGTTGTTTTGAATGGCCACTAATCTTGATAAACCTTAAGTGCCTCTTTTAATATGTGTACAGCTTTAATAAGGCTTTCTTCTTTAAGAACGTAAGCAATCCTGATTTGGTTAAGGCCAACTCCAGGTGATGAGTAAAAACCTCCTGCTGGAGCTACCATAACGGTTTCGCCATTTACATCAAACGATTCTAATAGCCATTGGGCAAAATCATCAGAGTTTTTCACAGGTAGTTCAACAATACAATAAAATGCGCCTTTTGGCGTGGCTACTTTTAAGCCTTCGATTTTTTTAAGCTCAGAAATTAAGGTGTTTCTGCGTTTTACATACTCATTAATCACATCATCAAAATAACTTTGTGGTGTGTCTAAGGCAGCTTCACTGGCTATTTGAGCTAAAGTTGGAGGGCTCAATCGTGCTTGCGCAAATTTTAGTGCTGTAGCAATTACAGCCTTATTTCTTGAAACCAAGCAACCAATTCTTGCGCCACACATACTGTATCGTTTTGAAACCGAATCAATCACAATGGCATGTTCGTCTAAGCCTTCTTCTTGAAGTATAGAATAATGTTTAATGCCATCATAAGCAAATTCTCTATATACTTCGTCAGCAATTAAGAATAAGTCGTGTTTTTTAACAATGGCTGCAAGTTTTTTTATTTCTTCTTTAGAATATAAATAGCCTGTGGGATTTCCAGGATTGCAAATTAAAATTGCTTTGGTTTTTGGAGTGATAAGTTTTTCAAATTCCTCAATTGGAGGCAAAGCAAAATTGTCTTCAATTTTTGAGATCACAGGTACTATTTTTACACCTGAAGCGGTTGAAAACCCGTTATAATTAGCATAAAAAGGCTCAGGAATAATAATTTCATCATCAGTATCCATCACACTTCCAAAAGCAAATAATAGTGCTTCACTTCCTCCTGTGGTAACAATAATATCATGCTTTGTTATATTTATATCATGCTTGCTGTAATAATTGGCAATTTTAGTTCTGTATTCATCAGAACCTTCAGATCGTGTATACGCTAAAATATCCAAAGAGTGAACCTTAACAGCATCCATGGCAATTTGCGGTGTTTTAATGTCTGGCTGACCAATATTTAAGTGGTATACTGTTTTTCCTTTGCTGTAAGCCAATTCAGCATAAGGTACCAATTTGCGAATTGGCGACTGTGGCATTGATAAGCCTTTATTTGAAATATTAGGCATTCTGTGTGCTTTAAAGTGAAGTGCAAAGTTGCAAAATTTATCTTAAACTTCATTTAAATTATTAAAGTTCAATGCAGAATTTGCAAAAAGATTTGTAAATTAGAGATCACACGTTAAATACTTTGTTTTTTTAATGTATCAATCAAAAAAAATTGCTTTTTTATTTTTATTGTGTGGTTTGTTTTCTTTTTCTCAAGGCAAGTTTGTACTTCAAGAAGGAGATAAGGATAGAATCAACTTTAAATTAATAAATAACCTTATTGTTATTCCTGTCGAAATAAATGGTGTTGAACTATCATTTTTACTAGATACAGGAGTGAGCAAACCTATTATTTTCAATTTTTTAAACATAACCGAAGAATTGAAAATAAATCAAACCGAAAAATTATACTTACGTGGTTTGGGTGAAGGCGAATCTGTTGAAGCCTTAATATCCAGAAACAATATTTTTAAAATTGGAAACGCTTTAAGCATTAGCCAGAGTTTATATGCGGTTTTTGATCCAGATTTAAATTTTGCGCCAAGACTTGGTGTACCTATTCATGGTATTATTGGATATGATTTTTTAAAGGATTTTGTAGTTGAAATAAATTATGCATCAAGATACCTTAAACTTTATACTCCTGATAAGTACAAGGGAAAAAGATGCTCATCATGCGAAATTTTTGATATAGAGTTTTTTAATAACAAGCCTTATATAAATGCTGTAGTGACCATGAACAATCAAGAAATCCCTGTCACTTTATTAATTGATTCTGGCGGAAGCGATGCACTTTGGTTATTTAATGATGAAGAACGCGGAATTAATATTCCTGAAAAATATTTTGACGACTTTTTAGGGAGAGGATTAAGTGGCAATGTTTATGGAAAAAGAGCCAAAGTAGATGGGTTTTCTTTGGGAAAATTTAAATTGGATAGGGTTAATGTTGCATTTCCAGATTCAACCTCTATAAGTTTTGCTAGAAAGTTTAAAGAACGAAGCGGTACCATTTCTGGCGAAGTTTTAAAACGATTTAACATCATTTTTGATTATCCTAATCGAAAAATAAGCTTGAAACGAAATAGGAATTTCTCAGATCCATTTTATTATAATAAAAGTGGGATAAGTTTAGAGCACGATGGTGTT
>JAUIGO010000040.1 GCA_030429955.1 Bacteroidia bacterium
CAATTGCAGGTGGTTTAGCTGAAAGAAAAGCTGAAAAAACTTCAAAAGCTGAAGGTTCTGATGCTCCAAAAGCAAAAGCTAAAAAAGCTAAAGCTGCAGTTCAAGAAGAGGAAGAATAAACTCAAAATAAATTAAAACTTTATAAGTCGTTTGGTTCTTTTCTCAAAAAAATTAAACGACTTTTATATTAAATAAATCATGGAAAACACAGTAAAAATTAGTGCTGCAGACGTAAAAAAACTTAGAGAAACTACAGGTGCAGGAATGATGGATTGTAAAAATGCTTTAGTAGAAGCAGAAGGAAATTTTGACAAAGCTATTGAAGTATTACGTAAAAAAGGACAGAAAGTTGCTGCAAAAAGAGCAGATAGAGAATCTAGTGAAGGTGTAGCAATTACTAAAATCAATGCTGACAACACTGTTGGTGTAGCTATCGTATTAGCTTGTGAAACAGATTTCGTTGCAAAAAACGATTCTTATAAAGCTTTGGCTGAAGAATTCGTGAATATTGCAATCAACTTTACAAATAAAGAAGATTTCTTAAACGCAGATTTCAATGGTATTACAGTTGCCGAGAAATTAATCGAGCAAACTGGTGTGATTGGTGAAAAAATTGATATTACAGCTTTTGAAAGATTAGAAGCTCCTTACGTTGGCGCTTATACTCATATTGATAAAATTGCAGCTATTGTTGGTTTAGATAAAGCTATTGATAAAGCTGACGAGTTAACAAAAGACTTAGCTATGCAAGTTGCTTCAATGGGAGCAACAACATTATCTTATAAAGATTTTGATCCTGCTTTTGTTGCTGCAGAAACTGAAGCAAGAATTGCAGTTATTGAAAAAGATAATATTGAATTAGGTCGTTTAGGTAAGACCCTTAAAAATGTGCCTCAATACATTTCAATGGCTCAATTAACACCAGAGGTTTTAGCTAAAGCTGAAGAAGCTGCCAAAGCTGAATTAAAAGCTGAAGGAAAACCAGAACAAATCTGGGACAAAATTCTTCCAGGTAAAATGGAGCGTTTTATTTCTGACAACACTACGCTAGATCAAGAGCAATGCTTGTTAGACCAAAACTTCATTAAAAATGAAAAGCAAAGTGTAGCAGATTACGTTAAAACTTATGGCGATGTTGCTGTAAAAGGTTTTGTACGTGTTACCCTAGGATAATAGCTAATACAATACTATTTAAAAATAAAAAGAGCATCTCTATATAGAGATGCTCTTTTTATTTTTATTATATAAGTTTAATTATCTATTCTTTCTATACTAAATGTACCAACTTGAGTAGATTGTATTGTACCACTACTAAATGGTAATCCTTGAATTTGTGATATAGCTCCAGGTTCAGGACTATCAGGAGATTCATAACTTGTTCCTGAATCCGAACCAGCATCTAAAGGATATAACCGTACAGATGCACTTTCAATTAAAGAATTTCCAGAAACCAAGTCAAGTGATGATACACCAACAAACCAATCTGGACTTGGTGATATTTTAGACACAAAACTAATTCTGGTTGTTGTTGGTGTTACATTAATATCAAATGTAACGCTTGTATTTGTACCAACACTTGTGCTGCCTGTGATAATTGTCATTGCAGTATCGTCTTCACCTCCTGAATGTTCGCTTACAAGTGTGCTTAAATCACCTTCTTCTGCGTAAAGTTTCAAGCCATCTGAAGCTACGGCTCCAAGGTTAAAAATACGCTTACTGGAATTATGAGCAGCTATAAAAACCTTTCCAAAACTAGCATTATCAGGATAGTCTGTTGGGTGTGTTGTTTCAGTGAAATTAGTAGTAAATGTTATTCTATATATTGCTTGAGGGTCTAATTGTCCATCACCTTCTCCATCACTTCCACCAGAATCATCACTCTTAGAGCAACTAAAAACACCTACACACAATACTAAAATAAAAAGCGTAATATAATTTTTCATAATCTAAATTTTTTATAAATATAACGTATAATTATAAATATTATTTGCTTGAACATTTAAAAAAATGAATGCTATATTTGCAGTATATCAACTTATGTAATGAAATACAAAAGAATTCTTTTAAAATTATCTGGCGAAGCACTAATGGGGAACAGACAGTACGGAATAGATCCTGAACGTTTGTCAGAATACGCTCAAGATATTAAAACAATAACTGATTTAGGAGTTGAAGTTGCCATTGTCATTGGAGGAGGTAATATTTTTAGAGGTGTTGCTGGAGCAAGTAAAGGTATGGATCGTGTTCAAGGTGATTACATGGGAATGCTTGCAACAGTAATTAATGGTTTGGCTCTGCAAAGCGCTCTTGAAAATGCCGACGTTCCAACTAGACTACAAACTGCCATCAAAATTAACGAGGTTGCAGAACCTTTTATCAGACGTAAAGCTATGCGTCATCTAGAAAAAGGACGAGTTGTCATTTTTGGAGGAGGCACTGGAAACCCTTATTTCACAACAGATTCAGCAGCGGTTTTAAGAGCTATTGAAATTGAAGCAGACGTCATTTTAAAAGGAACTCGTGTAGATGGTATTTACACAGCAGATCCCGAAAAGGACTCAGCTGCCATAAAATTTGATTATATTAGCTTTGATGATGTTCTTAAAAAAGGTTTGAAAGTTATGGATACAACTGCTTTTACATTAAGCCAAGAAAACAATTTACCTATTATTGTTTTTGATATGAACAAAAAAGGAAATTTATTAAAAGTAGTTTCAGGAGAAAATATTGGTACAACCGTTAATTTATAGTTTGGCTCAATTTTTGTCAAAATAGATTAAGAATAAATACATTTAAAATGAACGAAGAATTACAATTTATTTTAGATACCACAAAAGAAGCAATGGATGCTGCCTTAAAGCATCTAGAAAAACAATTTGTAAACATAAGAGCTGGTAAAGCGAGTCCTGCAATGCTTGGAAGTGTTATGGTAGATTATTATGGATCTCAAACTCCTCTTAGCCAAGTGGCCAATGTAAACACACCTGATGGCAGAACTATTACTGTGGCTCCTTGGGAGAAAAGTATGCTACAAGAAATAGAACGTGCTATAATGATAGCTAATCTTGGTTTTAACCCAATGAATAATGGTGAAACCATTATTATTAATGTTCCACCATTAACCGAAGAACGCAGGCGTAATTTAGCCAAACAAGCAAAAGCTGAAGCTGAAGATGCTAAAATTGGTATTCGTAATGCTAGAAAAGATGCCAATAATGAAATAAAGAAGTTAGACGAAATCTCTGAAGATTTACAAAAAAATGCTGAAGTGGATGTTCAGGAAATGACAGATAACTATGTTAAAAAAGTTGATGCCATCTTCCTTGTTAAGGAAAAAGAAATTATGACAGTATAAAAAAGAGCGACACTAAAGTCGCTTTTTTTGTGTTACATATATACACATCTTAAATTTATGAAATGTCCAATTGCAAATTTCCGAAACTACAAATCAAATGATTTGGACATTGCATCTGACCTTTAAGAAAAACTGACTATCTACAGATGAAATACTGTTTGCCTTTTTTTTTGCTGTTATTCCTTCACACATTCAATAGTCAAGCACAATCTGAAACACAAACAGATTCAATACCTAAATCGTTTTTTTCAAAAGCACTAGAAAGTGGTTATGTAGAAACTAAGTATTTTAATTTTGACTTAAGGTATTTAATAAAATACAATCAATATGAAGGTTTCAGAACTGGATTAGGCGGAATTACTAATTCAAATTTATCTGAAATATTCCGTATTGAAGGCTATACAGTTTACGGCTTTTTAGACAAAGAATTTAAATATAGTATAGGAACAGGAATTCGTCTTGCAAAAAAAACCAATACTTGGCTTAATATTAATTATACAGACGATTTACAAGAAACAGGAAGCTCAAATTTTTTAACAGACCAACGCTTCTTCCAGCTTTTTGAACCAAGACTTATCAATATTGAATCATTTCACAAACACACTACTAAAGCCTTGTCTGTTGAGCATCAATTTGCTCCAGAAATCTTGACAGAAACTCAATTTGCTATCAGTAATATAGAACCCAAATATGCCTACACCTATAATCACGAAACATTAGGCAGTTTTAAACACTTCAAATTAAGTGTACTAACAGCTTCCGTACAACTAAGTCCATTTAGCAAATTCGAGCAAACGACCTCAGGTATTGTTGAAATAACCTCAGGTTTCCCAAAGTTTACCTTACAATATACTAAGAGTTTTGCGGACATCTTAAAAAGTGATTTCGGATTTTCAAAGTTAGATTTTAGAGCCATTCAACAATTTAAACACCAAAAAGAAGCACTCACAGAGTTTGTTTTTACAGGTGGCTTAGCAAATGGTGATATCCCAATAACGCATACTTATCATGCCTATCCAAACAATGTTAGCAAAGAAACTATATTACGCCGTTTTTCAGTTGCTGGAACCAATAGCTTTGAAACCATGTATTTTAACGAATTTTACTCAGATAAATTTGCAACACTTCAAATGAAACACAAATTAAGCCCTTTAAACATTTCTCCTTGGTTAAAACCTGAACTTGTGCTTATTTATCGATATGCGTTAGGAAATATGGAGAATTTGGCTAGGCACGAAAACATAAATTTTAGCACTTTGAAGCAAGGTTATTCTGAAGCTGGTTTAGAAATCAATAAGTTGTTTTTTGGTTTTGGTTTAAGTTTTGCATACAGACATGGTGCCTATCATCTTCCAAGATTTGATGACAATTTAGCGTTAAAATTCACTTTTAATTTAAATCTCAAGAGATAAGAGATTTAGACTCGTTATCCACCATTTTTACTAACTAATTACATACCTTTGCACATCAAAATTTGCTATGGCTAAATTGTTCTCAGTCGGCTTTTGGGAAACTATCGCTAGATTGATTCTACGCAATAGAATAGGCATTATCATTGTCGTATTAATCGCTACATTCCTTTTTGGAATGCAATGGGATAAAATGCGTTTTACATATACCGAAGCAAATTTATTGCCTGATGACCACGAAGTAAATATTGATTACAACACTTTTCTTGAAACCTTTGGCGATGAAGGAAATCTAATTGTAATTGGAATTAAAGACAGCTCGCTTTTTACAGTTGAAAACCTAAACGCATGGAATAAGCTTTCTAGTGAATTTAAAAATTTCAAAGAAGTTGAAACTGTCGTGTCTATAAAAGACCTTCAAAAACTAGTGAAAAATAATGAGAAGCAACAATTTGACTTAATTCCATTTATTAAGGACTCTATTCAAAGTAAGAATGAAATTTCAACTTTACAAAACGAACTATTTGAACAATACCCTTTTTATGATAATTTCCTGTTCAATAAAAACAGTAAGGCTGTAAGATCAGCCATTTATTTAGATAAAAAAATAGTCAATACACCTGCTCGAAAAGATTTTATTACAGATGTTTTAATACCAAAAGTTGAAGCCTTTGAAACAGCAACCAATTTAAATGTTCGTATATCTGGAATGCCTTATATACGTACCTTAAATTCCCAAAACATCATTGATGAAATTGGCAAGTTTATCATCGCGGCACTCGGAGTCACTTCGTTAATATTTTTCTTCTTTTTCAGATCTTGGAGAGCCACATTTATTTCAATGGTCGTGGTACTTATTGGAGTCATGTGGACTTTTGGAATTATTGGTTTACTTGAATATGAAATAACTGTATTAACAGCTTTAATTCCTCCTTTAATTATTGTTATTGGGATTCCAAATTGTATTTTCCTCATCAACAAATATCAGCACGAAGTCAATAAACATGGAAATAAGGCAAAATCTTTGCAACGTGTCATTACAAAAGTCGGGAATGCTACTTTAATGACCAACGTTACAACTGCCTCTGGTTTTGCAACATTTATTATTACTGAAAGTACACTTTTAAAAGAATTTGGCACAGTTGCTTCGTTAAGTATTTTGTCTATTTTCATGCTATGCTTATTGATTATTCCTATAATTTATAGTTATATGCCTATGCCAAAGGACAAGCATCTTGAGCATTTGAATAAGCGTTGGATTAACACATTTGTTGATTGGATGGAACGTATGGTTCGCTATAAAAAAATCACAATTTATGTAGCCTCTTTAATTCTACTTATTGCGAGCATTATTGGTATTTATCAAATAAAAATTTCTGGCAGCTTGATTGACGACATGCCAAGAAAAGCTGAGTTTTATAAAGACATCAAGTTTTTTGAACATGAATTTAATGGTGTGATGCCTTTAGAGATAATGGTTGACACTAAACGTAAAAAAGGTGTCATGAAATTATCAAACCTTAAACGCATGGATGAGCTTGAGGAACTTATTACCGAAACACCACAATTATCAAAACCCATTTCAGTGGTTAGTTTGGTTAAGTATTCCAAACAGGCTTATTATAATGGCAACCCAAAATATTATCAATTGCCATCTTCTCAAGAAAATAGTTTCATCTTATCGTATGCTAAAAACTCGTCTCAAGATGTTGATTTACTAAAGAATTTTGTTGATTCCACTGGTCAATATGCCAGAATAACCACCTTTATGAAAGATGTTGGCACAGATAAAATGGAGCGCATTGAAGAAAACATAAGAGAAAAAATTGATAAGGTATTTCCTGAAGAAAATTACAACGTCACACTAACTGGAAAGGCTTACCTATTTCAAAAAGGAACTTACTTTTTAGTTAATAACTTAATCCTCTCACTATCATTAGCCATTGTATTGATCTCTTTGTTTATGGCCTACATGTTTCGTTCGTTCAGAATGATTATTGTATCATTAATCCCTAACCTTTTACCTCTTTTAATCACAGCGGGTTTAATGGGTTATTTAGGTGTGCCTATAAAACCATCTACCATTTTGGTGTTTAGTATTGCCTTTGGTATTTCGGTTGATGATACCATTCACTTTTTGGCCAAATACAGACAAGAATTACAAGCCAACCATTGGAAAATCAGAAAATCAGTGTATGCTGCATTAAGAGAAACTGGAGTTAGCATGTTTTATACATCTATTGTCTTGTTCTTTGGCTTTTCAGTATTTATCATCTCAAGTTTTGGTGGTACAGTTGCACTTGGAGCTTTAGTATCTGTCACACTTTTATTTGCCATGTTGGCCAATTTATTATTGTTACCTTCACTGCTTTTATCTTTAGAAAGAAGCATTGCCAATAAAG
This sequence comes from Bacteroidia bacterium, assembly GCA_030429955.1. Classification (GTDB taxonomy): domain Bacteria; phylum Bacteroidota; class Bacteroidia; order Flavobacteriales; family Flavobacteriaceae; genus CAJQLB01. The sequence continues at coordinate 7,167 of JAUIGO010000040.1, forward strand.
AAGTTTTAAAAGAACCTAACTTTAAAATCATCCCAGAAGAAGATAAAAATGGCGATAGATAATTTAGTTGAAACAATTATCTTTGCACCTAAAAAAGTAAACCAAATGACGTCGAGAACAGTTGCCGAATTACTTTCGGAAAAACAAACACAAATAGACATTGAAGTAAAAGGTTGGGTTAGAACCTTTAGAGCAAATCGTTTTATTGCTTTAAATGATGGATCGACCATTAATAATATTCAGTGTGTTGTTGACTTTGAAAATTTTGAAGAAGCTACTTTAAAACGCATCACAACAGGAGCTGCAGTTCATATTAAAGGAACTTTGGTTGAAAGCCAAGGCAAAGGTCAAAGCGTTGAAATTCAAGTTAATTCAATTGAAATTTTAGGCGATTCTGATCCAGAAACTTATCCTATTCAGCCTAAAAAACACTCTTTTGAGTTCCTTCGTGAAAATGCACATTTGCGTACTAGAACCAATACATTTAGTGCTGTAATGCGTTTACGTTCGTCCTTATCATTTGCCATACATAAGTATTTTAATGAGAATGGTTTTTATTATATGCACACTCCAATTATCACAGGAAGTGATGCTGAAGGTGCTGGGGAAATGTTTAGAGTAAGTGCTTTAGATGCTAAAAATCCGCCTCTTAAAGATGATGGAACTGTAGATTATTCCAAAGATTTCTTCGGAAAAGAAACCAACTTGACGGTTTCTGGGCAATTGGAAGCAGAAACTTATGCCATGTCACTTGGTAAGGTGTACACGTTTGGACCAACGTTTAGAGCAGAAAATTCAAATACATCTAGGCACTTAGCTGAGTTTTGGATGATTGAACCTGAGGTTGCCTTTATGGACATTCATGGCAACATGGACTTAGCAGAAGACTTTATGAAATCTGTTATTGGTTATGTACTAGAAAACAATAAAGAAGATTTAGAGTTTTTAGAGCAACGCTTGATTCAAGAAGATAAATCAAAACCACAAGCAGAACGCAGTGAAATGAGTTTAACAGACAAACTACGTTTTGTCGTTGATAATAACTTTAAACGTGTCACTTATACCGAAGCTATCGATATTTTGCGCAACAGCAAACCAAATAAGAAAAAGAAATTCAATTATATCATTGAAGAATGGGGAGCCGACTTACAAAGTGAACATGAACGTTATCTCGTTGAAAAACATTTTAACTGTCCTGTCATTTTGTATGATTATCCAGCAAATATTAAAGCGTTTTACATGCGTTTAAATGAAGATGGTAAAACGGTTCGTGCTATGGACATCTTATTCCCTGGAATTGGTGAAATTGTTGGTGGAAGTCAACGTGAAGAACGATTGGACGTTTTAAAACAAAAAATGGCAGCCCTTGATATTCCTGAAGAAGAATTGTGGTGGTACCTAGATCTTAGAAAATATGGTACAGCAGTACATTCAGGTTTTGGATTAGGTTTTGAGCGCTTGGTTATGTTCGCCACTGGAATGACAAATATTAGAGATGTAATTCCTTATCCAAGAACACCTCAAAATGCAGAGTTTTAATTAATTCTATACAAAGAAAATAATAAATAAAACAATCTTCGTTTCTAACTAATGTAGATTGTTTTTTTTATTTTTATAAAAACCCAAATAACAATAATGCTTAAACAGTATTTACAGTTTAAATTATCTCAAAAGTTATCGCCTCAACAAATACAATTGATGAAGCTGATACAATTACCTACGCAAGCTTTTGAACAACGTCTGAAACAAGAATTAGAAGAAAATCCAGCACTTGAAAGCGGAAAAGAAACGTCTGACGAGTTTGATGATGATTTTGATAACAGCGAAGACTTTAACGACAATGACTCTATAAGTGCTGAAGACATTAACGTTGATGAATACCTAAGTGACGACGAGATCCCTGACTATAGAATGCAAGCCAATAACTATAGTGCCGACGACGAAGATAAAAATGTACCTTATGCCTCTGGAACTTCATTTAATCAACACTTAACCAATCAGCTTAGTACATTCAGGTTAGATGACGAAGAAGAGCAAATTGCCGAATTTTTAGTTGGTAGTGTTGATGAAAGTGGATACATACGTCGCTCATTAAGCGATATTATGGATGATCTTGCTTTCACTCAAAATGTCTACACTGACGAGAAAAAAATTGAAAGTGTGCTTAAAATCGTACATCAATTGGATCCTGCTGGAGTTGGAGCAAGAAACTTACAAGAGTGTTTATTGATTCAATTGCATAGAAAGCCGCAAAACCCAAATGTAGAATTAGCAACAGCAATTATTGAAAAGGCTTTTGAGCAATTCACTAAAAAGCATTATCAAAAATTACTTCAAAAATTTGATGTGACTGAAATTCAACTTAAAGATGCTATTCTAGAAATTGAGCGACTAAATCCAAAACCAGGAAGCTCATATGCCGGAAATACACGAATGATTGAGCATGTCGTTCCAGATTTTACTATTAAAATTGTTGATGGTGAGTTAGACCTTACTTTAAATGGAAGAAATGCGCCTGAGTTACATGTATCAAGAGAATACAATAACATGCTTAAGGGTTATAAAGAATCTAAAGACAAATCGAAATCACAAAAGGACGCTGTTATTTTTATCAAACAAAAACTAGATGCAGCTAAGTGGTTTATTGATGCAATAAAGCAACGTCAACAAACTTTGTTTGTTACTATGAGCGCAATCATGCATTATCAAGAAGAGTATTTTTTAACAGGTGATGAGCGCAAATTAAAGCCCATGATTTTAAAGGATATCGCTGATGAAATTGAAATGGATGTGTCTACTATTTCAAGGGTTGCTAATAGTAAATATGTTGATACACCTTATGGCACAAAATTAATTAAAGAATTCTTTAGTGAATCGATGACCAACGACCAAGGTGAAGAAGTTTCTACACGTGAAATAAAGAAAATTCTAGAAACAGTTATTAAAGAAGAAAACAAGAAAAAACCTTTAACTGATGAGAAATTGGCTAAAATTTTAAAAGAAAAAGGCTATCCCATTGCGAGACGTACTATTGCAAAATATAGAGAACAACTTGATTTACCAGTTGCTCGCTTACGAAAACAAATCTAGTTTGAGCAATTTGTTAAAAAGCATATCGTACATTTTTCATCCTTTATTGATGCCGTTTGTTGGCGCCCTTTTTTATTTTTCTAAAGCGCCTAGATATATACCAATGCCGTTTATTGAGGCTAAGTTGTTCGCCTTAGCTTTGTTCACGATCATTTTACCCATTCTATTATATTATCTGCTTAAAACAACTCGCCAAGTAAGCTCTGTACATTTAAGCAGCACTAAAGAGCGTATTATCCCCTTGATTTTGAATGCAATTATTGTATTGTTAATTACGCAACGTATAGTGACAGTAAATGAACTAACAGAACTTTACTTTTTCTTTATTGGCATTTTACTTTCTACCATGGCATGCTTAATATTAGCTATTTTAAAATTTAAAGCTAGTATTCATATGATTGGAGCAGGTGGTATCCTTATGTTTTTTATAGCTTTAAGCATTCACTTCAGTATAAATATTATAGGAACTATTGCGTTATTCTTTATTATTTCTGGAGCTATCGCAACTTCTAGGCTACACATGAAAGCTCACACAAACATAGAGTTAATTATAGGTTTTTTTGTTGGGCTTTTGCCGCAACTTATTCTTCTGAATTATTGGTTATAAGATATAGAAAATTAAACCTGCTTCAATAGTTTTCAATTCTATAGATTGGCTTTCTAGATGTTGATCTTTAAAAATAGTGCCAAGAGCATAGTAGATATGAATGTTCCAACTATCATAACCAAGACTTAGTGTAGCTCCATATTGAAACCTATTAATTGCATCATTGATGCTTATTTTATAAGACTCATCAGTTCCGACAAATTTTGCTCTAGATGAGAATACATAGCCTATCTTAAAACCTGAATATATTCGCCAAAATTTATAATCAGTTGCTGTTGAAGTTCGCCACCTAAATTCGAAAGGTATTTCAAACTGGTACAAATCAAATTTGTTTTTATCAAAATTACCACTACTTAAAACCTCATATTCAAATTGGCTATTGGTTTCTGATATTTTCATGTTTTGATTGAATGAATTTGTAGACAATCCAAATCCTAATCCAAGTGCAAGGTTCCTTTCTTCATTAATAGGAAAATCTCTTATGAAGCCTAAACGAAAGCTCCCTGAAAAACCATTTTGCGACATATTACGCAACTTATTATCTATAACATTATATGTAATACTAAAATAAATTTGGTCTTCTCTATATAAGGAATCAACAGTTTTATTTACCTCATTAGGTTGTGCAATCAAAGATTGCACACTTATTAATATAGTAAAAACCAATAATATATTTTTCATATAATTATATCTATAATATTGATAAATAATAAACCTACTAAAATCGTAAAATTAAAAAAGGCATTCAAATAAATGAATGCCTTTTTTTTATCTAATAAATTTAAGCTTTAATTTTTCTTGTTTTTAGAAACATCACCTTGTATGGCAGCATAATTTATTTTTAAGGCATTCACTTTTCTAAGCTCTTGCTTTATATCACCAACCAATCCCATGTTTGCGTCTTTATCAACTTTCAATGATGTTGTTAAAAACGGCACTAGTTCTTCTCTTTTTGATGCTCTTTCAGCAGCAATAAATGCCGCTATTTCACTTACATCGGCAAATTTATCATTCAATTGTATTCTTGCTTCAGTACCATATTGTGATTGGTAATTTGCGCTAGGCTTTCCGGCGTAAATATACATTACCAAGTCTTTCTTCTCTAATTTTTCAATTTGATCTGCACTTGGCAATTTATTCTCAATCAATAAAGTATTTTCTCTCATTACAGTAGCCACCATAAAAAAGAACAGTAACATGAAAACAATATCTGGTAATGATGCTGTGTTTACAGCAGGCAAATCGCCACCTTTTTTCTTTTTAAATTTAGACATAGTTTATATGTTTTTAATTCTATTGTTCTTGAACTTCTGAAAGTTTTAGTGGGTATTCAGTTCTTATTTGATCAATTACCTCAGCCAACTTTTCTTTATTACCACTCCATTTTACGTCTTTATAGTACTTCTCCATTTCTATAAAGTTCATATCTCTAAATCCTTTTTGAGGACCTAGCTCTAGAGCTCGTCTGTTTCTTAATTCATTATATGCACCAACCAATTCATTTTGAACAGATATATATTGTGCATACGATGTTTCACGTTCGTTTTTTAAAGAGATAATTGCTTTGTCTGGATTATCTGAAGAACTTGGGTTTTTTGCTCCTTTACAATAATTGCAAGTGCCATCACCTCCATTATCTAAAAATTCAATAGCTGCTGCTCTTAAATTTTTTAGTTCCATAAGTTCATCCTCAACCAACAATTGATCTTTTCCGTTTATCAATACTGTAAAAATATTTTTCTGCTTAATGATAACGTCTTCATCAGACTCTTCTATTGGAGGTAATTTTCTGGAAATACCAGAATCTTTCTCCATAGTAGTCGTTACCAAGAAAAATATTAACAGTAAGAAGGCAATGTCGGCCATTGAGCCTGCATTAACTTCTGGTGCTGCTCTTTTTGCCATAATTATTTAATCATTTTTTTAAGTCCGAAAAACAACATTGTACCACAGGCAATTAGCGCCAATGCGTAAAACATATATAATCCAGCTCCTACCAATTTATCATCACTTGCTGAAAGTACTTCTCCATCTCTAAGAGGTGTTTCAACACCTTTAGCAAAAGCAAAGTAACATATTAATGCCAGTGCAACGAATGAACCAACACCTTTAAGAGCTCCCATAAGAGCCTCTTTGTGTGAAAATAGGTTAATTAATGTATATATCACAACTGATGCAAGTACTATAAAGAAGGTCGCATATGCTACATACATCATATTATCTATTTGACCTTCATTTCCTGCTATAATCATTACACCAAAAATTATACCAACTAGTGCTAGTACGAGTGCAATAATTCTAAATATTTTATGTAAACCCATAATTTGCTTGCGTTTTTTAGATTATTACTTCTTGTTTCTAATTAACAAATCCATCAAAGAGATAGATGCATCTTCCATATCATTCACAATACTATCAATTTTAGCAATAATGTAGTTATAGAAAATTTGAAGTATAATCGCAACAATTAAACCAAATACAGTTGTTAATAATGCAATTTTAATACCACCTGCTACAAGTGATGGTTGCATATCTCCAGCCGCTTCAATTTTATCGAAAGCGTCAATCATACCTATTACTGTTCCCATGAATCCAAGCATTGGAGCTAAAGCAATAAATAATGATACCCATGATACGTTTTTCTCAAGTTGTCCCATTTGAACACCACCATAAGCTACTACAGCTTTTTCAGCGGCTTCTATGCCTTCGTCTGTTCTATCTAAACCTTGATAGAATATAGAGGCAACAGGTCCTTTTGTGTTTCTGCAAACTTCTTTAGCAGCTTCAACACCTCCAGATGATAAAGCATCTTCTACTTCTTGTACTAATTTTTTGGAGTTTGTAGTGGATAGGTTTAAAAAGATAATTCTTTCTATAGCAATTGCTAAGCCAAGAATTAAACATAATAATACAATTCCCATGAACCCAGGTCCACCCTCAATAAAACGCTTTTTTAATTCTTGATGAAAGCCAAGATCTTCTGAAGCTGCAGCAGCTCCTTCATCTTGGGTTGAACTTACAATTGTATTTACAATTGTGTTTGTGTTTGCATTTGTGTTTGCATTAACGGTTCCGAATGCCATAACACATGCAATGGCTAGAATAGAAAATAATCTTTTCATTGTTCTTGATCTTAATTTTATTAGTTAAAGTGTTAAAGATATAAAAAAATTGCAATTAAAAAATAAAAATTGCAGCAGAGTAAAAGGGAACTATACAATTGTTTCCATTATTCTCATTTGTAATCAAAAGTATTTTAAAGCTTTTTTTAAATTTATTTAAACTTTGCCATAATACTTTTGCAGAGAGGAAGGGATTCGAACCCTCGATACGCTTTTGGCGTATACACACTTTCCAGGCGTGCGCCTTCGACCACTCGGCCACCTCTCTGTAATATTTAACATTACAGTTGGGCAAATAACAAAAAATTCTTTAAAAGCTAAAACTTTGTTTGTTAATTTTAAGAGATTTCCCCACGCAACGAGCGTTCATAATTCATCCTGAAGGTTTCACGTGGCATTTTTTTTGCAAGCTGATACATTAATTTTGTTATAGCTGCCTCTGTAGTCATATCTCCTCCAGAAATCACACCTATTTGTTTCAATTGCGTACTAGTTTCGTATTGACCCATGATGACACTGCCTCCAGAACATTGCGTTACATTAATAATATGTATGCCTTTTTCGATAGCCTTCTTTAGCAGGTCTAAAAACCAAGTCTCAGTACTGGTGTTTCCTGCTCCATAGGTTTCCAATATAACACCTTCTAAACTTGGAGTGTATAGAATGGCTCTTAAGATTTCTTCTGAAATTCCTGGGAACAATTTTATTATTGCAACATTAGTGTTGAGATTTTTATGAACTTTTAGTTCTTTATCCGATTCATGTTGTAGTAAATACTCCCTGTTTATTTTTAAATGTACTCCAGATTCAACCAAATCTGGATAGTTTAAAGATGCAAATGCTTCAAAATGTTCTGCATTTATTTTTGTGGTTCTATTTCCTCTATATAACTTATATTCAAAATAGAGAGTCACTTCTTTAATTAATGGTTCTGTTTTATCACGTAACGATGCTATTTGAATTGAGGTAATTAAATTCTCTTTTGCATCTGTACGTAAATCACCTATTGGTAATTGAGAGCCTGTAAAAATTACTGGTTTGCTTAAATTTTCTAACATAAAGCTCAATGCTGAAGCTGAGTAACTCATAGTGTCACTTCCGTGTAATACTACAAAGCCATCACAATGATTGTAATGAGACTCAATAATTTCAGCAATTTTCACCCAATAATCAGGGTTCATGTCAGAAGAGTCAATGGCTTTTTCAAATGAAACTGTTTCAATGGTACAATCTAATAATTTCAGTTCTGGGATTTTTTCAAGAAGATTATCAAAGTCAAACGCTTTAAGCACTCCTGTTTCAGGATCTTTTACCATCCCAATTGTTCCTCCTGTATATATTAAAAGTATGTTAGGTTTATACATAATTATATTTTAAAAATATCTACTGAGTTCGCAGTTGTAATATTGGCGATTTCTTCAGGTGATACGTTATATAGTTCTGATAGTTTATTGAGTACATTAATAATGTAGCTGCTTTCATTTCGCTTTCCTCTATATGGTGTTGGAGATAAGTAAGGCGAATCGGTTTCTAAAACAATATGCTTTAAATCTATTTGATTGATAAATTTATCCAATCCTCCATTTTTAAACGTGACAACACCTCCAATACCTAATTTCATGTTGTATGATATGGCTTGTTTTGCTTGCTCTAAAGTACCAGTAAAGCAATGGAAAATTCCAAATAAATCATCATCATTTACATCGTCTAAAACCTCAAAAATCTCATCGAAAGCCTCTCTACAATGAATGACTATTGGTAATTTATAGGTTTTAGCCAATTGTATTTGTTGTCTGAACGCATCTTGTTGAATTTTTAAGGTCGATGTATCCCAATATAAATCGATACCTATTTCACCAACTGCAACAAAATTTCTTTGTTTAAAAAGAGTTTCAACATATTGAAGCTCCTCTTTATAGTTTTCTTTTACTGAGGTAGGATGCAATCCCATCATTAAATGCACATTTTTTGGATATGCTTTTTCCAAATCAAACATTGCTTTTGTATATGAAGAGTCAATGGCTGGAATAAAAAAGCGCTTAATATTTAAATCTAACGCTCGTTTTATCATGGCATCACGATCGTCATCAAAAGCTTCACTGTAAAGATGTGTGTGAGTATCTGTAATAATCATGAAGCTAAAGTAAGCTTTGATTGTTATATTTGAAAAATAAACGAATAATATGTTACAGGATTTTTTATTGAAACAAGGTTATACAAAAATCAAACTACACCTTACTAAAACAAATCATTTTGAAATTATAGCAAAAATAAATGGTGTAAAAGGCTTGTTTATATTAGATACAGGCGCATCCAACTCCTGTGTAGATTTTGATACTGCAACCTTGTTTAAGTTAAAGGTTGAAGAATCTGACATAAAAGCTGCTGGAGCAGGAGCTACAGATATGAAAACCCAAACTTCGGAAAAAAACAAGTTTACCATTGGAAAATGGAAAGACACTAAAACTGTACTTGTTTTATTTAGTTTAACTCATGTAAATACAGCACTTACAGCTCATAATTCTAAACCTGTTCATGGTATTATTGGAGCGGATATTTTAAAAAAAGGAAAAGCCATAATAGACTACGAAAAAAAATATTTATATCTTAAGCTCTAAATAGCAACTAACCAAACTTCCCTACATGCAACCATCAATATTAATAGCTGATGATCATCCTCTTGTTTTAAAAGGACTTCAAGACTTTCTCCTTGAAAAAGGTTATAATGTTATCTGCTCTGAAACTAATGGAAAACATGCCTATGACTCAATACTAAAAAACAGACCTGATATTGCTGTTTTAGATATTAGAATGCCTCTAATGACAGGCATTGAAATTGCCGAAGCTTGCAGAGACAATAATATTAAAACAAAAATCATCCTCATCACCTTTGAGAAAGATGAAACATTATACATACAAGCGCAATCTTTTAATGTGTCAGGTTATATTTTAAAGGAGTTTGCTCTTGTTGAAATTGAAAACTGTATTGAAGCTGTCAATAATGGTAGAACTTATTTTAGTGAACAATTAACAGATTATCTGTTGCCTGAAGAAAAACCTAAAATTTTAGAAACATTAACTCCTACTGAAAAAAAAGTGCTTTATTTTATTGCGCAAAATAAAACTGCAAAAGAAATTGGCGACTTATTATTTATTTCAGATAGAACGGTTGAAAAGCATAAAAGCCACATTATTAAAAAGGCCAAATTAGCTCCAAAGCCCAATAGTTTGTCTCTTTTTGCCAAAGAACATGAACATTTTATATCTGAAGACGACCTAAAAAATACGTAGAGTTACGTATTGTTTTGTGTTATTTTATTTCCGATTTTTACAGTGCTATTAATCATTTCCTTATTTATAAGGGTAAAGAGCTTTGGGTTGTAAAATTCAAAGTTTTTTATTTTTTATACCTATTCAATCAAAAAAACATCAAAAAATACGTAGAGTTACGTATTGTTTCGTATTGACTTAATCAAGATATTTACAGTGCTATTAATTATAAGGTTTTAAAATTAGTTTAGGGAGAGTTAAATGAAGGCTCTAAGTTTTAAAATTTAGGGCTTTCTAACTTAAGTTTCAATTACCATTAAAGAATAAACCCCAAATTTATTATGAAACATAAAACTCTTATTGGTAAGATATTAATGATTGGATTAGTCATTATTATAATCATTGTTATTTCTTTCAACATATTAGTTAGTTTTTTGTGAAAAAAAGGGTCATCTTAATTTTAAGATGACCCCTTTTTTAATTACTATAAAAAAGATATGCTATAACTCTAATGCTTTTTTCACATCATTCTCCATTAAAATTTCAACAGGATTTTCTAGTGCCTCTTTAACTGCTACCAAAAACCCAACAGATTCTCTACCATCAATAATTCTGTGATCGTAAGATAATGCAACGAACATGATTGGTCTGATTTCTACTTTTCCTTCAACAGCTACAGGACGCTCTACAATATTGTGCATGCCTAAAATTCCACTTTGTGGTGGATTAATAATTGGTGTAGACAACATGCTTCCAAAAACGCCTCCATTAGAGATGGTAAAAGTTCCTCCTGTCATTTCATCAACAGTAATTTGTCCATCACGAGCTCTAATTGCTAATCGCTTCACTTCATTTTCAACGCCTTTAAAACTTAAGTTTTCAGCATTTCTAATCACAGGAACCATTAAACCTTTTGGGCCAGAAACTGCAATACTGATATCGCAAAAGTCATAACTTATCATTTCTTTTCCATCAATCATAGAATTAACAGCTGGATACATTTTTAAGGCTCTAACAACTGCCAATGTAAAGAAGCTCATAAAGCCTAAGCCAACTCCATGCTTTTCTTTAAAAGTTTCTTTATATTCTTTTCTTAAAGCAAAAATTGGAGACATATCAACCTCATTAAAAGTGGTTAACATTGCTGTAGTGTTTTTTGCTTCAACTAAGCGCTCTGCTACTTTACGGCGAAGCATAGACATTTTACTTCTTGAACTTCCTCTGCCATCTACATTAATAGCTTGCCCCATTGAAGGCACGGCATTAACAGCATCTTCTTTTGTGACTCTACCATCTCTTCCTGTACCTTTAACTTTGGAAGCATCCATGCCTTTTTCTGCTAAAATTTTATTAGCTGCAGGACTTGGTGTTCCTGTTGCATAGGTTTGACTTGAAGTTGTCGCTTGCTCTGTTGGTTTTGAAGCTTCAACTTTTTCAACTTTTTTTGCTGGCTCAGCTCCTTCTGGCTTTTCAGCACTAGTGTCAATCAAGCAAACTACTTGCCCAACCTCAACAGCATCACCTTCTTCTGCTTTCAAAGTAATTGTTCCACTAGCTTCAGCAGGTAATTCTAAAGTTGCTTTATCACTATCAACCTCAGCTATGGCTTGGTCTTTTTCAACATAATCACCATCTTCAACTAACCACGTTGCAATTTCAACCTCTGTAATAGATTCGCCTGGCGAAGGTACTTTCATTTCTAAAATCATGTGCTACAATTTTATATTTTGGATGTTATTTTTTTAATATTGGTTATTCTTTGATTTATCAAACACAAAATCGATGACTTGTTGATGTCTCTTTTTTGATCGAACTGAACTACCAGCTGCTGGAGCACCATAGGGTCTTCGTGTTGCAGCCCTAAAGGTTTTAGCTTCATCTAAATGCATTAACATGTGGCTATAAGCTCCCATGTTTCTTGGTTCTTCTTGAGCCCAAACGACATCTTCTGCTTTGTTATATTTTTTTAATATGTCTCTTATTGCACTTGTTGGCAATGGGAACAACTGTTCTACTCTCACTAATGCAACATCACTTCTATTAAGATTTTCTCTTTCTTCCAATAAATCATAATAAAACTTGCCTGTCACAAAAACGAGTGTTTTTATTTGCTCTGTCTTAGCATCAGTATCATCAATTAATACTTGAAAACTTCCGTTAGCAAATTCATCAACTGTTGATACCACTTTTGGATGTCTCAACAAACTTTTTGGAGTAAACACTATTAATGGTTTTCTGTATTTTGCTTTCATTTGTTTACGCAACAAATGATACATGTTTGCAGGAGTTGTACAGTCTACAACAAACATATTGTCTTTTGCACAAAGCTGTAGATAACGTTCCATACGACCTGATGAATGTTCTGCTCCTTGACCTTCGTAGCCATGAGGTAGTAGCATTACCAAACCGTTTTGAAGTTTCCATTTATCTTCAGCGGCTGAGATATATTGGTCCAACATTATTTGAGCTCCATTACTGAAATCTCCAAATTGTGCTTCCCAAATTGTCAATGTTTTTGGGCTGGCCATAGCATAACCATAATCAAAACCTACTACTCCGTATTCTGAAAGCAACGAATTATAGATAAAAAACCTTCCTTGTTTGTTGCTTATATTGTTTAATAAGATAATTTCTTCTTCGCTATCTTCAACTTTTACAACTGCATGTCGATGTGAGAATGTCCCTCTTTCAACATCTTGACCTGAAATTCTAACATCGTATCCTTCTTCAAGTAATGTTCCATAAGCTAAATGCTCTGCCATAGACCAATCTAACTTATCTTCATTGAACATGTCTTTTCTAGATTCTATTAACCTAGAAATTTTACGAATAAACTTTTTGTCTTTTGGTAAACTTGAAATAACCTCCGTAATTTTTGATAAGCCTTCTTTTGGGAAAGTGGTATCAATAGGCTTCATCATATCAGATTCAGTAGCATATTCATAGCCTTTCCATTCATCTGCCATAAATGGTGTAATGACTGTTTTCTCAATTTTACGAGAATCTTCAAGCTTTTCTTCTAGTGAATCTTTATATTCTTTTTCAAGTTTTTCAACATAGCTCTTATCAATTACACCTTCTGCAATAAGCTTTTGCGCATAAATATCTCTAGGATTATCGTGCTTTGCAATGGCTTTGTATAATAATGGTTGGGTAAATTTTGGTTCATCTCCTTCATTATGACCATATTTTCTATAACCCAATAAATCTATAAATACATCGCGCTTAAACTTCATTCTAAAGTGCAATGCAAATAACACAGCATGAACTACTGCTTCTGCATCATCAGCATTTACATGAAGTACAGGAGAAAGTGTAACTTTACCAACATCTGTACAATATGTACTTGAACGAGCGTCAAGATAATTGGTTGTAAATCCGATTTGATTATTAACAACGATATGTATGGTTCCATTAGTTTTATACCCTTCTAATTGAGCCATTTGCACAACTTCATAAACCAATCCTTGTCCAGCTATTGCTGCATCTCCGTGTACAATAATTGGCAATACTTGTGATGGGTTATCTGGATATTTATCGTCTTGTTTTGCACGTACAATACCTTCCACTACAGCTCCTACTGTTTCTAGGTGTGAAGGGTTTGGCGCGATATTTAAATTGATTTTTTTACCACTGTCTGTAACTCTATCACTGGTCCATCCCAAATGATATTTTACATCGCCATCAAAAACTTCTTGTTCATAATCTTTACCATCAAACTCACTAAAGATATCTTTTGCAGATTTTCCAAAGATGTTAGTAAGTGTGCTCAAACGACCACGATGTGCCATTCCCATGACAAACTCCTTAACATCATATTCTGAGGCTTTTTCAATTAATGTATCAAGCGCAGGAATAAGTGATTCTCCACCTTCAAGTGAAAATCGTTTTTGACCAACATATTTGGTATGCAAAAAATTCTCAAAAGACACTGCTTCATTTAGCTTTTTAAGAATATGCTTTTTTTGGTCTGGTGAAAATATGGTGTGATTATCATTACTGTTAAGTTTGTCTTGAATCCATTTTATTTCATCAGGTTGTCTGATATACATATACTCAACACCAATGGCATCACAGTAAATAGCTTCAAGATGGCTAATAATTTCACGAAGGGTTTGTGCTCCAATTCCTAAAATTTCTCCAGCGTTAAAAGTTGTGTCTAGATCGTTTTGAGTAAGTCCGAAATTTTCAATATCAAGACTTGGTTCATATTTACGTCTGGCACGAACTGGATTTGTTTTTGTAAACAAATGACCTCTGCTTCGGTAGCCATCAATAAGTTTTATAACCTGAAATTCTTTCTGAACATGCTCTGGAATTTGCGTAGAAACACCTTCAGTTATTTCTCCATTTAATCCATAGGTTTCACTTCCAAAATCATAGCCTTGAAAAAAAGCCCTCCAACTAGGTTCAATAGAATCTGGGTTTTCTAAATATTGTTCGTATAAATCAGCAAAGTATGCTGTATGTGCCGCGTTTAAAAAGGAATATTTATCCATTATTTTTTTTGAGACGTTATCGCTTCAACAAAATTTTTTCAAAAATACAACTTTTACCAAAATTAGATGTTGTTTTAGTATATTTATATTCTACATATCCATAAATTAAACTTACTATGAAAAAACCTGCTAAATCCCTTTTAAAATCGGCATTTGTTTTACTGTTTATTTGCTTTAATTCTTATATAATCAATGCGCAAGATCAAAGCGTTTCTTTTTGGAACAACGTAAGGTTTGGTGGTGGCTTAGGATTAAGCTTTGGCAATAATTTTTTTAGTGGAACCATTGCTCCGAGTGCCATTTACGAGTTTAACAGTCAATTTGCAGCTGGAATAGGGCTGAATGCCACTTATGCTAAACGCAAAGATTGGTATAAATCTACCATTATAGGAGCGAGTGCAATTACTTTGTTTAATCCTATTGAAGCATTACAACTTTCGGCTGAATTTGAAGAGCTTAATGTGAATAGAGATTTTGACGAGAATTTTGTTGCAAATGCAGATGACAATTATTGGTATCCAGCACTTTATTTAGGTGCAGGCTATAGAACGGGAAATGTGACAATTGGCATACGATATGATGTTTTATACGATGAAGATAAAAGCATTTTTGCGGATCCTTGGATGCCATTTTTTAGATTTTATTTTTAGTTTAGGCAAGCTCAACTACCATAAGTATTTTTATACCAAACTTTTTGCCATTCGCGCTGTAAAATTAAAAACGTAACTTGTTCTGAAAGCTCTACTACGTCGTTTCCATCTAATTGTTTTACTTTATGTTCTGGCACATCAATAATGTAAAGTACGTTAAGGTACTCGGCAAATTTTTCTTGTATGAGTTTAAAAACTGTGTCTTGTAAAATATATTTTAGGCTAGTTGGCAAAATGTCTTCTTCAAAATCAAGATCAATATTGGCTAACAAAAAATCTTTGTTAAGTTGCCTTACAAGTTTAACATACAAGTTTTCGCTACTAGCTTGAGTGATTAACTCGTCGAAATTTTTAGGAAATGCCATCAAACTTTTCTATTCATTAAAGCGATTCCGAATTGTTTTAATAGTGCTTTCTTTTCTGAAGAAATACTTATGGTATCTAAAAGTTTAAAAGCGTTTTCTGTATACTCTTCTATAATCTGTTTTGTTGCCATTGAAGCTCCTGTAGCATCAAAAATCTGTTTTGTTTTAGCAATTTTATCTTCATTATTTGAATTGCAATCATTGTACAGCTTCACTAATTCTTGATTTTGATTAGTGTCTGACAACTCTAGTGCCTTTAAAAATAAATAGGTTTTTTTGTTTTCAATAATATCACCACCAACCTGTTTCCCAAAAGATTCTGGATTACCATAAGCATCTAAGTAATCGTCTTGAAGTTGAAATGCGATGCCAAGGTTTTTTCCAAAATCGTAAATTCTATTTTGATCTTCAATTGATGCCTTAGCAACAATAGCTCCCATTTTCATTGCTGCACCTACCAAAACAGCCGTTTTGTATTCTATCATTTTTAAATATTCAGGAATAGTAACATCGTTTCTGGTCTCAAAATCAATATCATATTGCTGTCCTTCACAAACCTCTAAAGCGGTTTTACTAAACAGCTTAGCCAAAGCTTTAAATGTATCGCCTTCATAATTTTCAAACAGTTGATACGCTAAAATTAACATAGCGTCTCCTGATAAAATACCTGTATTTAAATCCCACTTTTCATGAACAGTTTGTTGCCCTCTGCGCAAAGGTGCATCGTCCATAATATCATCATGAATTAGTGAGAAATTATGAAATACTTCAATTGCTAAAGCTGCATCTAATGATTTTTCATAATTATCATTAAACATTTCGGTTGTCATTAATGTAAGTAAAGGACGTAAGCGTTTTCCGCCCAAGCCTAAAATATACTCAATAGGCTCATACAAACTATTTGGTGCTTTGGGCGTAGCAAATTCATTTAAATAATTTACAAACGCTTTTTGATATTTTTTTATAGTTAACATGGCGCTAAAATAAAGTAATTAGAAATAAAAAATAGCACGCTTATAAAAAGCAATGTTAAATAATTATTAAAACTTTGGAAACTTTTTTGGTTTTAAAGTTTCCTCTCGTACTTTTGCACCTTATTATGAGAGAAAAAATTATACATAAATCGGCAGATTTGTTTTTAAGCTATGGCTTTAAAAGCGTTACAATGGATGATATTGCTAACGCTTTGGGTATTTCCAAGAAAACAATTTATCAGCATTTTGATAATAAAACAAAGTTGGTTGAGGCCACAACATTATCAATGTTCAATATGATTTCTCATGGCATTGACTGTATTTGCGCATTAGAAAAAAATCCTATTGAAGAGGTTTACGAAATTAAAAAATTTGTAATGACTCATTTAAAGGATGAGAAGTCCTCTCCTCAATATCAGCTTCAAAAATATTATCCGAAAATTTCTGGGACTTTAAAGAAGAAGCAGTTAGAAAAAATGCTTAGTTGCGTTAAAGATAATTTAGAGAAAGGCGTAAAACAGGGTTTGTATAGAGACTCTATTAACATAGATTTCATTTCAAGAATTTACTTTAATAGTATGACCTCTTTGAAAGATCAAGATGTTTTTCCTTTAGAAAACTTCTCAATGAATGCGCTCATGGAACTTTTTTTAGAATACCATTTAAGAGCCATTTGTACATCAAAAGGATTGGAAATATTAACACAATTTATAAACACTAATCAATCATAAAAAGAATGAAGAACATTCATTATATTTTATTTTTTCTATTAACTACGGTTGTATATTCACAAGAAATTCCACAGACATTAAGTTTACAGGAAGCCATAGATTTTGCATTAGAAAATAATAGAACTGCAAAAAACGCACAACGTGATATTGAGGCTGCCAAACAGCAAAAATGGGAAACCATTGCGTCTGGTTTACCACAAATAAGCGCAACTATAGATTATAATCATTGGTTAAAGCAACAAGTTTCACTTATTCCAGCCGAATTTTTTGGAGGGAGTCCAGGAGATTTTGCTGAAGTTGCTTTTGGCACAAAGCAGACCATGAATGCTACAGCAACATTGAATCAAAAAATATTTGATGGTTCATATTTGGTTGGCTTACAATCGGCTAAAGTATTCTTGGAAATTTCTAAAAATGCTAAAGAAAAAACCGATTTAGAGGTAAGAAAAGCTACCATAAATGCTTATGGAAATGTATTGTTGGCTGAAGAAAGCGTAAAAATATTTGAACGAAACATTACTGTTCTTGAAAAAAACTTGAACGAAACCACAAAAATTTACGAAAACGGTCTTGGCGAAGAAGAAAGCGTAGAACAATTGCAAATAACGCTTTCTGGGCTTAAAAGCAACCTTTCCAATACTCAGCGTTTAAAGTCTCTAGCTTACAAAATGCTTAATATTACTTTAGGTATTGATTTAAATACTGACATTAAACTTACAGACAACTTAAACAGCTTAACCTCACAAAACATAGTGATTAGTCTATTGGATGCTGATGAAAGTGTTGAGCAAACTGTTGATTACAAAATTGCTGCCAACGACAAGGTATCAAAAGAACTACTTTTAAAATTAGAAAAAAGTAAAGCATTACCAACATTAAACGCTTTTATTAATGGAGGTTATTCTGGCAACAATGACACCTTTAAGTTTTTGCAAAACTCACAAAAATGGTTTGGATCATCATTACTAGGTGTAAGTATGAACATTCCTATTTTTAGCTCAGGAATGCGAACTGCTGCAACCCAACGTGCAAAAATTAACCTTGAAAAAGCCAAGGATGATTTAACTGAAACCGAGCAACAACTAAAACTACAAATTGCAAATGCAAAAAGCGAGTATAAATTCGCTATTGAAGATTATCAAAACAAACAAGAAAACTTAAATCTTGCTGAACGGATTGAGAAAAAAAATCAAGTAAAATTCTTTGAAGGCATAAGTTCAAGTTTCGATTTACGTCAGGCACAAACCCAACTATATACTGCCCAACAAGAATTACTGCAAGCCATGCTAGATGTGATAAATAAAAAAGCAGCTTTAGAAACAGTACTTAATGAGGTTCCAAAAAATTAATCAATCAAGAAAACACTATAAAATGAAACATACATTAACATTATTAATCTTAGTTCTTGCTTTAGCTTCTTGTGGAGGCGAAAAGAAAAAAAACTCAGTGGAAAACGTTTTAAAAAGCAATAATTTAGAAACTATTCGCCAAAAAAGAGCCGAATTGGTAAATGAACAACAAACTATCCATGATAAAATAAAACAATTGGATGACGCTATCTCAAAAATAGATACGGTTAAAAATGTACCATTAATTACAACATTTACTGCCAAACAAGAAGTGTTTAAGCACATGCTGGAAATACAAGGCAATGTAACCACAAAAAACTTATTGGTTATCACTCCTGAGTACAATGGTATTCTTACAAATGTATATGTGAAAGAAGGGCAAAAAGTAAACAAAGGACAAATTCTTGCAAAAATTGATGATGGTGGCTTAAGCCAACAATTAGCACAATTACAAATTCAAGCAGATTTAGGCAAAACAACTTTTGAACGCCAAAAACGACTTTGGGAACAAAACATTGGTAGCGAAATACAGTACTTACAAGCTAAATCTACTTACGAATCTCAAGTTGAAGCAGTTAATCAACTAAAACAACAAATTGCAAAAACAACTGTTAGAGCACCTTTTTCAGGAACTATTGACGATGTCTTAACCGAACAAGGTAGTGTTGTTGGTGCAGGACAAACACCTTTAATGCGTATTGTAAATCTTAACAATATGTATATTGAAACAGATGTTCCAGAAAGTTATATTTCAGATGTTATTAAAGGGAAACATGTAATAGTGGAGTTTCCTGTTTTAGGAAAAACCATTGAAACAGAAATCCGTCAAGCAGGTGATTATATTAAACCAGCAAACAGAACTTTTAAAGTAGAGGTTGGTATTCCAAATTCAGACAAATCTATCAAACCAAATCTTACCGCAAAACTTAAAATTAACGACTATACAAATGAAAAAGCGCTTTTAGTGCCTCAAAGCATTATCTCAGAAAATGCTGAAGGTGAACAATACGTTTATGTAGTTAATAATAAAAATGGTAATGAAGAAGGTGTCGCTACTAAAACCATTATAAAAACCGGAAAAACACAAGGTGATGTAATTGAAGTATTAGAAGGTATTGCAAATGGAGATGAAATTATACAAGAAGGAGCCAGAAGCGTAAAAGATGGACAGACAGTAAAGGTTATCAATCTTTCTAAAGACCAAAAAACTACAAACTAATGACTACTAAAAAGAAAAAACAAGTCGATAAGGAATTTGGTTTCTCATCATGGGCTATCAACAATAAAACCACGATGTATGTGCTTATTGCTGTATTCTTCTATCTTGGTGTTTCGGCATTTTTTGATATGCCTCGAGAAAATTTCCCAGAAGTAAACGAAACTAAAATTTACGTAAGCTCTGTATTTCCCGGAAACACTGCCGAAGATATTGAAAAGCTTATTACAGACCCTCTTGAGGATAAATTAAAAACTGTTAGTAATGTGGTTGAAATAACCTCAACATCTCAAGAAGATTTCTCTATGCTTGTGGTCGAGTTTGATGAAAACATAACAGTAGACCAAGCTAAACAAAAGGTAAAAGACGAAATAGATACCGAAACTTCTGGCGAAGATTGGCCAACCTTTAATGGCGCCAAAGTAGAACCAGATGTATTTGAATTGAGCTTATCTGAAGAAATGCCAATTCTAAATATTAATATTTCTGGAGATTATCCTGTTGAAAAATTAAAAGAATATGGCGAATACCTACAAGATGAAATTGAAGATTTACAAGAAATTAAAAAGGTAGATATTCGTGGCGCACAAGAGAAAGAAGTTGAAGTTGCTGTAGACATCTATAAAATGATGGCAGCACAAGTAACCTTCAGCGATATTATTGGCGCTATAAATAATGGCAACGTTACCATGTCTGCTGGTAATTTAATAGCTAGTGGGCAACGACGTACCATTCGTGTTCTAGGTGAAATCGTATCACCTAAAAATCTTGAAAATTTTGTAGTAAAATCTGAAAATGGTGATGCTATTTATCTTAAAAACGTAGCAACAGTAACCTTTAAAGAAGAAGATAAAACAACCTATGCACGTGAATTTGGCGATCCTGTAGTTATGCTTGATGTAAAAAAACGTGCTGGGAAAAACATGGTAGCAGCTGCAGAGCAAATACGAGTTATCAAAGATAATGCAGTAAAAAACATTTTCCCTCAGGACTTAAAAGTAACTATTGCTAACGATCAGTCATCAGTAACCATTGGTCAGGTTGATGACTTAGTAAATAATATCATTTTTGGAGTTATTTTAGTGGTAACCGTATTAATGTTCTTTTTAGGATTTAAAAACGCCATTTTCGT